>NZ_JBSXOB010000047.1:0-144948 GCF_056857915.1 Marinobacter sp. B-12 | reverse complement strand
ATGCAATACATGAATTTCCACAAGTGTCTCCTGAGTCAACATCGGCCGCCGCCCTGATCATGGTATTAGGCGGCCATTTTGCCCCAGGTGGGTCAATTTTAAGTCGGCGCTAGTGGGTCAGTATTACTCCGGCGGTGACAGTCATCGACATAATCTTCCGTTGTGGAGAGCTGGGTGTCGCTCTTTCGTCGAAGTTCCTCGAATTCTCTTCTCTTCTTGTCGGCTGGGCCCGCTTGGAGGGTGTCGCGAATGAAGGCGAGGACGGACTCTTTTGAGGGAATGTTGGCCAAAACTTCTCCATTTAGGGGGGGGGTGGGAACGCGTTTTCCACTAACCCAACCACTCAAAACTTATTGTTCGCTCTCACGTCGTCAAACCGAGGAGAGGAAACAATGTTGCACTACAACGCGCACAATCCGAAACAGCTGGTCATCAACTGGCATCTCACAGAAGCCTGTAATTATTCTTGCCGGTATTGCTATGCCCATTGGCAACGCGATGAGTCGGTAAAAGATCTGATTCGGCAAGACTACCAGATACATCAGCTGCTGTCGGAGCTGCGAGGATTCTTCGATCCGATTAATTCCCGGAACCCACTGGCTTGGAAAATGGCCTGGTCGAACACCCGGTTGAACATCGCTGGAGGTGAACCGCTGCTATTTCCCTCCGTTGTCGAGGACACTGTTAAGTTTGCGCGACGGGTTGGGCTTCGGGCTTCGCTGATAACGAACGGCTCTCTTCTGACAGAGCGGATTGCCCGTCGCATTGGTGCGGGCCTGGAGGTGCTAGGAATCAGCATCGACTCAGCTCAAGCGTTCAGTAACCGCCTTATTGGGCGTATCAACTCGCAAGGGGAGTTCTTGGATTTGGAGCAGCTGCGAAAGGCTGTTGAAGTCATCAGGGAGCGGAACCCAGCGATTAAGATCAAGTTGAATACCGTTGTTAATCGAGTGAACTGGCAGGATGATTTCTCGGACCTGATATCGCTGATACAGCCCGACAAGTGGAAGGTTTTAAGGGTTCTGCCTGTGACGGATCAGTCCATGACTATCACAGATGAGGAATTTCAGTTCTTTTTAAATCGCCACCGAAAGTACCGCAAGATTGCCGTGATTGAAGATAACCAGGATATGGTGGAGTCCTACATCATGGTTGATCCCCAGGGCCGGTTTTTTCAGAACTCACCATGCTCAGCAGGCTATGAGTATAGCCAGCCTATCCTCTGGGTTGGGGCTGAAAAGGCATTCAGCCAGGTTAACTTCGATGTCGATAAGTTCAGCTCCCGATACCCCGGAAACGGCGGGGGAGTGGCATGAAGTATTCCTCGGATAAAGACGTCAACAAGTATGCAAAACAACTGGTTCAAGAGGGGTGGGGCTTCAAGCGTGGCAAAAAACACGGGAAGTTAACTGCCCCTGGCCGGAGGGGCATCGTAGTTGTACCGACAAGCCCAAGCAGTGCAAGAGCGGTTCAGGAGTTGGCTTGGGCCGTTCGTAATCTTTAACTTGCAGCGCGAGTTGACATTACCGCGCCTTGAGCTGCGCCTTCAAATTCCATGGCAGCAGCTCAAGGCCTCGGTTTCCGCTCATGGTTTCCGGTAGGTCCTCACCAATCCGGGAAACGGAGTACTCCTGCTCATAGCGGAGATCATCAGCCTGCGAAATGCCGAGGGGCTGGATTGGCGTCCCCTCAGGTCCATGCAGGGCTACTTTCTTCACACCCTTTAATTGCTCGACGATATTCAGGAAGGTTTGCATATTCGAGTGGGGATAGTGACTTTCGATCATTCCTGAGACCTTGTTTTGCGGGAGATCTCGTTCTCGTGTTGTCGCTGTCGGTATAATGAGTGAGCGAGTGCCGGGCCAGGAAGTATGGATTGGTCAAGACACGCCCAAATGGATAAGTTTCACTCTTTGCCCACACTCGCGAATCATTATTGCTCGATAGTCTGTGTTTTCATTTCCCTGAAAATACGCAGCGACTTTCGCAGCTGTTGACGGTTGGTTTGGATTTTTTTCATGTTGGTCAATTTTGTAGGCCAAGCGGGGAGGCGAGGGGGCAGAGAGTAAAGGTCGATTTAGTTGCCAGGAATCCTGCTTGTGCCAAAGTTGTGGCTATTTAACCCGAATCGTTTGGTAGGGAGCTTCGCAAAGTAACTGACTCGATAGAAGAGTTCGCTGTAATCTTCGCCTTTTCTAATCCAGTAGATAGGACTGGAAGAATCCTTCCTGCCAGGAATGCTCACAAGCCCATCAGCGAGGCCTTGTTCGAGCCCAAGAGCGCTATGCCAAGCGTTATCAATCATACTGTATAGGCTATTAGATTGAGGGTTATACTCGCCGAGGCCCCTAAAGGTCTGTTTATTTAAAAGCAGCACGCAATGGTAGTGAGGCTTGTCTTCTTCTCCAAACTCTCGGACCCAGACATAATGCACGGTTGTAGAGTGAAATCGGCTACCGCCTCTTTCTGTCCTATCTTTCCTTGCTTTGATTTTTGCTTTCAATGAATCGATAAAGCGGCTGAAGATGGGTCTTCCTGATTGCCTCATCCAGTCAAACTGTGTGGGAAGTCTTAACTCAACCCTGACAGCCATTATGGTACTGTGTTCATTTAATGCTGATTGGATGGTTTCATCAATTCGTTGGAGATAGTTGTAAATATACGGACCCCTTTGCCAAATAATTGGCATTCCATTGTAATCACGCTCGTAGTATATGCACAGGTTAGGATCTTGGTGATGCCTTTCAAGATATGGAATATTAAACATGACGATATCCTCAAAACTTGATCAATGGGCACAGCAATGCCCAGAATACCTGCTCTAAATATAGAGGTATCTCTTAATTGGTTATGTCACTGTTGTATTGATCATCTTGTTAGTATTTGTCTTGTTAGACGCTGGTAAATAAATATTATTATTAACCTACATCTAGTTTGCCGATACACCCGGAATTTTGGGTTCAGATTGCTCGAGCGAGCCTTAGAATTTCAAAGCGGTGTTACTCTGCATAAATATCAAGATCATTTTAATGATCGATTATTTTCCGAGGGGATCGATTAAGCAAATGAATGATGGTTCATCGGGTGGTTTTGAATATCGCGGTTTTCAATTCTTTCTGTAATCCACTGGTGTACCTCGGCGTCAACCCAACCCACCGATCGGCCTCCAAGAGAGATAGGTTTTGGGAAAATTCCTGCGTCAACGTACTTATAAATAGTCGAGCGGGCTAGGCCGGTCTTCTCAATTACGTCCTTAAGTCTTAGCACTCTCATTTTTTCCTCCAAAGCGTATGCGTTCAAAGGATCTGGCGAACGTGTAAACAATAATAGATACCAGTGTATCGAAGGAGATTGATCCCCATTTATGTATTGCTAGAAAGTGAGGTGTTGCGGCGGAAGCTGGGCTTTTTGACGATCATGGGCTGGAGCGCTAATCGATGCTCAACTAGGAAGCCGTGTGTTCGGCTCAGGCGGAAAGAATTACAAACTTAGTGGAGCGTTGGTTAGACGGTGTAGACAAAATCGCAGTAAATTGGTGAGAAAATCGGCGCGAACTAGGCCTATTTCGGGCCTTGGAAGGAAAAATTTTTGGCTAAAATCCAAAAAGAAGTCTTACATGTCGTAAACGTCTTTCGCGGGTTCAAGTGGCCTAACTGACTCTGATCTCCCAAAGAACATTAGAACCGTGTTTTCCTAATGATTTGCAAAAGACTCCTTTTTTCTTAAGTCGAGGGGCAATTTTCTTTAATTCAGCACCAAATTTCCGAGTGCTTTTTGGCCAATCATTACGGTCTTCTTCTGAAAGGTTTTTAAAGAGTTCTTTTTGCCAGTCATTTAAAGGTTTATTTGCTTTGTATTTTGGGTTTTCAGCTGCCCATAAAAGAATATATTTGCCAACAATAGATTCATCTATTATATCTTCGTTGGTTTCGTGTCTTAATTCGTTAAGTGTTTTCGCGAATGAGTCAGCGCTGGCGTTAAAATATTTGCAGACCATTGATCCCATTAATGCAAAGTCGTCGAAATATATTTCGTTATTGATTCTGAGTGCAGGTGATCTTGTCTTTTTAAGTGTGCCAGCTGCAATTTTTGCCAATTCGAGTAAAGCTTGGGAGTTCATTTCTTGAGATAGCATCTTAACATTATCATTTAGTGCTTTCTCCTCTAGACTTGGGAGATCAATTGATATGGCTTTTTTGGAAAGAAGTGGGTTCGAGAGCGCCGAGGATGTACTAACAGAGATAACTGGGTTCCTTAAATTGACGGTCCAATTGCTTCCTGAGTTGCCGTGGTTGATTTGGCTTTGTATTCCGTTGCTTAATAACTCATAAATTTGTTTTTGCATAGTTTCTGAAAGATTATCTGCATTATCTATTGCAATTATGTAATTGTTTTTGGCAATAGCAAGCAAATCTTTTGGCGAATTAGGAGGTTCGCTTAATGTTTTCTCCGACGGATCTATCAAGCTTTTGATAATCCAAGCTGCAGTGCTTTTTCCAGAGTCTTCTTCGCCGGTTATTTCCAGAAGCGTTTGGTCCGTTTCGGGAAAAAGTGTGCAGACCATCCAAGTTATAATGGTACTATAGTATTTTTCTGGGATGTTGGTGAGCCTTAATAAATAATTCAGGTAAGGTGTTTTTCCTGATAGCTGATAAGAAAACTCCTTTTCATCATAATTCGAAAGAAAATCTCCCGGTACATCTGGTTTATCTTGAGTTATAGCGTCGATTCGGGAAAGGTTGGGTGGCCGTAAAAAATCTACATCTATGAGGTGCATAGAGCGGGGATCTAGTCGCACCTGTTTGGCTCCATCCGATGAATATTGGATGAAATTCATTCCGTCAGCCAGGTCTAGGAAATAGGCGTGCTGCCCTATGCCAACTCTGTAACTTATCTTGCTTGGAGTAGCACCACTTTCAACTTTGAGAATCCGCTTCGCAGTTTCTATTGCTGAGTTGCTAATAACGATATTATTTTCGTATAACGCTAATTCGGTAATCTTGTTAAAAATTGTTTCATCGTCAATGAAGAAAACCTTTCTGGTTTGAGGGTCCACGAGATAAACGTTTCCGTTTTTATGCAATCGTTTTTGCGTGAACGACAACGTGATGTTGACAATAGATCTTACTTGATCGGCTTTCGTGGGAGGTGCCGGCTTGGGAGCGCGAGTTTGCTGCGGATAGTTTTGGGGATTCGTTGGATCGCTCATTTAAATTTTAGCTCATGTTATTTATTTCTGTGTGGCATAGGGAGCTTGTCTGAGTTCGTCTAGGTAATCTGCCCAGGCTTGCATCATTGAACGGCGGTCGTCGAGAAACTCCGTCCTGTTATAGGCTCTGCCATGCATATCGGCAACTCGGTGCCCCAGTTGCATCTCAATAATGTTCACTGGGTACTTCAGCTCCTCTTGCAGAAGCGTTCGTGCTGCCGCTCTGAAACCGTGAGCGGTCATTTTCCCTCCGTAGCCCATGCGATCTAGTGCAGCCTTTATAGCGACGTTGCTCATGGGTCGTTTGGCGTCCCGTGCATTTGGGAACACGTATGGGCTTCGGTGTTTGGTGACCGGCTCTACGTCGCGCAGTATGGCAATTGCTTGATCAGACAGCGGCACGATCAAAGGGGCGCCATTTTTCGTTGTTGGGAGTTCCCACTGAGCCCTTTCGAAATCGATCTGTTCCCAAAGCATCTGCCGGGTGTCGCCTGGGCGCGTAAAAACCAGTGGGGAAAGCCTCAAGGCGGCTGACGTAGCAAAGTGGCCCTGGTAGGTATGGATGTCTTTAAGTAGCTGGGAGACTTCATCAGGGCGAACCAAGGCGTGCTGGTGCTTAACTTGTGTGTTGGGTAGGTAACCGGTCAGATCCCGGGTAACGTCTGAATCGACTCTCGAAGTTGCCACCGCATAACGGAATACCAAGCTGATTAGCGTTTTGACACGATGAGCGGTTTCTACGTTGCCCTTTCTGACAATTCCATCCAGGACTTGTAGAACGTCGGCTGGCAGAATGGAGCGAATTGGACGTCTGGCGAGCAAAGGAAAGGTGTAGATCTCCAGCCTTCTCCAATTCCGGACCGCATGCGCTTCTGTGACTTCTACAGAGTGCTTTTGTTGGTACCAGTCCTCACAGAGGGTGCGAAAGGTGTTTTCACCATCGGATACCCTCTGCGTAGACTCCTGGCGTTTGTGAGCGCTGGGATCGATTTTCTGCTGTAGTAATGCTCTGGCATCGTCCCGTGCCTTACGCGCAGCTGCGAGAGAGACTTGTGGGTAACTACCTAACGAAAGGGTCTTCTCGTTACCCGCAAAGCGGTACCGCAACCACCAGTACTTGGATTCACCTTTAATAACGAGGGTGAGGCCGCCACCGTCTGCCAGCTTCCGCATCTTGCCGGAATCTTTGGCGTTTTTCACTTCGTTCGCGGAGAGTTTGTTGAGCTGGCGGGCCATGGGTATCCATTTTGTGGGTAACGGAGCATGAAAAAGCGCTGTTACCCACAATGTTACCCACAAGTGAGCGTGGAAGCCAGTGGATGAATATGGACCTTGCAGGCATAAAAAAAGCCCCGTTTCCGGGGCCTTGGGGCGTTTCAGTGGATCTCGATGGATCTCCTGAAACTCTTGGTTGGTGGAGACGGCGGGAATTGAACCCGCGTCCGCCAGTACTCAGCCTTGAGGTCTACATGTTTAGCGTCTCTCTATTGATTTAAGTTCAAGCGACCCGAGAGCCAGGGTGCAAGAACCGAGTTCTTTAAATCTTAGCCGTTAGCCAGTGAACTCTGGAAAACGGAGCATCCCGTAAGCGATGACGTCCTGAGATGTTGCTTCCGGGCTACGGGCGACCCGGTCAGGACGACTAGCAGCTTACGCTGCTAGTGCGTAGTTTTCGTCGTTTGCGACTATTGCGTTGCAGCTTTGGATTAACGAGATTGGCTGCCATCTCGACATGCACCCAAGGGTTCGCCACCAGCGTCGAAGCCATGTCGTCCCCTTACCGACAGTATATGTGGCTGCTTCCGCCAACTTCAAGGTTTTCCTGGTTTTGTTTTGTGGTGTCGGGTGGTCATTTGTACCTATCAACTGGCGGCCCGGGCGGTGTTCTGTTCGCTGTTGTGCAACGCGGCGTCCAGGAGTTCGGCAAAGCTGTCGCGAAAATGCCCCATCACGTTTGCGGGGTCGGCCTTGATGTTCTTGTCGATGGTGATGCCAAACTGCACCGTGCCGGCGTAGCTGAAAATGCTCAAACCGATGCCGATATTGCCGCTTTGGGGCACCCAGAACATGGGTTGGGTGAGCTTTGCTCCCGCCAAATATACAGGTTCTTTTGGGCCCGGCACGTTAGTGAGTACCGCAGAGGCTTTGTTGCTGAGCATGGAGAGCGCCCGCCGCTCAAGGACATCCGGGCCGCGCCCGAACAGGTCGAGCAGGCTGTAGGTTACCTGAGCCTGGTAGGAGCGTTTGAGGCGGTTCATGTTTTCCTGAACCTGGCGGAACCGCATGATCGGATCGGTTTCCTCCACGGGCAGGGTGACCAGCACCAGCCCGAACTGGTTGCCCAGGGTTTCGATGGGTTGCCGCATCGGCCGCAGGTTAAACGGCACGGCAACGCGAACGCCGCATTCCGGCGTGGCCTCGCCAGTGGCGATAAAATGCCTTTGCAACGCACCGGCGGCGGCACACAGCAGCACATCGTTGGCGGTGCCGCGCAGGGCTCTGGCGCACACCTTCACTTCGGCCAGGCTCAGCGGGTCGGCCCAGGCGACATGCTTGCGACCGCTCAGGGGTGTTTTCAGGCAGGTGTCTGGTTCCGCCGGGGCCAGGCCGAGCTTGAGCAGGTCGACGGTGATGTTGCCAGCGGTGGTGGCCAGTTTGAACGGGTAGCCCGGGTCGTTCCGGATGGACTTGAGAAACAGTCCTGCCTGGTCGATGGCGGTTTGTCCATTGTGCAAAGCCCGGCTGGCGAACTGGCGTAGACCCTGAGGTGCGTGAGGCTTGGTATGGCTGGATGTTGATACCCGGCTGAGCCTTGGTTCCGGTGAATTGTCGGTCAGTGAGAGCAGCACACGAACCAGTGAAATGCCGTCAGCAATGCAGTGATGGATGCGAACCAGAAGGGCACAGCCACCCTGGTAATTCTCGATGTAGTGGATTTGCCAGAGCGGGCGCCGGAAATCCAGTGAGGTGCTGGTCAGGTCGCTGGTCAGTGTTTGCAGTTCCTGTTTGCCGCCATCGCCGGGCAGGGCAAGAACGTGAATATGGTTGTCGATGTGAAAGAGTGAGTCGTCCTGCCAGTACGTGCGGTCGCCTTCGGTGACGACGCGTTGTCGAAAGCGCCGGAAGGTGAGAAAGCGTTCGTCGAGCGTGCGTTTGAGGCGTTTGAGGGCAATGGGCTGATCAAACACCAGCACCGCTGAAATCATCATGGGGTTCTCGGGGCATTCCATACGTAGCCACGAGCGATCTACTGCAGACATGGGTGTTTGTCGGTGTGTCATCACTTGCTCCCTTTGGTTCCCATCTGTCCCTGGGTAGCCGCTGTCCGTATGCGGATTGGGGTAAGGGATCGAGTATAGGCCGATCAGGGAGGGGCTAAAAGAGGATGCAGATGCGACACAAGTTGCGGGTAGCGGTGAGGGTGCCGGGCCCGGGGCCCGGCCAGCGGATCAGACGTTGGTTTCGCGGAGGATGCGTTGTTTCTGGCGGTTCCAGTCCCGTTCTTTCTCGGTGGCACGCTTGTCGAAGAGCTTCTTGCCTTTCACCAGGGCAATTTCGCATTTCACCTTGTTCTTCTTCCAGTACATGGCCAGCGGAATGCAGGTGTGGCCCGCCTGGTTAACCTTGCCGACGATCTTGGCAATTTCCTTGGCGTGCAACAGCAGTTTGCGGATTCGGGTCGGGTCCGCGATAACGTGGGTTGAGGCGGCAGTGAGCGGAATGATGTGAGATCCCAGCAGCCAGGCCTCTCCGTCCTTAAGCAGCACGTAGGCATCGGTGAGCTGCGCCTTGCCGGCGCGGATGGATTTTACTTCCCAACCGAGCAGGGCCAGACCCGCCTCAAAGCGTTCCTCGATGTGGTACTCGTGTTTTGCCTTTTTGTTCAGGGCAATGGTGGCGCTCGGTGCGCCGGGTTTCTTCTTGCTCATGAATCGTTGATCCGGAGTCGGACAGAAAATTTACCGTGCGTAATCGTGCCGGAAAAGCGCGCATTGTAGCCCAGGAGTGCCAGACTGGTCACGAAATCGGCGCGATTCACTGAGTTGATGGTCGTATGGGTTGTGATTCCTCCGCTACAATGTGCGCTGAGATGTCGTCAGGGAATGGAATGCCTACTCCATACGAAACACCAATCGGGTCCTGGACCCGGCCAACCACTTTTTTCTGGGCCGCGACGGGGGCAACCTTTGGTCTGGCGAACGTGTGGCAGTTCCCCTACCTGGCCGGCCAGCATGGCGGCGGGTTGTTCATATTGCTGTACCTGGCGTGCCTGTTGTTGGTGACCCTGCCGTTGATGGTGACCGAATCCGCCATGGGAAGATATGCCCGCCACGGATTGGTGCTGGCGATGGATGGTTTTGTTCGCAGTGCGCGTCGGTCCCGGGCGTGGATGTGGGCTGGCCGGCTGGGTGTGCTGGCGGCTTTTCTGGTGCTTTCCTTTACGGCTGTTTTCGGTGCCATCGCTCTGGCCTATGTGTTCTATGGTGCGATGGGGCGGTTTATTGGTGCCGGGGAGGCCGAAGCTGCAGGTATCCTCTCGGCGTTGGTATCAGACTCTCGGGACTATCGCGTATTCATGGGCTGGCACGGGTTCTTCCTGTTGCTGGTGGTGTGGGTATCGATGCAGGGTGTGGTGGACGGTGTAGAGCGTGCGGTGCGGGTGGTGGCACCGGCGATGATGCTTATTTTGCTGTCGCTCTGCGGTCTTGCCGCCTGGAGCGGGGATTTTCGCAGCGCGTCGGACTTCATGCTGGATTTCCGCCCCGCCGACGTGACCCTGGACAGTTTGCGGGCAGCGTTGTTTCACGCGTTTTTCACTCTTGGGCTCGGAATGGGCGTATGGACCCTGTTCGGTGCCTATACACCCGCGGACACTCGTCTTAAGCGTTCTGTGCTGGCTGTGGTGTTGATGGATACCCTGATTGCCATCGGGGCCGGGTTGGCGATTTACTCGTTGGCGCCCGATGGCCATTCCATGGAAGGCGAGCGAGGGTTCGGGCTACTGTTCCTGTCGCTGCCGGTGGCCCTGGCGGATCTGCCGGGCAGTCAGTTTCTGGTGACGGCTGTGTTTCTGGTCATCGTCATGATTGTGTGGACGACCTCTCTTTCATTGCTTGAGCCGGTAGTCGGTTGGTTTCAGGAGTGGACAGGCGCACCAAGGGGCTTGTCCGCCTTCCTGATGGGCAGCTCGGTCTGGCTGGCGGGGCTTGGGTCGTTGCTGTCCTTCAATCTATGGTCCGACGAGCGTTTTGCCGGGGGCACCTTGTTCCGCTGGCTTGAGCTGATCACGGGTGGCCTTCTGATTCCGCTGGTGAGTATCCTGATTTCCGTCTTCGCAGGCTGGTACCTGACCCGCAATCTGACCTTCACCATACTGGGAAAGGCACCACGCCTGATTGGCCGTATATGGTTTTGGGTGATGCGCTTGATTTTGCCACTGGTGGTGGCGTATATCGGCCTGCAGTACACCGCCACGTCGCTGGTGGCTTTGTGCGACAGCGGTAGCAACGGGTTGTGGTGCGAACCTTCCGCTGAGTTGGCGCCAAGTACAATGACACCGGCCGCCCCCGATGCGGATGATTCCGACCATGAGGCCGATGGCGCTGGTGGCGAGCCAGGGGCCAAACCGGGAGAGAAGAGCGGTAAGAATGGCCCGGCGGGGCAGGAAAGTGACCCCAACAACGGTGATATCCTTTATCATAGCGTCTGATATTGGCGTCCCGGTTAACGGGCACCCCCTTTCGCAGGGTCTTCAACTCAAGAGTATTCGCAAGCAGGACGTCCGGTTCCAATGCCCCATCAGATCGACAAGACCGCGCTGGTCATGCACTCGGCGGAACGCATGTTCCACTTGGTCAACGATGTTGCCAGCTACCCCGACTTTCTTCCCTGGTGTTCGGCCAGCCAGGTGCATGAGCAGACAGACCACGAGATCATGGCATCCATGGATATTGCCAAAGGTGGTATCCGTCACCGGCTGACCACGCGCAACCAGCTGTATCTGCCGCATACCATTGAAATGAGCCTGGTGGATGGCCCTTTCCGCAACCTTAGCGGTCGTTGGCAATTCAAACCCTTGCAGAATAACGCCTGCAAGGTGATTCTCACACTGGAATTCGAGTTTTCCGGATCCTTGTCGAGGATGACGTTCGGGCCGGTCTTCAATCAGGCTGCGAATACCATGGTGGATGCGTTCTGCCGCCGCGCAGACCAGGTCTATCTCGGGGGATAACAATGATTCGAGTAGAGGTGGCCTTTGCCCGGCCGGACAGGCAGGAAATCATCAGCTTGAATGTTGAAGAGGGCACCACCGCTGTGGAGGCTGTGAAGCGCTCCGGCATTGTTGCCATATTTCCTGAGGTCGACCCGGAAAGTGACGATATGGGGGTTTTCGGCAAGGTGATCAAAAACCCATCTGCCCACGAATTACGGGACGGCGACCGGGTTGAAGTGTACCGGCCGCTACAGATCGATCCCAAGCAAGCCCGGCTCAACCGGGCAAAGAAAAAGGGCTGAGGCCGGCTCAGTAGGCGGGCGTTTCTTCCAGCAGTTGGGCTTCGTAATGGGAATACTGGTCGTTATCATAGTAGACGATGACCCGTTGTTCCTTGATGTCGCCACCACTGCGCTGGAAGGTATACACGTAGTATTCCCGCGACGGATCGGCGGGGTTGGTCATCAGCGGTGTCCCCAGCAGGGAGTGGACCTGGCTGCGGGACATGCCTTCGGCCAGTGATGTCAGCTCTTCGTCGGTCAGTATGTTCCCCTGTTGTACGTTGATCTTGTATACGCCTGGGAAAACACAGCCAGCCATGATGAGAGTTAGAATGAGAGCTGTGAGCTTTTGCATCGCCGGGGGAAATCCTCTATCTTGAAATCGCCTGCCAGGGGCAGGTGTGACACGGTCTGACCGTTAACATGCGGCTTCATCATACCGGAAGCCGTGAGGCACACCAAAGAGTGAATCGTAACATGTCATCCGAAAACACCGAATTACGAAAAGTCGGTCTTAAAGTCACTCTGCCAAGAGTGAAGATCTTCAATATTCTGGAGAATTCCGAGGAGCATCACCTCAGCGCCGAGGATGTGTACAAAAAGCTCCTCGAACAGGGTGATGACGTGGGCCTGGCAACCGTCTACCGGGTGCTGACTCAGTTTGAGGCAGCTGGCCTGGTTCTGCGCCACAACTTCGAGGGTGGTCACGCCGTATTTGAGATGGCTGGAGATGATCATCATGATCACATGGTCTGCACTCAGACTGGTAAGGTCATTGAGTTCGTCGATGATGTGATTGAAGAGCGGCAGCAAAAGATTGCCAAAGAACGAGGTTATGAGATTGTCGATCACAGCCTGATTCTTTACGTCAAACCCATCAAGTCCTGATCATTCAGTATTTGTTCCGGGCAAAAAGAAAAAAAGGGGCGGGTTTTTGGCCCGCCCCAACAACTCTCAGGATCGAGAGGGGAATACGCTTACCTATCAAGCTGTTCAGTGATGCGTTGCCTGGCCTTTGGTGAACATTTCGTGGGCGTGGGCAACGGTGTGTTCGGTCATATCCACGCCACCGAGCATTCTTGCCACTTCGCTGACCCTGCCATTGTCGTCCAGTGACTCAATCTTCGAGTAAGTGGCGTCTGATTCCGTAAACTTGCTGACGAACAGGTGCTGATGGCTCTGGGCTGCAACCTGGGCAAGGTGCGTTACGCACAAAACCTGTCCATTGCTGCCCAGGCTGCGAAGCAGGCGGCCAACCACTTCGGCGGTTCCGCCACCAATGCCCACATCCACTTCATCAAAGACCAGTGTTGGTGTGGTGGAGGTTTGTGCAACTACCACCTGAATGGCCAGGCTGATGCGTGAGAGTTCGCCGCCCGAGGCCACTTTGGCTAGAGGGCGTGCGGGTTGGCCCGGGTTGGCGCTGACCAGGAATTCAATGTCTTCCAGGCCATGAGGTGCGGGCTCGTCGCCCTTGTTTCGGCTCAGATGGGTGACGAACTGGACCGCGGGCATGCTCAGTTGGGCGAGCTCCTCCGCGATGCGCTGATCAAGGTTGGCAGCAGCCTGTTGGCGAGCATTCGACAGCTCGGTGGCCAGTGTATTGAAGTGGCTTCTCTGTTCTTCCAGCTCCGCTTCCAGTTTCACAACGCTGCCTTCGCCGTCGTCCAGCGACGCCAACTCGGCGCTCAGGCTTTGGTGGAATTCCGGGAGAGTCTCCGGTGTGATTCGGTGCTTGCGGGCCATCTGGTAAATAGCACTCAGGCGCTCTTCCACTTCGGCCAGTCGGGCTGGGTCGGCGTCGTAATCTTCCACAAAGTGGCGCAGGTTGTCGCCAGCCTCGGTGATCTGAATCTGGGCCTCGTTCAGCATCTGGATGGTTTCCGTCAGTGCCGGTACCGCCACCGGCAACTGTTCCAGTTGCTGTAATGCCTGGCGCACCAGATCCGCTGCGCTATTCTCGTCTTCCGTGCAAAGCAGGGTCGCCTGATGGCTATTGTGTAGTACCGCGTCGGCATGGCTGAGCTGTTCCTGCTCCTTCTCCAGTTCTTCCTGCTCTCCGTCTTCCAGTGCCAGGCGGTCCAGTTCTTCCACCTGGTAGCGCAGCAATTGCAGGCGGGCCTCTGCCTCATCGGCATTCTGCTGGCGTTCGGTCAGCCGTTGGCGGGTTTTGTGCCAGGCCTTCCAGGCGTCCCTGGTTTGTTCTCCCAGCTCTTCTGCGTTGGCAAATTCGTCCAGCAGTTTGCGGTGGGTCTCCTTGCGTAGCAGGGACTGGTGCTGATGCTGGCTGTGGATGTCCATCAGGGCGCTGCCTAGGTCCTTCAGGTGGGCGAGGGGGCAGGGCTGGCCGTTGATGTAGGCACGAGAGCGGCCGTCCTTGCTGATCACTCGGCGCAGGATGCATTCGTTGTCGTCGTCGAGCTCATGATTTTCCAGCCATTGCCGGGCTTCGGCAATGCGGGACACGTCGAAGGTGGCGGTGATGTCGGCGCGTTTGGCGCCATGGCGTACGGCGCCAGCGTCGGCGCGCCCGCCCATGGCAAGGCCAAGGGCGTCCAGGACAATGGATTTACCGGCACCGGTTTCTCCGGTCAGTGCCGTCATGCCCTTTCCAAACTGAAGTTCGACCCGCTCGGCAATGGCGTAATTGGAAACGGTGAGCTGTGTGAGCATGCAGAGGTCCTCCGCTCGATTCCTGAATACTGTGATTACATACAGTAACTGTGAATATATACAGGGTTTTTCCAGTTTGCAAACATCGCTGGCCAATTTGTGAATGAATGAGGCGCGCAACGGTTGAAACATCCGATACGGGCCCCATATCCGTTCGCAAACATGTTTTTTCTGGCCTCTGGCGGTCGGAAACCAAACGTTAACCGGCCGGTCGTCTGGCCGCCGACGATCAAGCAGGAGTAGTCATGAGCGCTGACGAGAATCGTAACGAACAGGTGGAAGAAGAGTTGAAAGACACTGTGGAAGCCGCTCCGGAAGAAGAAACGGCGACGGAAGGCAGTGCCGAAGCCGGCCCGGAAAGCGAAATTGAGGCCCTGAAGGCCCAGGCGCAGGAGTTTCAGGAGCAGATGTTGCGTTCCCAGGCGGAGATGCAGAATGTTCGCCGCCGCGCTGAGATCGATGTGGAGAAAGCCCACAAATTCGCGCTGGAGAAGTTTGTGAAGGAGCTCCTGCCGGTCGCTGACAGCCTGGAAAAGGCGGTTGAAAGCACTGAGGGGCATGAAAATGCCGGCGAACTGGTGGCCTCGATACGCGAAGGGGTCGAGATGACCCTCAATCTGTTCATGGGCAGTCTCGGCAAGTTCAATGTGGTTCAGCTTAACCCCGTGGGTGAGCCGTTTGACCCTCAGCAGCATGAGGCCATGTCCATGGTGCCGGCGCCTGATGCCGAGCCCAACAGTATCGTGGCCGTGGTCCAGAAGGGCTACACCCTGAATGATCGCCTTGTTCGTCCCGCAATGGTGGTGGTCGCCAAGGCCGATGACGCACCAAAAATCGACGAGCAGGCTTGAAAAGTAGATTAACGCGCCAATATAGCCAGTAAACAGGCGGCGCACCGGTACTCCGGGGCAACTTTTAAGGCAGCCGGAACTGAATTGAACAACCGAATTGGAGCAATTGCATGAGTAAAATTATTGGTATCGACCTGGGAACCACAAACTCCTGTGTTGCCATCATGGATGGTGACAAGGTCAAGGTTATCGAGAACGCAGAGGGCGACCGCACCACGCCTTCCATCATTGCGTATACCGAAGATGGCGAAACGCTGGTAGGCCAGTCTGCCAAGCGCCAGGCGGTCACCAACCCGAACAATACCCTCTATGCCATCAAGCGTCTGATCGGTCGTCGTTTCGAAGACGATGTGGTTCAGAAAGACATCAAGATGGTGCCGTACAAAATCGCCAAGGCTGATAATGGCGATGCGTGGGTGGAAGTGAAAGGCGAAAAGATGGCGCCGCCGCAGGTGTCTGCGGAAGTCATCAAGAAGATGAAGAAAACCGCGGAAGATTATCTGGGCGAGAAGGTAACTGAAGCCGTTATCACCGTGCCGGCCTACTTCAACGACAGCCAGCGTCAGGCCACCAAAGACGCCGGTAAAATCGCTGGTCTGGACGTGAAGCGGATCATTAACGAGCCGACTGCAGCAGCTCTGGCCTATGGCCTGGACAAGAAGAGCGGTGACCGTACGGTAGCCGTTTACGACCTGGGCGGTGGTACCTTCGATATCTCCATCATCGAGATTGCCGATGTTGACGGTGAGCACCAGTTTGAAGTGCTGGCCACCAACGGCGACACCTTCCTGGGCGGCGAAGACTTTGACATGAAGCTGATCGAATATCTTGCCGATCAGTTCAAGAAAGACAGCGGCATCGACCTGCGTGGCGACTCACTGGCCATGCAGCGCCTGAAAGAGGCCGCCGAGAAGGCCAAGATTGAGCTGTCCAGCAGCCAGCAGACCGACGTGAATCTGCCGTACGTAACGGCGGATGCCAGCGGTCCCAAGCACATGAACGTGAAAGTGACCCGTGCCAAGCTGGAGTCACTGGTTGAAGAGCTGGTTGAGCGCAGTCTCGCGCCCTGCCGTACCGCGCTGGAAGATTCCGGTGCCAAGATCGGTGAAATCGATGAGGTCATCCTGGTCGGTGGCCAGACTCGCATGCCGATGGTTCAGGAGAAAGTGAAGAACTTCTTCGGTAAGGAAGCACGTAAAGACGTGAACCCGGATGAAGCTGTAGCCATGGGTGCTGCGATCCAGGCGGCCGTGCTTTCCGGTGATGTGAAAGACGTTCTGCTGCTGGACGTTACCCCGCTGACCCTGGGTATTGAGACCATGGGTGGCGTGGCGACACCACTGATCGACAAGAACACCACCATCCCGACCAAGAAGTCGCAGACTTTCTCCACTGCGGATGACAACCAGACCGCCGTGACCATTCACGTGGTCCAGGGTGAGCGGAAGCAGGCGACACAGAACAAATCACTGGGCCGCTTCGACTTGGCGGACATTCCGCCGGCGCCCCGTGGCACGCCGCAGATTGAAGTCACCTTCGACATCGATGCCAACGGTATCCTGAACGTGTCGGCCAAAGACAAGGCGACCGGTAAAGAGCAGTCCATCATCATCAAGGCGTCTTCAGGTCTGAACGACGACGAAATTGAGAAGATGGTTCAGGACGCGGAAGCCAACGCCGACGAAGATCGCAAGTTCGAAGAGTTGGTCCAGGCCCGCAACCAGGGCGACGCGATGGTTCATACCGTGCGTAAGACCCTGACCGATGCTGGTGACAAGGTGTCCGACAGTGAGAAGGAGTCTATCGAGGCTGCTATCAAGGAGTTGGAAGAAGCCCTGGCTGGTTCCGACAAGGACGACATCGAGGCCAAGACCCAGAAGCTAACGGAAGCGTCTTCTGAAATGGCCCAGAAGATGTATGCGGATCAGGCAGAACAGGCTCAGCAGGCCGGAGGCGAAGAAGCCGCCCAGTCCGGTTCCAGTGACGACGCCGTTGATGCCGAGTTTGAAGAAGTCAAAGACGACGACAAGCGATAAAGCTTAAGATCATCAGGCAGTTGGAAAACGCGGGAGCTCCCCCGCGTTTTCCTCGTTTTACCAACAGGGTTTTAGAGCATGGCCAAGCGCGACTATTACGAGATTCTCGGGGTGTCCCGGGAAGCGGATGAAAAAGAGATCAAGCGAGCCTACCGCAAGCTTGCGATGAAGTATCATCCTGACCGGAATCCGGATGATGAGGACGCCGATCATAAGTTCAAGGAAGCCAGCGAAGCTTATGAAATACTCTCTGATTCCTCCAAGCGCGCGGCCTATGATCAGTTTGGCCACGCCGGTGTCGATGGTTCTGCCGGCGGCGGATTCGGAGGCGGTGGCGGTGCCAGCTTCTCCGACATCTTTGGCGATGTGTTTGGTGACATCTTTGGCGGCGGCCGCGGTGGCCGCAACACACGCGGGGCTGACCTGCGCTACACGCTAGAGTTGGATCTGGAAGAGGCGGTAAAAGGCAAAACCGTTCAAATCCGCATTCCCGGCCATACTGAGTGCAACACCTGCGACGGCACCGGGGCCGAGAAGGGTTCTCGGCCGGAAGCTTGTGGTACCTGTAATGGCATGGGCCAGGTACGGATGCAGCAAGGCTTTTTCACGGTGCAGCAGGCGTGTCCTACCTGTCGCGGTTCCGGCAAGATCGTCAAAAATCCGTGTAAGAAGTGTCACGGAGCCGGTCGCATCCAGGAAGAGAAAACACTGTCCGTCAAGGTACCACCGGGTGTGGATACCGGTGATCGTATCCGTCTCTCCGGTGAGGGCGAGATGGGCGTTGAAGGTGGCCCTTCCGGTGATCTCTACGTGCAGGTCGCGGTTCGGGAGCATTCCATCTTTACCCGTGATGGCCGTAACCTCTACTGCGAAGTGCCTATCAGTATCGTCGATGCCAGCCTCGGCGGCGAACTTGAAGTGCCGACGCTCGACGGTCGCGTTAAGCTGAAGATTCCGCCGGAAACCCAGACTGGCAAGCTGTTCCGTCTGCGTAACAAAGGCGTTAGCCCGGTTCGTGGTGGTCCGTCCGGTGATTTGCTGTGCCGCGTGGCTGTGGAAACTCCGGTTAACCTCACCAAGCGCCAGAAAGAGCTGTTGGAAGAGTTTCAGCAGACCCTGGACGGTGGCGACGGGAACCAGCACGGCCCACGAAAAACCTCCTGGTTTGAAGGCGTGAAAAGCTTCTTCGACGAAATGAAATTCTGAGGGCAGGCATGATGAGGGTAGCAATCATCGGCGCCGCAGGGCGCATGGGTAAGGTGTTGATTGAAGCTGTTGACGGAACCGAGGGCCTGGAGCTCGGCGCGGCTGTCGTCGAACCAGGCAGCAGTCTTGTTGGCGCTGACGCCGGTGAAATGACCAGCATCGGCAAAACCGGGGTCAAGATGGCTGGCAGCCTGGCCGATGTGAAGGACGATTTCGACGTACTCATTGACTTCACCTTCCCGGACTTGACCCTGGAAAACGCGGAATTCTGTAAAGCCAACGGCAAGATGATTGTGATCGGCACCACGGGTTTGAACGACGCCGAGAAAGAGCAGCTCGCCGTAGCCGCCGAGAAAACTCCCGTGGTGTTTGCTCCCAACATGAGTGTCGGCGTCAACGTCACCCTCAACCTGCTGCGCACTGCCGCTGCGGCCCTGGGTGACGACTATGACGTTGAAATTATCGAAGCTCACCACCGCCACAAGAAAGACGCGCCTTCGGGTACGGCTTTGCGAATGGGCGAAGTTGTCGCCGACGCCCTTGGTCGCGATCTGAAAGAGTGTGCCGTCTATGGCCGCGAGGGATTCACCGGTGAGCGCACCCGCAAGGAAATCGGCTTCGAAACCATTCGGGCCGGCGATGTGGTAGGCGATCATACCGTTCTGTTTGCCACTGAAGGCGAGCGTATAGAAATTACCCACAAAGCCAGCAGCCGGATGACGTTTGCCAAAGGTGCGATGCGTGCAGCATTGTGGTTGGAAGGTAAACCGGCCGGGTTGTACGACATGCAGGATGTGTTGGGGCTGTGAAGTAGCGACGAGCAAGATTTCGCGTGGACACAAACTGCCATATTTCGTACAATAAGGCGGTTTAACTGCACCAAGCGTAGCTTTGACAACGCTCAACAGAAAAAGCGGGACGGAGTTCAACTCCCTCTCGCTTTTTTGCGACCTGAATTTGCGCTTGCGTTCCTGTTCGTGACGAACCTGTACGCCACTCGATGAGGATACAAGCCTTGAGTACACCTGCCATCCTTGCACTCGCAGACGGAAGCCTGTTCTACGGCACCGCCATTGGCGCTGAAGGGGAGACCAGCGGAGAGGTGGTGTTCAACACCGCCATGACCGGTTATCAGGAAATTCTGACCGACCCGTCCTACTCCCGCCAGATTGTCACCCTTACATACCCCCACATCGGCAGCACCGGTGTGAACGAAGAAGACATCGAATCCGATCGCGTCCAGGCCGCCGGCCTGATTATTCGTGATCTGCCCCTGCTGGTGAGTAACTGGCGCAGCACTGGCTCGTTACAGGACTACCTGCGTGACAACAACATCGTTGGCATTGCCGACATCGATACCCGTCGCCTGACCCGAATCCTGCGGGATAAAGGCTCCCAGAATGGGGCCGTGGTCGCCGGCGCAGACGCCACGGCCGAGCGCGCCCTGGAGCTGGCCAACGCTTTTCCCGGCCTTAAAGGCATGGATCTGGCGAAGGAAGTTACCTCGGAAAAAGCCTGGAGCTGGAGCCAGAGCGAGTGGGATATCGAAAGTGGTTATGGCGAACGCACGGAATCAAAGTTCAAGGTTGTCGCCTGGGACTACGGCGTGAAACTCAATATCCTGCGTATGCTGGCCAGTCGCGGCTGTGACATCACCGTTGTGCCAGCCCAGACCTCCGCCGCTGATGTGCTGGCGATGAATCCGGATGGTATTTTCCTGTCCAACGGCCCCGGCGACCCAGAGCCTTGTGACTACGCCATCAGAGCCATTCGAGATGTGCTGGAGACCGATATCCCCGTCTTTGGCATCTGTCTTGGCCACCAGTTGCTGGCCCTGGCCAGCGGGGCCAAGTCCATCAAGATGGGACATGGCCACCATGGCGCCAACCATCCGGTACAGAACATCGCCGACGGTACCGTGATGATTACCAGTCAGAATCACGGATTTGCAGTGGACGAAGCCAGCCTGCCGGGCAATCTGGAGACGACCCACAAATCCCTGTTCGACGGGTCTCTGCAAGGAATCCGCCGTACCGACAAGCCAGCCTACAGTTTCCAGGGTCACCCGGAAGCGAGCCCTGGCCCCCACGATGTAGCGCCGCTGTTTGATGAATTTATCCGCCTGATGGAGGCACGTTGATGCCAAAGCGTACCGACATTAAAAGCATTCTGATTCTGGGCGCGGGCCCCATCGTGATTGGGCAGGCGTGTGAGTTTGACTACTCCGGAGCCCAGGCCTGTAAAGCCCTGCGTGAAGAGGGGTACCGGGTTATCCTGGTGAACTCCAACCCGGCCACGATCATGACCGACCCGGTAATGGCCGATGCCACCTACATCGAGCCCATCACCTGGAAGACCGTTGCCAAGATCATCGAGAAAGAGCAGCCGGACGCGTTGCTGCCCACCATGGGTGGTCAGACAGCCCTGAACTGCGCCCTGGACCTCGAAAAGCACGGCGTTCTGGCCGAGCATGGTGTGGAAATGATCGGCGCCAATGCCGACACCATCGACAAGGCCGAAGACCGGGATCGTTTTGACAAGGCCATGAAGAAGATCGGCCTGGAGTGCCCACGCGCCACGATCGCCCATTCCATGGCGGAAGCCTGGGAAGTGGCCGATGATATCGGATTTCCCTGCATCATCCGCCCGTCCTTCACCATGGGTGGTTCCGGCGGCGGTATTGCCTACAACCGCGACGAGTTCGAGGAAATCTGTACCCGTGGTCTGGATCTGTCTCCGACCAACGAGCTGCTGATCGACGAGTCCCTGATCGGCTGGAAAGAGTACGAGATGGAAGTTGTCCGCGACAAGAACGACAACTGCATCATCGTCTGCGCCATCGAGAATTTTGATGCGATGGGCGTGCACACCGGTGACTCCATTACCGTCGCGCCGGCCCAGACCCTCACCGACAAGGAATACCAGATCATGCGGAACGCCTCTCTGGCGGTACTGCGTGAGATCGGTGTGGAAACTGGCGGTTCCAACGTGCAATTCGGCGTGAATCCGGACAACGGCCGTGTCGTTGTGATTGAGATGAACCCCCGTGTGTCACGTTCTTCGGCGCTGGCGTCCAAGGCAACGGGGTTCCCGATTGCCAAGGTGGCCGCCAAGCTGGCGGTGGGTTACACCCTCGATGAGCTGCGCAACGAAATCACCGGTGGCGTCACTCCGGCCTCGTTCGAGCCCAGTATCGACTATGTGGTCACCAAGATTCCGCGCTTCACTTTCGAGAAGTTCCCTCAGGCTGATGCGCGCCTGACCACCCAGATGAAATCCGTGGGTGAAGTGATGGCCATCGGCCGTACCTTCCAGGAGTCCCTGCAGAAAGCCATGCGTGGCCTGGAGGTGGGCTCCGACGGATTCGAAGAGAAGGTTGATCTGAACACCACCGACGGCCAGGAAACCCTGACCCAGGAACTGAACGTTCCCGGCGCCGAGCGCCTGTGGTACATCGGCGATGCCTTCCGCGCCGGCATGACCGTCGACGAGGTGTTCAACAACACCCATGTCGACCCCTGGTATCTGGTGCAGATTGAGGACCTGATCAAAGAAGAGGCTGCCCTCAAGTCCGCTGGCAAGGCGGATATTGATCGCGACACATTGTTCCGTCTCAAGCGCAAGGGCTTCTCCGATGCGCGCCTGGCCAAGCTGCTGAGTATTTCCGAGGTCAGCTTGCGTAAGCTGCGTCATGATCTGGACATCCGCCCGGTTTACAAGCGGGTGGACACCTGTGCGGCTGAATTCGCGTCCTCGACGGCCTACATGTATTCCTCGTATGAGGAAGAGTGCGAGGCGGATGTCTCTGGTCGCGAGAAGATCGTGGTGATCGGCGGTGGTCCCAACCGCATCGGTCAGGGTATTGAGTTTGATTACTGCTGTGTTCACGCCGCCCTCGCGATGCGCGACGACGGTTATGAAACCATCATGATCAACTGTAATCCGGAAACCGTTTCCACCGACTACGATACCTCGGACCGACTCTATTTCGAGCCGATAACCCTGGAAGACGTGCTGGAAATTATTCACGTCGAAAAACCCAAGGGTGTGATTGTCCAGTACGGCGGCCAAACCCCGCTGAAGCTGGCCCGTGGCCTGGAAGCGGCGGGCGTGCCCATCATCGGTACCAGCCCGGACGCCATCGACCGCGCCGAAGACCGGGAGCGTTTCCAGCAGATGATCGGCCGCCTGGGCCTCGTCCAGCCGGAAAACGCCACCGTGCGCAGTCACGAGGAAGGCATCCTGGCGGCGCGGGAGATCGGGTATCCACTGGTAGTGCGCCCGTCCTATGTGCTGGGTGGCCGTGCCATGGAAATCGTCTATGACGAGGAAGAGCTGGTTCGCTACATGCGCAACGCGGTGCTGGTGTCGAATGACAGCCCGGTGCTGCTGGATCACTTCCTCAATGCCGCTATCGAGGTGGACATTGACGCCATCAGTGACGGCAAGGACGTGGTGATCGGCGGTATCATGCAGCACATTGAGCAGGCCGGCGTGCACTCCGGTGACTCCGCCTGTTCCCTGCCGCCCTACACCCTGCCGAAAGACGTGCAGGATGAGATGCGCGAGGCGGTACGCAAGATGGCTATTGAACTGGATGTCATCGGTCTGATGAACGTCCAGTTGGCCTGGCAGGGTGGCCAGATCTACGTGATCGAGGTCAACCCGCGGGCGTCCCGTACCGTGCCGTTTGTGTCCAAGGCCATCGGTGTGTCCCTGGCCAAAGTGGCGGCCCGTTGCATGGCTGGCAAGTCACTGGCAGAGCAGGGCTTCACCCAGGAAATTGTGCCGACTTACTATTCGGTCAAGGAATCGGTGTTTCCGTTCAACAAGTTCCCGGCGGTGGACCCGATCCTGGGGCCGGAGATGAAGTCCACCGGTGAGGTGATGGGTATTGGTGACAGCTTCGACGAAGCCTTTGCCAAGGCAGCCCTGGCCTCTGGTGAGCGCCTGCCGGCCAAGGGCACGGCTTTCATGTCCGTGCGGGACGTCGATAAGCCCGGGGCCGCGAAAGTGGCACAGGATCTGATTGACGCCGGTTTCAAGGTAATTGCCACCACCGGTACCGCCAAGGCGCTGAAGCAGGCCGGGCTCACCGTTGATCGGGTGAACAAGGTTCGTGAAGGTCGTCCGCATATCGTGGACGCGATTAAGAATGGTCAGGTGCAGCTGATTATTAACACCACCGAAGGTCGCAAGGCGATTTCCGACTCGGCACAGATTCGCCAGTCGGCCCTGCAGACCAAGGTAACCTACACAACGACACTGGCGGGCGGCGAAGCCTTCTGCAGGGCCATCAAATTCGGCCCCGAGCGCACTGTGCGCCGCCTCCAGGATCTACACGCAGGAAAGTAAGACTATGGCTGACAGAGTACCCATGACAAAGGCGGGTGAAATCCGCCTACGTGAGGAGCTTCAGAAACTGAAGTCCGAAGATCGTCCCCGGGTGATTGCGGCTATTTCCGATGCCCGCGAACACGGAGACCTGAAAGAGAACGCGGAATACCACGCCGCTCGGGAGCAGCAGAGCTTTATCGAAGGGCGTATCCAGGAAATTGAAGGCAAACTGTCCGCAGCCCAGGTGATCGACGTCAACACCATCGAAAATACTGGCAAGGTGATCTTCGGCACCACCGTGCGAATGCTCAATGTCGATACCGATGAGCAGGTCAGCTACCAGATCGTTGGAGAGGATGAGGCGGACATCAAGGCCGGAAAGCTGTCCATTTCTTCGCCGATTGCGCGGGCGCTGGTAGGCAAGAGCGAGGGTGACGTGGTTGCCGTGCGTGTGCCTTCGGGCACCGTTGAGTATGAAATCGAGCAGGTAGAGCACATCTGACATTCGTCGGGTGCGGATTCTGCAAACAAAAAGCCGGCTGCGAACAACAGCCGGCTTTTTACATTGTGTGGCTCTAGCGTGCTGACAGCGTCAGTGTTTCTGGCGCAGCAGGTTGGACAGCTTGGGGTTGGGCTTTTTCGCCCGGCGCAGGATCACGGCGATCTTGCCGATAGTCTGCACCAGCTCCGCACCGGAGGCTTCGCACAGGGCGGCAACGGCTTCCTGGCGGGTTTCGCGGTCCTGGCTGGCAACCTTGATCTTGATCAGCTCGTGGTCGTTCAGGGCCCGCTCGAGTTCCTCCTGAAGCCCTTCGGTCAGGCCCTTGTCGCCGACAATGATAACGGGCTTCAGGTTGTGGGCGATGCCCCGGTATTCCCGGCGCTGTTCCGGCGAAAGACTCATTATGTGATCTCTTTATGGGTGCGATTAATAAAACGTCAGCGGCGAAACGCTCGCCAATTCCGTATAATCGCGGGATTGTATCAGATCAATCGGCCGGTGAAATCGCCGTTACCACGTACCCATATGATCGGAGGCCCAATTGGAGCGCTTTATGGAGGTAGGTTTTGGCTCGCTCGAAAACCAGTGACCGCTGGCTGAAGGAACATTTTGATGATGTCTGGGTCAAAAAGTCCCGGGAAGACGGCTATCGTTCGCGGGCCAGCTACAAGCTGATTGAGCTCGACAACAAAGATCGCCTGTTCCGGCCCGGGCAGACGGTTGTCGATTTGGGCGCCGCGCCTGGCGGCTGGTCCCAAGTGGCGGTAGAGCGGGTTGGTGACAACGGCACGGTGGTCGCCAGCGATATTCTCGAAATGAGCCCGATTGCGGGTGTGGCGTTTGTCCAGGGCGATTTTACCGAGCAGTCAGTACTGGACGAATTGCTGGATTTACTGGGTGATCGCCGCGCTGACGTTGTAATTTCGGATATGGCACCCAATATGAGTGGTATGGCGGCAGTGGATATTCCTAACGCCATGGGTTTGGTGGAGTTGGCGCTGGATATGGCGCAGCAAGTCCTGAAGCCCGGTGGCGTGTTTGTCGCCAAAGTATTTCAGGGAGAGGGCTTTGATGCCCTGCTGGCTGAAATGCGTAAAAGTTTTGGCACCGTTGTCAGCAGGAAGCCTGACTCCTCCCGTGCAAGATCCAGGGAGATCTATCAGGTGTGCAAGGGATTTAAGGGCTGACCCGCCCCGGAACGGAATGGCCGTGGGATTGACACCCCTGCAGTGGTCGATACGGATAGGCCGATTCTGGTGGACGGGCGTACAATTGGTGTAAGGTGTCAGAAAAGGCTTTCTCCTGACGGGGCGATCCTTCAATTCACAGGTGACGATCCTTGAACGATATGGCAAAAAATCTGGTTCTCTGGCTGATTATAGCCGCCGTACTGCTGATGGTGTTTCAGAATTTCACACCCACCACCAGCGGACAACAGGTCAATTATTCGCAGTTTGTGGAAATGGTGCAGGACGGACAGGTCCGTCAGGTCACCATTGACGGTCTGCAGGTTCAGGGTACCCGTGGTGACGGCTCCCAGTTCCAGACCATCCGCCCTCAGGTGTCCGATAACAAGCTGATGGATGATCTGCTGGCCAACAACGTGGAAGTCATCGGTAAGGAGCCGGAGCGTCAAAGCCTCTGGACTCAGCTGTTGGTGGCTGCCTTCCCCATCCTTATCATTATCGCGCTGTTCGTATTCTTTATGCGGCAGATGCAGGGCGGTGGCGGTGGCAAAGGGCCCATGTCCTTTGGCAAGAGTAAAGCCCGCCTGATGAGCGAGGATCAGATCAAAACCACCTTTGGTGACGTTGCCGGTGTCGACGAGGCCAAGGAAGACGTTAAGGAATTGGTGGATTTCCTGCGGGATCCCAGCAAGTTCCAGCGTCTCGGTGGCAGTATTCCCAAGGGCGTACTGATGGTGGGTCAGCCGGGCACCGGTAAGACCCTGCTCGCCAAGGCGATTGCCGGTGAGGCCAAGGTGCCATTCTTCTCGATTTCCGGTTCGGACTTCGTGGAAATGTTCGTCGGCGTGGGTGCCTCCCGTGTTCGTGATATGTTCGAGCAGGCCAAGAAACAGAGCCCCTGTATCATCTTCATCGACGAGATCGATGCCGTTGGTCGCCATCGTGGCGCTGGCATGGGTGGTGGTCACGATGAGCGTGAGCAGACACTGAACCAGTTACTGGTCGAGATGGATGGCTTTGAGGGTAACGAAGGCGTTATCGTGATTGCCGCCACCAACCGTCCGGACGTGCTGGACCCGGCTCTGCTCCGCCCGGGGCGCTTTGACCGCCAGGTCGTTGTCGGATTGCCGGACATCATCGGCCGTGAGCAGATTCTCAAAGTACACATGAAAAAAGTGCCCCTGGCCGATGGGGTAGAGCCTGTGTTGATTGCCCGTGGCACGCCCGGCTTCTCGGGTGCTGACCTGGCGAACCTGGTGAACGAAGCTGCGTTGTTTGCGGCCCGTCGCAACCAGCGTCTGGTCTCCATGGAAGAGTTTGAGCTCGCGAAAGACAAGATCATGATGGGCGCCGAGCGCAAATCCATGGTCATGAGCGAGAAAGAGAAGCGTAATACGGCATACCACGAGTCCGGTCACGCCATTGTCGGGCGTCTGATGCCTGAGCATGATCCGGTCTACAAGGTCAGTATCATTCCTCGCGGCCGCGCATTGGGTGTCACAATGTTCCTGCCAGAGGAAGACAAGTACAGCCACAGCAAGCGTTTCCTGATCAGTTCGATCTGCAGCCTGTTTGGTGGTCGTATTGCAGAAGAACTGACCCTCGGTTTCGATGGTGTCACCACCGGTGCTTCCAACGATATCGAGCGGGCAACCAGCCTGGCGCGCAATATGGTGACGCGCTGGGGGCTGTCGGAGAAGCTCGGCCCACTGCAGTACGATACAGACAGCGAAGAGCCTTTCCTCGGCCGCTCTGCCGGTCAGGCGCAAACGGTCTATTCTCCTGAAACGGCGCAGCGTATCGATGAAGAAGTTCGCAACATCATCGACAGCTGTTATGAAAAGGCGAAGCAGTTGCTCGTCGATAATCGTGACAAGCTCGATCTGATGGCCGATGCCCTGATGAAATACGAGACTATTGATCGTTACCAGATCGATGACATCATGGAAGGCCGTGAGCCACGCCCGCCGAAAGGTTGGGGAGATAGCGGTCCCTCTGGTGGTGTTCCGGCTGATGAGCCTGAGCAGGCGCCTGCTCCGAAGGGTTCCGACGACGGTCGTCAACCGGGTGTTGGCCGGCCGGCTGGTGAGCACTGAGCCAGGCTGGATGCCGGTCAGATGTAATTGAAGACTGAACGCCGCCCCTGACGGGGCGGCGTTTGTTTTTGTGGGTTGCAGAAAAGGTTGGTTATGCAGATAAACTTCGCGGGCAGAATTCTGGATATGTCCGGCTGCCATGTCATGGGGATCCTGAATGTGACGCCGGACTCCTTCTCGGATGGAGGTCGGTATAATACCGTCGAGATTGCCCTGGCGAGGGCTCGTGAGATGGTGGCGGACGGTGCGGCTTTTATTGATGTAGGGGGTGAGTCCACGCGGCCAGGTGCTACTCCGGTGTCTATTGAGGAAGAGCTTGCGCGAGTGTGTCCGGTGGTGGAGGCGATTGCCCGTGATCTGGACGTTGTCGTTTCGGTCGATACCAGCTCTCCCCAGGTTATGGCGGAGGTGGTGAAGCTCGGTGCCGGGATGATTAACGACGTCAGGGCGCTGCAACGGGACGGCGCGCCCGAGGTGGTGGCAAGGGCTGAAGTGCCGGTGTGTGTCATGCACATTCAGGGTGAGCCGGATACCATGCAGGATGATCCTCGCTACCGGAATGTGCGGCGGGAGGTCAGTTCGTTTCTTACCGAGCGGATGCGGGTGATAGAGAAAGCCGGTGTGCGGCCAGATAACATCATCCTTGATCCCGGCTTCGGTTTTGGCAAGTCCCCGCAGCACAACCTTCAGCTACTGGCCTCACTGGAGCAGTTGCAACTGCTGGGGCACCCGATGCTGGTGGGTATGTCCCGCAAGAGTATGTTGGGCCATATCACCGGTCGTGATGTCAGTGAACGCTTGCCCGCAAGCCTCGCTGCCGCGACAATATCCGCCATGAAGGGCGCATCCATCATTCGCGTCCACGATGTCAGGGAAACAGTCGATGCCGTTAAAGTGGTGACGGCAATGGAGGAAGCTGGACGATGAGTGACAGAAAATATTTCGGCACGGACGGTATCCGGGGCCGGGTGGGTGAATTCCCCATAACACCTGAATTCATGCTGCGCCTGGGATGGGCTGCCGGGCAGGCCTTTAAGCGGGATGGACAGCGCAACAGCGTATTGATTGGCAAGGACACCCGTCTATCGGGTTACATGTTTGAGTCGGCATTGGAGGCGGGTCTGTCGGCGGCAGGCGTGGATGTAAAGCTGCTTGGCCCCATGCCTACCCCGGCCATTGCGTACCTGACGCGCACCTTCCGAGCGTCCGCCGGAATCGTCATCAGTGCCTCCCATAATCCGCACCATGACAACGGTATCAAGTTCTTTTCCCCTGCCGGGACCAAGCTGGATGATGCTCTGGAGACAGAGATCGAGAAATGGTTGGATCGGCCCATTGAAGTTTGCGGGTCGAAGGAGCTGGGGAAAGCGTCCCGGGTGGATGACGCCCCTGGCCGATACGTGGAGTTCTGCAAGAGCACCGTGCCTAATGAGTTTTCCCTGGAAGGTCTGCACATTGTCCTGGACTGTGCCCATGGTGCAACGTACCACGTTGCACCGAAAGTGTTCCGCGAGTTGGGGGCGAAGATCTCCGTGGTGGGGGGCGAGCCTGACGGTTTGAACATCAATCTCGATGTTGGTTCCACTCACATGGAATCATTGAGCCGGGCCGTTCTGGAGAAGCAGGCCGATCTCGGGATTGCCTTTGATGGTGACGGTGACCGGGTGCTCATGGTGGATCGTGACGGCTCCGAAGTCGATGGCGACGAGTTGCTCTACGTGATCGCCGCGCAACGTCATGCCGCTGGAACCTTGAAAGGGGGTGTTGTGGGCACCCTAATGACCAACCTGGGTGTTGAGTTGGCGCTCAGGGAGCAGGGTATTGATTTCGAGCGCGCAAAAGTCGGCGACCGGTATGTCATGGAGCGACTCATCGACCGGGGCTGGTTACTCGGTGGTGAAGGTTCCGGCCATATGGTCATCCGCGATTGCACCAGCACTGGTGATGGTATTGTGTCGGCGCTTCAGGTTTTGTTGGCTATCCGTCGTGCAGGCAGTTCCCTGGCAGATTTGCGCCAGGGCATGAGCAAGCTGCCCCAGAAAATGATCAACGTGCGTGTCGATCAGCGTTTTGATCCCCTCGGGCGTGACGATATTGTCAGGGCCGTGGAGTCAGCAGAGGCCAGGCTGGGTGGTGGTGGCCGCGTGCTTCTGAGGGCGTCGGGCACCGAACCTCTGATCCGGGTAATGACAGAAGGGCAAGATGAGGCGCAAATCGTGAAAATTGCCGAGGAACTGGCTGTTGTGGTTGAGAATTCGCGGGCATGATTTTGTACTCAGGGGCAGTTGTCTGCCGTAAAAGACTGCTGTATAGTTCGCCCTCCCTTGATTCAGGGGTTTTTTATGCGCCGTAAGATTGTTGCCGGCAACTGGAAAATGAACGGGTCGAAAGACCTTGTAAGCAATCTGGTTGGTCAAGTCCGGTCCGAGTTGGCATCGTTTGATAATGGTGTGGAGGCTGTTATTATTCCTCCCGCCCTGTTTGTTGGCGATGTCGTTGAGCAGGCTGGCGAAAAGCTGGCGGTTGGTGTCCAGAACGTAGCGTGCTGGGGTTCAGGCGCCTACACCGGGGAAGTCTCCGCGGCGATGGCAAAAGATTGCGGCTGTGGTTTTACCTTGGTCGGGCATTCGGAGCGCAGACAACTCTTCGGCGAAACCGATGAGCAGGTTGCCGCCAAGGTCGGGCAGGCCCTGGCGTCCGGGTTGGTCGCTGTCATATGTGTTGGCGAGACCCTTGAAGAGCGTAGTGCGGGCAAGGCTGAAGACGTCGTGTCGCTGCAGGTTCGCAAAGCCGTCGCGGACGTTGGCAGTGAGTCGTGGCAGCAGGTTGTGATTGCCTATGAGCCGGTTTGGGCCATAGGGACGGGTAAAACCGCGACCGCTGATGACGCACAGGCCATGCACGCCGCGATCCGCGATGTGTTGGCGTCTCTTGGGGCTCCGGCGGATGAAGTATCGCTGCTTTACGGCGGCAGTGTAAAAGCGGATAATGCCGCGGCGCTTTTTGCTCAGCCGGACATTGATGGTGGGTTGATTGGTGGCGCGTCATTGGATGCAAACGATTTTGTAAGTATTTGCCGGGCGGTGCCGGGCAAGTCCTGAGCGTTAAAGGTTCGCGAAAGCCATTAGCAAGAGTCATTAGAGAGTCATTATGGATTGGGTCGAAACACTGGTTGTCGTTCTGCACGTGCTCATTGCGGTGGCGCTGGTGACGCTGGTCCTGCTCCAGCAGGGCAAGGGTGCCAATGCCGGTGCTGCATTTGGTGGCGGCGCCTCCCAGACCGTGTTTGGCAGTGAGGGCAGCAGCAGTTTTCTGACCCGCGCCACAACCTTGCTGGCCATTGTGTTTTTTGTAACGAGTTTTTCGCTGGCTGTATTTGCCAAGCAGCGTGCCGAAGTCGCGGGTGAAGCGGGTATTCCTGTGGTTCAGGAATCACCGGCCGCATCGGATGCCGGGCAGGCTGAAAGTGAATCAGCGACAGACGGCGAAGCCGGGCGCGGGGATGAGAATAAACTCCCCGAGCTCGAGTAAGGGTGCTGCCCAGGTGGTGGAACTGGTAGACACGCTATCTTGAGGGGGTAGTGGCGAAAGCCGTGCCGGTTCGAGTCCGGCCCTGGGCACCATACTAGAAGAAAAACGGCTTGGATTTACCAGGCCGTTTTTTTTGGTCAGTCCTTGACCACTAAGGCCGGCGTCTCTATACTCCGGCGGATATTGGAGCGGGCTCCGGGCGCAGTTTGCCCTGCCGGTTCCAGGCAGGCCAGGTGTCTGTCAGCAGGGGGTGTTTAGATTGCTTTTCCCCTGTGAGTTCTTGCAACAAAGGGCCCCACTTTTTAGGGGCTTTTTGATTAAGGGGCCTGGCGCATCAGGCCCTGGTGCATAAAAAGGGCTGATCAACAGCCCTTTTTTTGTTTTTGGGGTCAGATAAATCGAGTAACGGAGACGGGATAACCTTGTCAGCCAAGTTGAAGCAGCTGGAAGAAATGCTCAGGCCCATTGTGGAAGGCTTGGGTTACGAGTTTTGGGGCATTGAATTTCGCTCCCAGGGACACCATTCCCTATTGAGAATTTTTATTGACGATGCTGAGAACGGCATCGGCATTGAAGACTGTGAGAAAGTCAGTCGCCAGGCCAGCGGCGTAATGGATGTGGAAGACCCCATTCAGACGGAGTATACCCTCGAGGTATCTTCTCCGGGCATGGACCGGCCGTTGTTCCGTCTGGAGCAGTATGAGGCATTCGCAGGCCACCAGGTCCAGATCAAATTACGAATGGCATTTGAGGGGCGTCGCAAGTTTCAGGGCCTGATTAAAGGTATTGAAGGTGAAGACGTTGTCGTGGTTGTTGATGATCACGAATACCTGTTGCCATTCGATAGCATCGAGAAAGCCAACATCGTTCCGGTATTTGAGTAAGTCAGTGGACGCAAAGTTTATTTTTAAGGGCAGGGCAATCCAATGAGTAAAGAGATCTTGCTGGTGGTTGAATCCGTCTCGAACGAGAAAGGTGTCGAGAAGGACGTGATCTTCGAAGCAATCGAGCTGGCACTCGCCACCGCTGCCAAAAAACGCTATGACGACGAGGAAGCGGATATCCGCGTTTCCATCGATCGCCGCACCGGCGAATATGAGACGTTCCGTCGCTGGCTGGTGGTTGATAACGATGCGGTTCCTGCCTTGGGCACCGAGTTGACCATGCAGGAAGCGGAAGACATCGACAAGAGTCTTCAGCCCGGCGATATCCACGAAGAGAAAGTGGAATCCGTTGCCTTCGGCCGTATTGGTGCCCAGGCAGCGAAACAGATCATATTCCAGAAAGTGCGGGAAGCCGAGCGCACCAAGATTGTCGACAGCTACCGGGATCGCGTGGGTGAACTCGTCTCCGGCACCGTAAAGAAAGTGACACGTGACAACGTCATCGTGGATCTGGGGGCCAATGCCGAAGCCTTGCTGCCCCGTGAACACCTGATTCCCCGTGAAACGTTCCGTATGGGTGATCGTGTGCGCTCTCTTCTGCAGGAAATTCGTACCGATCATCGCGGCCCGCAGCTGATTCTGAGCCGTACCGATCCGCAGATGCTGATCGAACTGTTCCGCATTGAGGTGCCGGAAATCGCGGAGGAACTGATAGAAATTCGTGGCGCTGCCCGGGATCCAGGCTCCCGCGCCAAGATTGCAGTCAAGACCAACGATCGCCGGATTGATCCGGTGGGCGCCTGCGTGGGCATGCGTGGTTCACGAGTCCAGGCGGTTTCTAACGAGTTGGGTGGCGAGCGTGTGGATATCGTGCTGTGGGACGACAACCCCGCGCAACTGGTCATCAATGCCATGGCGCCGGCGGAAGTCGCGTCCATCGTCATGGACGAGGATCGCCATACCATGGAAGTGGCGGTAGCAGAGGATAACCTGGCTCAGGCAATAGGCCGTAACGGTCAAAACGTTCGGTTGGCGACGGATCTTACCGGTTGGACGCTGAACGTTATGACCGAAGAAGAAGCGGGTGAACGTCAGGAGCAGGAGTATAATTCTCTGCTCGAGCACTTCACCGGAAACCTGGATGTGGACGAGGAATTTGCAGGTGTCCTCATTGAGGAAGGGTTTACCTCCATTGAGGAGGTGGCGTACATCCCCATGGAAGAGATGCTTGCCATTGACGGTTTTGATGAAGAAACCGTGACCGAATTGCGTCGCCGTGCCAAGGATGCCCTGTTGAATCAGGCCTTGGCCAGCGAAGAGGCGCTAGAGGGCGCTGAGCCCGCAGAAGATCTTCTCGCAATGGACGGTATGGACCGTGGCCTGGCCTTCAAGTTGGCCGGTATGGGGATTCGTACCATGGAAGATCTCGCAGAGCAGTCGGTTGACGATCTGCTCGACATCGAAGGAATGGAAGAAGAGCGTGCCGGCCAGTTGATTATGGCAGCACGCGCCCCCTGGTTTGAAGACCAGGCTTAATCGGGAGGAGGACCAGTATGGCTGATGTAACGGTAAAACAACTGGCCGCAGATGTAGGCGCTCCCGTGGATCGTTTGCTGCGACAGATCGTGGAGGCAGGCTTGAAAGCCCGCTCCGAGGCGGATTCTGTTACCAGTGATGAGAAGCAACAGTTGCTGACCTATCTGAAAAAGAATCACGGTGAGAGTGAAGCGGAACCCAAGAAGATCACTCTCAAGCGCAAGACAACAACCACGCTGAAAGCGGGCCGTACCAAAACGGTCAATGTTGAGGTTCGCAAGCGCCGTACGTATATCAAGCGCGCTGAGCTGGAGCCGGAAGCGGCGAAGCAGGAAGAAGCTGCCGAGCAGGCAGCGGCTGCCGCACCGGAAGAGGCTCCAGCGACAGTAGCGGCTGAGCAGGCACAGCCTGCGGATGCGCCGAAGCCGGAAGCGCCGGTGTCAGATGCCCCGGCTGAAGAGCCGGCTGTTGATGAAAAACCGGCCGAGGAAGTTCAGCCGGAAGTGGCTGCTGAGCCGGAACCGTCACCGGTTCCCGCCCCGGAAGACATGCCGATTCCGCCGCCGGAAGAAGGCGAAGGCAAGGATCGCAAGCCGAAGAAGAAGAAAGAGAAAGCCCGTGAGCGCGGTGACGAGCTGGAAGAAGGCAAGCCCAAGAAGAAGTCCGCGGGGCATCGTGGGCCGCGTAGCCGTCCGGTGGAAGAACCTCTGATTATCAATGAAGAGGAAGAAGACACCACGCTGCGTAAGCCGCTTCGAGCGAAAAAGAAACCCAAAGAAAAGCGTCATGCTTTCGAGAGGCCGACCAAGCCAATGGTACGAGAAGTCGATATTCCCGAGACGATCACTGTCGGTGATCTTGCCCAGCGGATGGCCGTCAAGTCAGCCGACGTCATCAAAAAACTGATGGGCATGGGGGTAATGGCGACGATCAACCAGGCTCTCGATCAGGAAACCGCCGTGCTGGTGACCGAAGAGCTGGGTCACAAGCCGAATACAGTGAGCGAAGATGCATTCGAAGAGGAAGTTCTGAGCGAGTTCTCCTTTGACGGCAAGGAAAAGACCAAGCGTGCACCTGTCGTCAGTGTGATGGGCCACGTAGACCATGGTAAAACCTCGCTGCTGGATTACATTCGCCGCACCAAGGTGGCGTCCGGCGAGTCCGGGGGGATCACCCAGCACATCGGTGCGTACCATGTGGAAACCGACCATGGCATGGTGTCCTTCCTGGATACTCCGGGCCACGCCGCTTTCACGGCAATGCGTGCGCGGGGGGCCCAGTGCACCGATATCGTTATCCTGGTGGTGGCCGCCGATGACGGCGTTATGCCGCAAACCAAGGAAGCCGTAGATCACGCTCGTTCTGCCGGCGTTCCCATCGTTGTTGCCATCAACAAGATGGACAAGGAAGAGGCCGACCCGGATCGTATCAAAACCGAGCTGGCTGGTATGGAAGTCATTCCGGAAGACTGGGGCGGTGATGTTCAGTTTATCCCCGTGTCGGCCCATACCGGTGACGGCATTGAAGACCTGCTTGAGGCACTGCTGCTACAGGCAGAAATCCTTGAGCTCGAGGCTTCTCCGGACGCACCTGCGAAGGGTGTGGTGGTTGAATCCAGCCTCGAGCGTGGTCGCGGTTCCGTGGCTACAGTGCTGGTCCAGAACGGCACGCTGCGTCAGGGCGAGATGGTGGTTGCGGGTTCCTTCTTCGGTAAGGTTCGCGCCATGACCGACGAGGCTGGCAAGCAAGTCAAGCAAGCCGGGCCCTCTATTCCGGTGGAAATCCTGGGCCTGAACGGCACGCCGAACGCTGGTGATGAGTTCTTTGCCGTGGCCGACGAGAAGAAAGCCAAGGAGCTGGCGGAATTCCGTCAGTCCCGCGAGCGGGAGCAGCGTCTGCACAGGCAGCAGGCCGCCAAGCTTGAGAACCTGTTCGAGAACATGGGCAAGGACGAGGTCAAAACCCTCAATGTGGTGCTCAAGACCGACGTTCGTGGTTCCCTGGAAGCCATCACCAAATCGCTGCAGGATCTTGGTAACGACGAAGTACAGGTCAAGATCGTGTCCTCGGGCGTTGGTGGTATTGCTGAGACTGACATCAGTCTGGCGATGGCGACCAACGCGGTTATTTTCGGCTTTAACGTGCGTGCGGACACGGCGTCCAAGCGTCTGGTGGAGCAGGAAGGTCTGGATCTGCGCTACTACAGCATCATCTACAACCTGATTGATGATGTGAAAGCGGCCCTGACCGGCATGTTGGCGCCGGAATTCCGCGAGGATATCGTGGGCATTGCCGATGTGCGTGACGTGTTCCGTTCGCCGAAGTTTGGCCAGGTGGCTGGCTGTATGGTCACCGAAGGTAACGTATACCGTAACAAGCCAATTCGTGTCCTGCGGGATAACGTGGTTATCTTTGAGGGCGAGCTGGAATCCCTGCGCCGCTTCAAGGATGACGTGCCGGAAGTCCGCAACGGTATGGAGTGTGGTATCGGCGTTAAGGGCTACGACGTGAAAGTCGGCGACCAGATCGAGGTGTTCGATCGCGTTCGGGTCGAGCGTAAGCTTGAGTCCACCGGCGCGTGATGCGCCTGAGATTAAAGGAAACCTGATGCCAAGAGAGTTCAGCCGGATTGATCGCATCGGCGATCAGATGCAGCGAGAGCTTGCCCAGCTCATCCAGCGGGAGGTCAAAGACCCGCGGGTGGGTATGGTCACGGTGAATGCCGTCAAGGTGAGCCGTGACCTGGGTTATGCAGACGTTTACGTATCGCTGCTGACCACCGAAGAGCTGACCGAGGAGTCGCCGCAGGTGCGGGATTCCCTGACAGTGCTGAATAAAGCGGCTGGCTTCCTGAAAGGGCAGGTCGGCCGTGCCATGAAATTGCGGGTGACGCCCCAGTTGCGCTTTCATTTCGATACGCTGCTTGGGCACAGCCGTCACATGGACAACCTGATTCGCGAAGCGGTTGGTGATAAACCGGCGGTTGACCGTGACGACGCCCGCACCGACGGGGCGTCTGATGATCCGGAGCAAAAGGCTTGAGTCGACGTCGTAAAGGTCGCGATGTTAATGGCATCCTGGTGATCGACAAGCCGATGGATATTACGTCCAACGGCATCCTGCAGCAGGTAAAACGCCTGTTCGGGGCGGCCAAGGCCGGTCACACCGGTGCGCTGGACCCGCTGGCCACCGGCGTGTTGCCGCTGTGCTTCGGTGAGGCCACCAAGTTTTCCCAGATGATGCTGGACAGCGACAAAGCCTACATCGCCACCGCTCGCCTCGGTGTTCGCACCGAAACCGGGGACAGCGAAGGCGCCGTGGTTGCTGAGAAACCGGTACCCCCTGGGCTGGATGCAGAAGCCCTGGAACCGGTATTGGATCGCTTTCGTGGCAATATCCAGCAGGTTCCCTCCATGTACTCCGCGCTAAAACACAAGGGCAGGCCACTCTATGAGTACGCGCGCGAAGGTATTGAAGTGGAGCGTCCGTCGCGCCCGGTGACCATTTACGAGCTGACGCTGCTGGAGGTGCGCGAGACCGAGATTGATATCGCGGTAAGTTGCACGAAAGGCACCTATATTCGCTCGCTGGTGGAGGATATTGGCGAGGCATTGGGCTGCGGTGCGCATGTGACGGCATTACGCCGCACCATGGCCTCGGGCTTCACGCTCGCGGACGCGCGCGAGGTCTCAATGCTGGAGTCCATGCGTGAAGAGGGCGAAAGTCTGGATGGCCTGCTGGTGGCCCCGGATGCTGCTCTGTCCATGTTCCCGGAACGGGATCTGGAAGGCAGTTCGCTGGTATCGATATTGAATGGACAACCAGTTAGAATATCGGGTCAGTCTGAGGAAGGGTTCGTTCGCCTTTATGGCAACGGGCGTTTTGTCGGGCTGGCGGAAGGATTCCCGGAGGGGGAGGCGACCAAACTGGTGCCTCGCCGTCTGGTGAAGAGTGGCTGACAACCGTTTGAGAGAACGGGGTGCAGCTGATTAGCCGGGCTGTAGAGATGCGTGGTTCGGCCGAATTCGATAGCATCGCGACAATGAGGTGAGTTTTATGGCACTTTCTGCCGATGAGAAAGCACAGATCGTTAAGGATTTTCAGCAGGGTGATGGCGATACCGGTTCTCCTGAAGTTCAGGTCGCACTGTTGAGCCACAACATCAACAAGCTGCAGGATCACTTCAAGACCAACAAGCAGGATCACCATTCCCGCCGTGGTCTGATCCGGATGGTTAACCAGCGTCGTAAGCTGCTGGATTACCTCAAGCGTAAGAACGCAGACCGCTACCTGGACCTGATCCAGCGTCTGAGCCTGCGCCGCTAATCCGGTTGTACTTAACGGCCGGCGGGGCTCTGATAGCCCCGCTGGTTGTGCCTCTCTCCTGCATCGTGTCTGTCTGTGAACCCTGAAGGAACTCCCTGTCGTAACGGAAAGCTGAAATTGATAGCAGGTTGTTGAAAAGCCCGGTTTAGCCAGGTGGTTTCTGCCCCGGGGTTTTGCAACAGCCTGTTAGCTTTCAGACGGGCTACCCTTCAGTTCATCACTTCAGACGGTGTTGCAGTTATAGCGGACAGTTCGCAGGGGCGAGTTGTCCGGGTTAACCAATTGAAATGATGAATTCAGGAGTTACCGTGGATCTTAATCCCGTTAAAAAATCGTTCGAACTCGGCGGCAAGACCGTCACCATCGAAACCGGTCGTATCGCCCGTCAGGCCACTGGCTCAGTGCTGGTTACCGTAGACGACATTTCGGTACTGGGTACCGTGGTAGCGGCCAAGGAAGCGAAGCCTGGCCAGCCGTTTTTCCCGCTGACCGTCAACTACTTCGAGAAAACCTACGCTGTGGGCAAGATCCCGGGTGGTTTCTTCAAGCGTGAAGGCCGTCCGTCCGAGAAAGAAACCCTGACGTCCCGTCTGATTGACCGTCCGATTCGTCCGCTGTTTCCCAAGGGATTCATGAACGAAACCCAGGTCATCACTACGGTGATGTCGTCCAGCAAGAACCAGGATCCGGATATTGCCGCCATGCTGGCCGCTTCCGCCGCGCTGTCGATCTCCGGTATCCCGTTCGATGGTCCTATCGGTGCATCCCGCGTCGCATACACCAACGAGCGTGGCTACTTCCTGAACCCGACCTTCGAAGAGCTGGAAACCTCCCTGCTGGACATGGTGGTTGCGGGTACTGAAGACGCGGTTCTGATGGTTGAATCCGAAGCCAAGGGCCTGACAGAAGACCAGATGCTGGGTGCCGTGCTCTTCGGGCATCAGGAAATGCAGACAGCGGTTACCGCGATCAAGGAATTTGCCGCTGAAGTTGGCAAGCCGCGCTGGGAATGGCTGCCAGAGGCGGAGAACACCGAGCTTCTGAACGCCGTGAAAGCTGACTTTGCTGCCGACATCGAGCAGGCCTATGGTATCCGTGACAAGATGGAACGCTATGCCCGCCTGAGCGAGATCAAGTCCGCGGCCGTTGAAAAACTGGCCGGAGAAGAAGAAGGCCAGCCGGCGGAAGACGAAGTGAAGAAGTACTTCGCGAAGGTTGAGAAGACTATCGTTCGTCAGCAGGTTATCGACGGCAAGCCGCGTATCGATGGCCGTGACAACAAGACTGTTCGCCCCATTGAAGTGGAAGTTGGCGTTCTGCCGAGCACCCACGGTTCCGCCCTGTTTACCCGTGGTGAGACCCAGGCCATCGTGACCACCACGCTCGGTACTGCGCGTGATATGCAGATCATCGACGCCCTGGAAGGTGAGCGTAAAGACCCGTTCCTGTTCCACTACAACTTCCCTCCGTACTCCGTTGGTGAAGCTGGCCGTGTGGGTACGCCGGGCCGTCGTGAAGTTGGCCACGGCCGGTTGGCCAAGCGTGGTGTGGCAGCGGTTATGCCCACCATGGAAGAGTTCCCGTACACCATCCGTGCGGTGTCTGAAATCACCGAATCCAACGGTTCCAGCTCCATGGCGTCTGTCTGTGGTTCCAGTCTGGCGCTGATGGATGCGGGCGTGCCCATCAAGGCGCCGGTGGCTGGTATCGCCATGGGTCTGGTCAAGGAAGGCGACCAGTTCGCGGTTCTGACCGACATCCTGGGTGACGAGGATCACCTCGGCGATATGGACTTCAAAGTTGCGGGTACCTCTGAAGGTATCACTGCGCTGCAGATGGACATCAAGATTCAGGGCATCACTGACGAGATCATGGAAATTGCCCTGGACCAGGCCAATGCTGCTCGTCTGCACATCCTGGGTGAGATGGCCAAGGTTATCTCTGCGCCGCGCAAAGAGCTTTCCAGCCGCGCGCCAAGCATCACCACCATCAAGATCAATCCTGAGAAGATCCGCGACGTTATTGGCAAGGGCGGTTCCACCATTCGCTCTATCTGTGACGAGACCGGTGCGTCCATCGATCTGGACGACGATGGCAATGTGAAGATCTATGCCGACAATCAGGATGCGGCCAATGCTGCGATGAAGCGGGTGATGGAAATCACTGCGGAAATCGAAGTTGGCGCTATCTACAGCGGTCGCGTTGAGCGCATTGTGGACTTTGGTGCTTTTGTTAACATCCTGCCCGGCAAGGATGGTCTGGTGCACATTTCCCAGATCTCCGAGCGTCGTATCGAGAACGTGACTGACGAGCTGAGCGAAGGTCAGGAAGTTCTGGTCAAGGTTCTGGATGTGGACAACCGTGGGCGCGTGAAGCTGTCCATGAAGGAAGTGAAGGAAGGGGAGCAGCCGACGGATCTGTCCGCGCTGTAAGCTCTGCCTTTGACAAAAACCCGCCGCTCTCCGGAGTTTGGCGGGTTTTTTTGTTTTCGGGCCTTCGAGTTTTGGAGTCAGAGCACACCGGGCAGGGCTGTTCAAAACACGCCAACAAGTACGTCCATGTAGGCTCGAGCTCCGCCATCCATGGCTCCGCACGGTTTTGAACAGCCCTGCCCGGTGCGCTCCCTGGCTTCGGCGAAGCGCCTAATCCATAAACTCCAAAACCTCTTCCTGATAAGCCGGAATTACAAACGTCGATGCATGGGGCGTATCCGTCTGTAAAAACGTCTTGGGTTCCGCTGCCGCATCATACAACCGCTCCCCATGATGAAACGGAATAATGCCGTCACGGACACTGTGAATTACCATCACTGGTACTGGGCTGATGTCGGCAATACGCTCATGGCCTTCATACTCGTCAGTAATGGTCCAGCTCAGGGGGATTTGCAGCGGCCAGGTGAGCCAGAAGTCGCCGAGTTTTTCACGAGCGATGGCGCGGAAGCCGGAGAAGGTGCCGTCCAGGATGACGCCGTCCAGGGGAGGATGTTCGTCGCGTTTTACCCACTCACTGGCCAGGGCGGTTCCCAGTGCACCACCCAGGCTCTGGCCCAGCAGGAACAGGGGCTGGTCGTTGGTGCTTGGTTGATTGGCCAGCCATCTGAGGCCAGTCTCTGCGTCGTGCAGGGTGCCTTCTATGTCCGGTGCGCCGGTAGAGCGCCCATATCCCCGGTAGTCGATCAGGAAGACGTTGTAGCGTTTCTCAGGCAGCCAGGCGACGTTCATGATGTGGCTGCTGATGTTCTGGGCGTTGCCGTGAAGGAAGTAAACAGTCCCCTTCGGTTCGGAATTGGCGGGGAGCCACCAGCCGTGGAGGGTTTCGCCGTCCGGGGTTTTCACGAACACGTCTTCGTAGTCCAGGTTCAGTCGGTCCGGGGTGATGTAGGTGACCTGGTCCGGATAGAAGAACACGCTGCTGCAGCCGGTCTGCAATAGCAGGGTAAACGCGGCGGTGAGGCCGGCCAGTGTTCTCAGAGTTGTCAGAAGTAGGCGTGGAGTCCGAGTTGCCATGTGCTGCGGTACCTGTCGTAGTGGTCTTCACGGCTGAATTTTCCGAACAGGCTGAAGTCCCGTCCGAGGTGCCAGTTGCCTTCCAGGTAGGCTTGGTCCTGGCGGTGTTGGTTGCTGACGATCCAGGCCTTGGTTTTCACGCCACCCAGAAGGCTGAACTGGTTGTTTTGGTGGAGTATGCCCAGATCGGCGCCGGGCGCAGCGTCGTAACCGCGGCGCAGGTCGTTGTCGATTTCCAGATCGGCGGTGGCCATGGCGAAGGCTTGGGTGCCGGTTGTCAGTCGCCAGCTTCCACCAGCGCCGCCCTCGAGGTAGGGGGTGAATACGCGATTGGTTTCGGTGTCAGTGCGGCGGCCGCCGAAGCCGACTTGCCAGGACAGTGGCGAGAAGAACTGGTTGCGCGGCGAGAGGGAGCGGATTTCCACGCCGGTCAGTTGTTCAACCTGTACTTCGTCGTTGTCCGTGTAAAGGCGAGCGTCCAGGCGCAGGAACTGGAGTTGTGCTCCGCCACGGTAGCCTGCGGGAGGGTCAAGTACATCGTGGTAGGCGGGGCGTAACGTGAGTTCACTGAAATTGCGGTCACCCATGCGTCCGCCACTGATGCTGGCGCGAAAGGTGTCATGACCCTGATCGTCCCGGATGGCAGGCTCAGGGGGGCCGTCCTGTATTGCGACCCCGCGGATCTCGCTGCGTTCCCTTAGCAGGTCATGGGAGAGTGGGGCTGCGTGTTCCCTGGGCCAGCCCTCGGCTTCGCTTTGGTAGCGAACATAGTCGTAGGTGGCGTCCAGCACCCTCGCACGCGGCTCATCGCTTAACGCTTGTACCTCGGGCGCATCGGCATCCACATACCCGTTGGCGATGGCGGCGGCAAGGGTCTGGTGGTCGTCCGGCAGGGCGTCAATGCGGTGGCTGACGTTGGTGGCTGCTGAGGGGCGGTAGTAGACGGAGTCGACAAGCCCCTTGTCGACAGCCCATCGCACCGTGTCCGAGGGAATGGCATGGGTGCCAACTTCCCCCAGCAGGTCGGTGCCGGGTCGGGCGACGTCGATCAGGGCCAGCAGGCGGTAGGCGCAGTTCTCGTCAAAAAAGTAGTAATCGAAGTTGCGATCGCGAATCTCCCAGGTGTGAGCCAGCATCATGTCCACTTCCGACTGGGTGAGATTAAGCGTGTACTCCCACAGGTCCCGGTGCTCAATGTCGGAATAGAGGCGGATTTTTTCGTAGTAGGGCTGGATCGAGGTAATACCCGGGTAGCCACCGAAAATGCCTTTGTAGGCAAACAGGATTTCGCTGTCGTGTGCAGCTGCATCGGCGGCATAGGAAATGGTGTTGGCCAGGATCAGGTTGGTTTCTTCGTCTTCCCGGGGTGGGTCGAGGCGTAGGAACGTGTGACCAAACATGGAAGACGGGCTGTTCAGATACGACGCGGCAAACACCAGGGTCACGGTTTCGGTATTCAACTCGTCGGTCCAGTCCTCGAAAGCGGGGCAGTTTACGGGGTGCCCCGGCAGGTCCAGTTGCGCCCTTAGCCAGCGGTCTCGTGCCGGGAAACGACAGCGTGCGTGCTCATTTCCGCCTCCGGGTTGGGTGATGGCCATGACAGTGGCTTCCAATTCCGCCTTTGGTGAGGTTTTGCCGTTGTCGCTGAGGTAGAAGGCATCGTCGTCCGCCTGGCCAGTGTAGCCGTCGCCAAAGCGATCGGGTTGGTAATGGAGCAGGTTCAACCACGCAGGATTCAGATGCAGGTTTCCGGTGTCGGGGAGCGATGTGGCGAATGCGTTGAAACAGGATGCCAGCCAGACAAGGGCCAGCGCGAACCGAAGCGAAGTGCGCATGGATGGTCAGTCAATTCCGGGTTAGGCGACAGGTGGGTGGCAGTGGAATCATTGCGCCTTCCCTGGCGCGCAAACTCCGTTTTCTTCGAGCCGAAGGATCAGGCGGCTACGTACTTGCTCAGCGTATCGTTCTGCTCCAGCAGGGCTACGATGGCATCGACAGCCTCGCCAGAGGTGGTGTCGGACGATGGGAAAATGGTGGCGAAGTTGTCCTGCAGAACTTTGCGGAAAGAGTCGCGATCCGTTTCGTCTACACCCAGCAGCACGGCCAGGGTGTCCAGGTTTTCGCCGGAGCCACGGGACATGTCGCGGGCAACCTTATCGATGTTGCTGTCCATGTACATGGCCATGGATTGCACAGACTGGTTGGTCTGACAACCCAGGGTGCCGGTGGTCATACCAAACGTCTGGTTACCGAAAGTACCGTTGGTGGTTGCCGCCAGAACGTGGGGGGCGATGCCTGACTGTCCTTTCCAGATCATTGCACCTACGCCGCAACCAGGCTGAGCGAAGGCCAGGGTAGAAGCTCCCATGAGCAGTGCACCTGCGATGAGTTTTTTCATTATCCACTCCTTGTTTGGTTTAGCTGTCGTCGCAAACGCGCCATACCCACCTGACAGGGTCCCGGGACCGGCGCGCTAACGGCCCTGACTGATTTCCCGTGGAGACAGGTCGACCGTTGACTCTGAGTATAGTTGAAATCTCAGGAAGGCAAATTACAAAAGCGCTGAGTGATTGATTTGGCCCATAAATCCAAAGTGTGATCACGTGTTCATATTTCTAAATAAGCTAAAAAATGTTCTTTTTCATCGATATTGTTATATATAGTTGGTTTGGGTATAGTGCGCGCGGCCATGAAGGCTTGTACACAACACATGGAGATTGAGTTTTGAAAAAAGTTCTTGTCGCATCATCACTGATTCTTGCCGGCGCACTGACTGGCTGTTCCTCACTGAACACCAGTGCTCCTTCCCTGCCGCTGTCCGGCTCCGTCGCTACCGACGTCAAGGCCGACATCGAAGTAGGCGAGAAAATCACTGGTCAATCCTCTGCAACCAAGGTTCTGTTCTTTACCCTGGGTGCTGAAACGGAATACGCTGACGGCGTTGCCTACTCTGCCGGCGGTAACGGTGGCAGTGCATTGCCTTTCGCGCTGCCGAATCCGGTTGAAGCTGTTAAGGCCGCGGCTGCCTACAACGCCATTCAGGAGTCCGGTGCTGACGTGATTGTCGCTCCACGTTACACCGTCCAGAAGGACGATTACGTGGTATTCGGAACCATCAACGTATCCGTTGAAGGTTACAAGGGCACCATCAAGAGCGTTAAGTAAGTGATTGCTTGATGCCAGGTGTTACAAAAAAGCCGGAACATGACACCATGTTCCGGCTTTTTTGCGTTTAGGTACGCCGTTCTATCGGTGGGTGGCTCTACCATCAGCCACCGAGATAGGCATTCTGAACGTCCGGGTTGGCCAGCAGGTTTTTTCCGGTATCGTGCAGGCGGATGCGTCCGGTTTCCAGCACGTAGCCTCGATCCGCCAGGTTCAGGGCCTGATGCGCATTCTGTTCCACCAGGAACACAGTAATACCTTCTTCTCGCAGCTTCCCGATGATCTCGAAGATCTGTTTGATCACCAGCGGTGCGAGCCCAAGCGAGGGCTCGTCCAGGATGATCATATTCGGTTTGCTCATCAGCGCCCGCCCGATGGCCAGCATCTGCTGTTCGCCACCTGACATGGTGCCTGCCCGCTGATGTTCCCGTTCCTTCAGGCGCGGAAACAGTTCGTAGACGTGGTCCTGGCTTTTGCGGATTTCCGATTTGGTGTTGAAAAAACCGCCCATGTGGAGGTTCTCTTCAACCGTCAGGCCGGAAAACACGCGCCGGCCTTCCGGCACAATGGCAATGCCCGAGCGCATGATGTTCGACGTGAGATCACGGGTGATGTCACGCCCCTGAAGGATCACTCGGCCAGAGGTGGCCTGGGGATTTCCGCAGACGGTCATCAGCAGGGTGGTCTTACCGGCGCCATTGGCACCGATCAGCGACACGATCTCACCTTTCTTTACTTCAACAGAAACCCCGTGAAGTGCCTCGATCTTGCCGTAATGGGTATGGACGTCTTCTAGTACAAGCATGGCTATTCCTCAGGCCTCACCCAGATAGGCTTTGATGACATCATCGTTGCGGCGAATCTCATCCGGTGTGCCGCTGGCCAGGGGGCGCCCCTGGTTGATCACATTAATGCGGTCGGAGATATCCATCACCAGACTCATGTCGTGCTCAATCAGCACCACAGAGACGTTGTAGTCTTCCTTAAGGCTGATAATCAACTGATTCAGGTCTTTGGTTTCGGCCGGGTTCAGGCCGGCAGCGGGTTCATCCAGCATCAGCAGTTCGGGCTCGGTCACCATGCAGCGGGCTATCTCAAGACGGCGCTGTTGGCCATAGGCCAGATTGCCAGCTTCCCGGTTCGCCATGTCCGTCAGCCCCACCCGGTCCAGCCAGTAGGCGGCCCGGTCCAGCGATTTTTGTTCTTTCTCCCGATAGTTGGGCGTATTCAGTATGCCGGAGAGCAGGTTGGTGTTGAGGTGGCGGTGCTGGGCCACCAGCAGGTTTTCCACCACCGTCATACGGCTGAACAACCGCACGTGCTGAAAGGTTCTGACCAAACCAAGGCGGGAAATCTTATAGTCGGGCTTCCCCTGGATTTCGCCTCCCTTGAACAGGATCTTGCCACCAGTCGGTTTGTAGAAACCGCTCATGCAGTTAAACACCGTGGTTTTGCCGGCTCCGTTGGGGCCGATGATCGCCACAATCTCATGTTCCCGTACGTCGAGCGACACCTGATCCACCGCCAGGAGCCCGCCAAAGCGCATCGACAGATTCTGTACTTCAAGCATTATCCGTCACTCCTGCTTTTTCAGTTCAATGTGGATGCGTCGCATGGGCAGCAGGCCTTGCGGGCGCCAGACCATCATCAACACCATGGCCGCGCCAAAGATCAGCATCCGGTACTCGGAGAACTCCCGCGCCAGTTCCGGCAGTATAGTGACCGCAATTGCAGCGAGAATGACCCCCATCTGGGAGCCCATGCCACCCAGTACCACAATCGCCAGAATGATGGCCGATTCCAGGAACACAAAGGATTCCGGGCTGATAAAGCCCTGCTTGGAGGCGAACACCGTACCGGCAAAGCCGGCGAAGAAAGCGCCGATGGTAAAGGCGGAAAGCTTGACCGCAGTCCGGTTCAATCCCAGGGATTTAGCCGCAATCTCGTCTTCGCGGAGGGCTTCCCAGGCACGGCCTACCGGCATGCGCATCAGGCGACGAATAGCGATAGCGGTAATGACGGCCAGTACCAGGGCGATCAGGTAGAGGAAAATTACCTTGTGCTCACCGCTGTAGGCAATGCCGAAGGTTTCATGGAACGACGTATTGCCTTCCTCCTTCACCCGGCGGCCGAACTCCATGCCAAACAGAGTGGGGTCGGGAATGCCGCCGATACCATTGGGCCCGCCCGTCAGGTTGGTCATGTTATTCAGCAGGATGCGGATGATTTCCCCAAACCCGAGCGTGACGATGGCCAGGTAATCCCCGCGCAATCGCAGTACCGGAAAGCCGAGCACCAGCCCGAACAGGGCGGCGAGCAGGGCGCCGATCGGCAGCGCGAACCAGAATGAAACGCCGTAATACTGCGACAGCAGGGCAAAGGTGTATGCACCTACGGCGTAGAAAGCGACGTAGCCCAGATCCAGCAGGCCCGCGAGGCCGACCACCACATTCAGGCCCAGTGCCAGCATGATGTAGATCAGTACCAGGGTGGACAGATCCACCGCGCCGCGAGAGGCAATAAACGGCCAGATGAGGGCGCCTATGATCATCAATGTGAGCAGGACCGAATCCAGTTTCAGTCGCTTACTCTGTTCCATGGGCTTGCGGTTGGTCAGCGGGTTTACTGCAGGCAATTGCCGCAGTGACCCCATCAGAGTGTCCCGAAACAACTGGAACAGGAAGACAATAACCGCTGCCAGCAGCACGCCGACAACGGTAGAGGTCTTGGCTCCTTCAAGGGTAACCGTGGTGCCTTCGCTGGCCAGATTGAATCCCAGAATGGGGTACGAAATGATCAGGGTGACAATGGCGCAAAACAGCGCGTGTTTCAGGTTATGAGCAGCCATCAGATCTTTTCAACCTCCGGTTTGCCGAGCAGGCCGGTGGGTTTGAACAGCAGGATCAGGATCAGCAGTCCAAAGGACACAACGTCCTTGTACTCACCGCTGAGGTAACCGGAGGTCATGCTCTCGGCAACGCCGAGAATAAGCCCGCCCAGCATGGCGCCGGGAATACTTCCAATGCCCCCCAGGACGGCGGCCGTAAACGCCTTCAGCCCTGCAATGAATCCAAACAGCGGATCGATGGAGCCGTAGTACATACCCAGAAGCAGGCCCGCGACGGCTGCCAGCGCGGCACCGATCACAAACGTTGCTGAAATGATGCGGTTGGTGTCGATGCCCAGCAGATTGGCCATGCCCAGATCCTGGGAAACGGCCCGACAGGCGCGACCGATGCGGGAACGGGAGATGAACAGGGAGAGGATTGTCATGCAGACCAGTGTGGTAACGAATATGGTGACTTGCATGTAGGAGATAGAGGTCTGGAATGAATCTTCGGCACCGAACCGGAATCCGCCTTCTATCAGCGCAGGAAAACCGATGTTGCGAGATCCCTGGGCAAGATGGACGTAGTTCTGAAGAAAGATGGACATGCCGATGGCGGAGATTAGCGGGATCAGGCGATGCTTTCCTCGCACAGGACGGTAGGCCACCCGTTCCACCGCCCAGCCCATGGAGCTGGATACAATCATCGCGCAGACCAGTGCCACGATCAGTATCAGCGGCAGCCAGGCAATGCCTAGTGCGGCAAGGCCGGTAATGGCAATCAGGGCGGTATAGGCGCCGATCATGTAAATCTCACCATGGGCAAAGTTGATCATGCCGATGATGCCGTAAACCATCGTGTAACCGATGGCGATCAGGGCGTAGGTGCTCCCGATCGTCAGCCCGTTAATGAGCTGCTGAATAAAATACAGGAGGTCTTGCATCTGTGTGGGACTCCGATAGCCTGCCCCTTCCACTGCATGCAGGCTCGGCCCGGGGTGCCGGGCGTACTGGATACAGGATCATCAGGGGCCTAGAAAAACACCTTCTCCCGGATCGCGGTGAGAAGGTGTTCTCATAATTACCGTTTGTTAACGATTGCGGCTTAGTTTACCGGAGTTTTGCTGCCATCTGAATGCCATTCGTAGACAACAAACTCAAACGATTCCATATCGCCCTTGCCGTCGTACTCAACGGTACCGATGGGCGTCTGGAACGTGCCTGCGCGCAGCGCTTCGGCAACATCGAACGGATCCGTTGATTCGGCGGCTTCAATGCCATCGGCAATCAGCTGTACGGCGGTGTAGGACGTCAGTACGAAAGGACCGGACGGATCTTCACCTTTTTCTTCAAAGGCCTGGACCAGTTCCTGGTTTTCGTCTTTCTCGTCGAAGCTCGGTGGCAAGGTGACCAGCAGGCCTTCGGCTGCATCGCCGGCGATGGTGTTGATGTCTTTGTTGCCGACACCTTCCGGGCCCATGAAAGTGGCGTCAAGGTCGGCCTGTTGTGCCTGGCGCAGGATCAAACCAAGTTCCGGGTGGTAGCCGCCATAATAGACGTAGTCCACGTCAGCCTGCCTGAGTTTGGTGACCAGTGACGAGAAGTCCTTGGCGCCGGCGGTAATACCTTCGAACATGGCCACTTCAACACCGCCTTCTTCGAGGGTGTCACGAACAGCCGTTGCGATGCCTTCACCGTACTGCTGCTTGTCGTGAACAACGGCAACGCGCTCCGGCTTCTGGCTGATCAGGTAGTTGGCGGCGACCGGGCCCTGCATGCTGTCCAGGCCGATGGTACGGAAAACCAGCTCATAACCACGCTCGGTAATATCCGGGCTGGTGGACGCTGGCGTCACCATCAGGATGCCTTCATCCTCGTAGATGTCGGACGCCGGCTGAGTGGAGCTGGAACACAGGTGCCCAACCACGAAACGCACGCCTTCGTTCACCATGTTGTTGGCAACGGTCACGGCCTGCTTGGGGTCACAAACGTCGTCCTGTTCGACACCGACGAGTTTTTCTCCCATAACGCCGCCATTGGCATTGATCTGTTCGATCGCCATGCGGGCACCGGAGAATTGCATATCACCGTACTGGGCGACAGGGCCGGTCATGGGCCCTGCGATACCGATTTTGATTTCGGCGGCCGCTTGGCCGGCGCCCATCACGGCAATGGAGGTTGCTACAGCGGATACGAGTTTCTTGACTGGTGTTCTCATTGGGTCTGTCCTGTTTTGTGCCAGGGTTTTTCTTATGTTCTCAGCGATGTAAACAAACACCACACCTGCCACCTTGTCAAGCGGGCAGCGTCAGTGAATGTGCCGGAACGTCGACGGTTGTTTTTCCGACATTCGAAGGGCAAAGAGCATGCCGGCCTGCCGCATCAGGCGTCAGGCTGGTCCCCGTCGTCGGTAAAAATCAGTTTCCGGAAACTGTCGTGATCCCTCAACTGTTCGAAACTAGGGTCGACGGAGGCATCGTCCTTATACGCCTCAGAGATATTAATTGCCTTTTGCAGCGTCGTCACGGCATCGTCCCAGCGACCGATTTCGGCATAGGCGCAGGCCAGCTGGTAGTGTGCATGACCGTTTTCAGGAGCCAGTTTCAGGGCGCGCTGGCAAAGGCTGATCGCCCACAGTGGCTCCTGCATTTCCAGTACCGCATCGGCCTTGTAGCTCAGTGCCTCCACGTCGTCAGGCCGAAGATCCAGAATCGTATCGTAGGCAGAAATCTTGTTCTGTTGAGAGGTTTCCTGACTGGCCTTCAGCCAAAGGGAGTGCACTTCGTTGGTGCGTTCGATCTCGGCCTGGTTCTGATGAATGATGTCGGATTTCTGCTTCAACTGGTCTTCGATGAATTCCAGCCGCTTTTCATATTCAACGACCAGTTCGTTGACCCGCTTCTCGGCAAGGCTGGTGAGCTGGTTTCGCATGTCGCGAATCGAATTCCAGCCAATGACTACGAGAATGGAGGTGGCGCCAGCAATCAGGTAGAAGAAGTAGGTAACGGTGTCGGTGGCGTAAGACATGGTTTTGTCAGCCACCGAGAGTTCCTTGTCCACAACCTTCTCGATCAGCTCGGCGCGGGTGTTCATCATTTCCTTGCGCAGTGCTTTGGTTTCCTCCAGCAAGTACAGCTCGACAAACGGTGTATACATGGGTTCTTCCGCGTTGTCGATTCGTTGCTGCACGTCCTCGGCGCTAAGGTTCTCACCCGGCTCCTGGGCCATGGTGAAGGAACTGAATAACAGTGCGATCAGGCCTGAAGCGAAGAAGGTTGTCAGACGCTTCCAGGAAGGGCTGTGCAGGAGGGTATTGGGTGTTCGGGTGTTCATTGGGCCGTGTCCGTTTTTGCGGAAATTGAACAAGAGGGTGACCTTAGCATAGTGGTTGGCGGAAAAATGCGAAAATTCGTAAAAGGACCGGCAGGTTAGTGCAGTACGCGCCGATGGGTGTGGGCAGTACTGCTTGCAAAATCAGGAGCAAAGACCTCTAATACTTAGTGTTATAAATAATTCGGCAAAACGAAGCGGAGTGGTGCGTTGAACAATTATGAAGAGGTTTTGGTGGCGTTGCGCCGGGTGATTCGAGCAACTGACCTGCATTCCAAACGTCTGAGCAAGCATGCGGGCCTGACGGGGCCGCAATTGCTGATTATGCGCAGCATCCGCGATCTGGGTGAGGTGACTATCGGAACCATTGCCGACAAGGTGAGCCTGAGCCAGGCAACCGTGACCACGATTCTTGATCGGCTGGAGCATCGTAAGCTGGTTTACCGTGTTCGCAGCACCCAGGACAAACGCAAGGTCCATGCGCATCTGACGAGTGAGGGTGCGGAAATTCTCTCGCGGGCACCGAACCCGCTTCAGGAAGACTTCACACGGAAGTTCCAGAGCCTGGCGGAGTGGGAGCAGACCATGATTCTGGCTTCGTTGCAGCGGGTGGCCAATATGATGGACGCTGACGATATCGATGCTGCACCGATGCTCACGGTGGGCTCGGTGCTAAAGGATGATGGCTGGAAGGCCGATGACAAGTCCTGAGGCGATGGCACCGGCTTCAGGGATTATTCCGGCATTTTTGCGATGATCTCAATGGATTGGTACCAAGCCGCCAGATCAGAAATCTGTTGGTTCGTCAGGTTCTTGGCGACCAAAGACATCATCTCGTGCTCCCGTTTGCCACTGCGAAAAGCTTTGAGTTGTTTTTCAATATAAATCTGACTTTCGCCCGCAAGGTTGGGTGCGACTGGGATCTTCGCTATCCCGTCCAGGCCGTGGCAGGTCTTGCACTGGGCTGCGAGTTTTCGCCCCTCGGCAGGGTCTGCGCCCTGGGCCACTGGGCTCATCGCAAGAAAAGATGCCAGAACCGCTATTGTTGAATAGGCGGCTCTGGCTTTTCTTGCCGCATGATTTTCCCTGAGAGCCGGAGGATCCCCACCTGTTTTGGGAATCATGAGCCGGAACCCGTGTACGCGATTCTGTATACAGCCCCGGCCAAATCATCCGAGACCAGCAGTGAGCCATCTTTCAACTGGGCCACATCAACCGGCCGGCCGAGGTATTCACCGTTTTCATCCAGCCACCCTTCGGCGAAAGGAATCGTTTCGCCACTAATATTGCCTTCGGCGTCCACCGGCGTGAACATGACCCGTGCTCCGACCGGAACGGTCCTGTTCCAGGAGCCATGTTGCGCTGAGAAAATTCCGCCCTGATATTGCTTCGGAAACATGTTTCCGGTGTAAAACATCATGCCCAGATTGGCCGCATGTGCCGTCGTCTCAGAGACTGGGAACACCACTTCTACCGGCACTTCCTCGCCTTTATACTCGTTGGTACGAACATCACCGCCTCCGTACCAGGGATGGCCAAAATGCTGGCCCATGGCGGTCTGGCGATTGATTTCTCCAGGTGGGATATCGTCGCCCATGCCATCGACCTGATTGTCCGTAAACCACAGTTCGCCGGTATTAGGGTTAAAGTCCTGCCCTACAGAGTTGCGGACACCACGTGTGTAGATTTCACGTCCGCTGCCATCCTGATTAACCCGGATAATCCCGCCAATGCCCCACTCACTGAACGTGTCCAAGTGTTCTTTCGGCGCAACATTGTAGGGTTGTCCGAGCGAGATGTAGAGCTTCCCGTCCGGGCCAATATCGCAGACTCGGGCGGTGTGGTTGTAACTGACGAACTGCTCAGGGATCAACTCGCCCCCTGGGATCACCTCTGAGGCGACTACATCGCCCCCCTCAAAGAAGAACTCCGCGGCCGGATACGCCAGGACCCGGTTCTGTTCTGCAATGTAGAGTACACCCGACGGCGAAAAACAGGGACCGTTGGGGACGGACTTGGCCAGCGACGGTGCGAAATTCTTTACTTCATCGGCCACGCGGTCTTTATCCCGGTCGGTCATTGCCCAGACTTCGGTTTTACGGGTTCCGACAAAGGTAACAACACCCTGTGGGCCAACCGCCATGTGTCGCGCGTCGGGAACGAGTGCGTAGAGGCTTATTTCAAACCCCTCGGGAAGTGTTATTTTCTGCAGGGTCTTTCGAATAGCGTCGGCGCTGTCGCTTTTCTGGTCGATCACAGTGAACTCGGCTTTCCCGGTGGTCTGGAAGTTGCCAAGCTTTTTGAGAGTGTCGTCAGATTGGCTGTGAGCGAAGGGGATGAAAGCAAGGCCCACAGCCATGCACAGGATTGAGTTGTTCTTGTTCATTGTTTTGCCACTCCCTTTGACTCAGCGAGTCGGAAGCCGGTGACCCTCGGGCCACCGGTGCTCGGTTTTTGCTCATGTCAAAGCGAGTAAAGACAACGGCTGCATAGGCGTCAAGGCAGCCCCGCAGTGGTCAGACCAGTAATATTAGTGGACGCTTGATCCCTTGCGGGGTTTGTTCCCGAAACACACCTGAAACACGTCGTTGTAATGCTTCGCAAAATTCACCGTCAGGCCTTCTTTGAGGTATTCCGGTAGCTCTTTATAATCCCCCCGGTTTGCCTCCGGCAGAATCAGGTTGGTGATTTTCTGGCGACGGGCAGCGATGACTTTTTCGCGGATGCCGCCCACGGGTAGTACCTGGCCGGTGAGCGTCAGTTCGCCGGTCATGGCGATGTTCTGCTGTGGCGATTCGCGGCGGGCGATGGACAGCAGGGCGGTGGCCATGGTGACGCCCGCGCTGGGGCCGTCTTTGGGGGTGGCGCCTTCGGGAACGTGCAGGTGCACGAAGGATTTGTCGAAGAAGGTCGGGTCGCCCTTGAATCGCTTAAGGTTTGAAGAGACAAAACTGTAGGCGATTTCGGCGGACTCTTTCATGACGTCGCCCAGTTGCCCAGTGAGTTTGAAGCCACGCTGACTGCTGTGGATGCGTGAGGCTTCGATGCTCAGGGTGGCGCCGCCCATGGCGGTCCAGGCCAGGCCGGTGACTACGCCGGTGCCTTTCAGGGATTTCTCTTTGCGGAAGGCCGGCTGCCCCAGATAGGTTTGCAGGTCGGAAACGCCGACTTTAACGGGTTCGTCCGGCTCTTCCAATAGTCGAACAATGCCTTTGCGGATCACTTTGTGCAGCAGTTTCTCCAGGCTGCGGACGCCCGCTTCACGGGCGTAGCCTTCGATGATCTGTTTGATGGCGGCGTCGGTAATGTTCATCTGCTTTTTCAGCAGGCCGGCTCGTTTTAGCAACCGTGGCATCAGGTGATGCTTGGCGATGTCGAGCTTTTCCTCAGTGATGTAGCCGGATAGCCGGATGACGTCCATGCGGTCCAGCAGTGGCCGGGGAATGGTGTCGAGTTGGTTGGCGGTGCAGATGAACAGGACCTTGGACAGGTCCATGCGTACGTCCAGGTAGTGGTCCAGGAATTCCCGGTTCTGTTCCGGGTCCAGGGTTTCCAGCAAGGCGGAGGCCGGGTCGCCCTGGAAGGAAGCGCCAATCTTGTCGATCTCGTCCAGCATGATCACCGGGTTGGACACCTTCGAGTCTTTCAATGCCTGCACGAATTTGCCAGGCATGGCGCCGATATAAGTGCGGCGGTGTCCCTTGATTTCGGCTTCATCACGCATGCCGCCCACGCTGAATCGATAGAACTCGCGGCCGAGGGCATCGGCGACGGAATGACCGATGGAGGTTTTGCCCACGCCAGGCGGACCGACCAGCAAGAGAATGGAGCCGCTGACTTCGCCCTTGAAGGTGCCTTCGGCCAGGAACTCGACGATACGGTCTTTCACGTCGTCGAGTCCGTCGTGGTCACGGTCCAGGATGCGGCGGGCTCCGGCCAGATCGAAATGGTCCTCCGACGTCACGCCCCAAGGCACCTGGGTCAGCCAGTCCAGGTAATTGCGGGTAACGCCGTATTCCGGTGAACCCTGCTCCAGCACCTGCAGTTTCTGAAGCTCGTCGTCAAAACGTTCCTGAACCTGTTCCGGCGGATTCAGGTTTGCCATGCGCTCGTGGAAGCGCTCGGCATCGGCGGTTTTGTCGTCCTTGGCCATACCCAGTTCGCGCTGGATGACCTTGAGCTGTTCCTTCAGGAAGAACTCACGCTGGTGTTTTTGCACCTTCTCGTTCACTTCTTCGCTGATTTCACTTTGCAGGCGGGCCACTTCCTGTTCTTTCGCCATCAGCAGGAGTACTTTTTCCATACGCCTGAGCAGCGGCACGGTATCGAGTACTTCCTGCAATTCCTGGCCGGGAGCGCTGGTCATGGAGGCGCCAAAATCCGCCAGGGGAGAGCTGTCATCCGGTCCGAATCGGGAAAGGTACTGTTTCACTTCTTCGCCATAAAGCGGGTTGGTGCGCAGCAGCTCCTTGATGGAACTGATGATGGCGAGGGTATAGGCTTTCAGTTCGTCTGCGGCTTCTTCCGGTTCTTCAGGGTACTCCACTTCCACCAGGTAGGGCGGCCGGCGGCGAAGCCATTGGGTAATGCGAAAACGCTGCAGCCCCTGGGCAATGAACTGGACTTTGCCGCTTTCGCCCTGGGCGTGATGGACGCGCACGGCGCAGCCCACGGTTTCCAGTTCCTCGCTGCCGGGAATGCCTTGCTCAGGATCGCTGTCTTCCACAAAGCATATACCTAGCACCTTGTGGTCGGTTTCGCCTACTCGCTTGAGGGTTTCCTGCCAGGGGTTCTGGTTAACCACAATCGGCTGCACCTGGGCCGGGAAGAAAGGCCTGTTCGACACCGGTAACACGTACATGCGTCGTGGCATCTGCTGTTTCGGCAGCACCAGGCTTTTGCTGTTCTCGTCCTTGCCGATGTACTCGGTCAGGTCTTCTTCGGGAGCATCAAAAGAGTCGTTGCGGTTGTCGTCGTTCATGCCGTATACGCATCCTCCAGGGAATTTCATCCGGGCAGTCGCCCCGGTCCTATTGCCTATGTAACGGCAACGGGGATTATTTCAAGGTAGGTGCCGGTATTTACTGCCAGCGAACAGAGCCGACGGCAAAACCTTGAATTCCGGCTCTCAGCCCCCACTTCCAACAACAATCCGTTATGACATTTCAGGAAATTACTTTCAGGTGCCATCCATGAGCAACTCGCCTTACATTTTTGAAGCCACCATGGACAACTTCCAACAGGATGTGATGGAAGCGTCTTCCAAAACGCCCGTATTGATTGACGTCTGGGCGGAGTGGTGCGCCCCCTGTAAGCAGTTGATGCCGCTGCTGGAAAAGCTGGCGGATGAGTACAAGGGCGGCTTTATGCTGGCCAAGGTCAACGCCGACGAACAGCAGCAACTGACGGGTAGCCTGGGCGTGCGCAGCCTGCCTACTGTGATCCTTGTGAAAGATGGCCAGGCCGTGGATGGCTTCAATGGTGCCTTGCAGGAGAGCGAGATCCGCAAGGTCCTCGACAAGCACATTGAGATACCGGAAGACGAGGAAGCGCCCTACGACAAGGCCCACAGATTGTGGGAGGAGGGTGACGTAGAGGCGGCGCTGGCCGTGCTGACAGAGATGAATCGTAGTAACCCGGACGACCTGAAAGTATTGATTGATCTTGCACAGTTGAAGGCTGAGCTCGGTGACCTGGAAACCGCTGAACAGGTACTGGAAAGCCTGCCGCCGGAAGAAAAGATGCAGCACCAGGCCAAGCAGCTGGCGGCCCGGCTGAAATTCCTCAAGGCATCAGCCGAATTGCCCCCCATCCACGAACTGGAAGATGCACTGGATAAAGATCCGAAAGATCCTAATGCCCTGCACCTGCTGGCGCTGCATCACATCCTTCAGGAAAATAACGCCGAAGCGATGGAATTGCTGATTCGCCTCATGCGTGTGGACAGTAAGTATAAGGATGAGGTGGCGAAGACCACGTTGATTGAGCTGTTCGACAAGCTGGGAAATAACAACCCGGATGTGCGTACCTATCGGCGTAAGCTCTATACGCTGATGCATTGATGTGCAGTGAAAGGCATTTCTGGAAGGAGGGGCCCGGTAGGGGCCCCTTTTTCGTGAGGCGGCGTTAACCGTTGCCCTTCTTCATCTGCTCATACTCATCCTCAAAGAAGAACTTCTCCTCTCCAAGGGCCGGTTCCAGCTCATGCAGCCACGTGGCTGTTTCGCTGTACTTGGCAAAGAACGGGCGCTGTACCCAGTCCGGGTTGCGGGCCTGGATGAACCGGAGCACGAACACTTTCTCGCCGTTGATCTCGGTGATGCCCTGTACCTCAACCTTGCCGGGGCCAGCGCTCATTGACGGGCCGCGGGCGGTGCGAGCCAGGCCTGAAACCTGCTTGATGGCTTCGCGGTAGATATTGAACGCTTCTACCAAAGGCACTTCGAAGTAGTTCTTGGCGCCGGTGTCCCGCTCCACAAACATGTAGTAAGGGATGATGCCCAGCTGTACTTCCTTGTCCCACAGTTTTGCCCAGTCGTCGGCATTGTCGTTCACATGCTTGATCAGTGGGCCCTGGGCGCGGATTTCAGCGCCGGTGGCGCGCAGGCGGCGGATGGCTTCTTCCGCGATATCGGTGGTGATTTCCTGCCAGTGGTTGTAGTGCGCCATGATCGCCACGTGCTTACCGGCGTCCACAAGGCGGGCAAACAGATCAATCAGTTCGTCTGCGTCCTTGTCGGTCACAAAACGGTATGGCCAGAAGGTCAGGGCCTTGGTGCCGATGCGAATGGTCTGGATGTGATCAAACTCCGGCTGCAGAAGCGGCTCCAGGTACTGGACCAGATTTTTGGTTTTCATCACCATGGGGTCGCCACCGGTGACCAGCAGATCACTGACTTCGGTATGCTCTTGCAAGTAGCCGTGAAGCTTTTCCGCTTCGGTGCTGGCCATCTTCAGGTCCTTGTCGCCCACGAACTGAGCCCAGCGGAAGCAGAAGGTACAGTAGGAGTGGCAGGTCTGGCCCTGGGCCGGGAAGAACAGAACGGTTTCGCGGTATTTGTGCTGAACGCCGTCCAGTACTTCGCCGTTCAGTTCCGGCATGTTCATTTCCATCTGGCCGGCCGGGTGCGGGTTCAGCTCGTCGCGAATTTCTTTCGCCACCGCCTGGATTTCTTTCTTCTCCGCGCCCTCACGATGCATATTTGCCATGCGCTCGTAATGCTCGTCCTTCAGCATGCCCTTCTGGGGAAACACCAACTGGTAAAGTGGGTCGTTCGGCACCTTGTTCCAGTCGATCAGCTCATTGATCACGTATTCGTTAACGCGGAAGGGCAGCACGCTGGCCACCACCTTCATTTCAAACAGGGTCTCTTCAGGGAGATTCTGGATAACGTCAATTTTATCGAGCTGGCGGTCTGTGTAGACCTTGAAACGCCGCTCTTCGAACTCGGCGGTTGGAATCCGGTTCGGGAACGTGACGATGGAGTTCATAGGTCGCCCTCTTTGGTTGTGAGCCATAGTCTGGAGGGGTGGGCGTTGCCACCGCTCCGCTGGTCAAAAAACGGGCAGGCGAGTATACATAAATCTGAAAGTATTTTCAGGTCTAATCAAATTGGTAGGAATCCTACGACCTTGGTCTGAATGTGCTTGTTTGAGAGAGAAAAAGGCGCCATTCTTACGTAAGTAACCGAAATAGTCCGACAGGCTTTGGTGAATTTTCCTCAAAAATTGAACTTTCATGCCGAAATGTAGTAAAAATACTACCTAATCGTCGGTGTGGTTGTGCCGGTATGTGAATGCTGCCTGATTCGCCTGGCCAAAAGCCGAGTGACGCAAGGGCGCTTCAGGCAGTAAAACTGGCGATCGTGTTCTATGCTTGTTCAAGGTAACGAACAGGCGGATATCCATAATAAAACGCTCTGCATTTCATCGCAGCTTATCGATATTGCAAGGCGCTCAGCTGCTGATCGTGGCGTGCGCTGCACTTTTTAATGCCAAGGGGAGGTTTGATGTACCAGGACGATGATCCCATAGAGACCAGTGAATGGCTGGATGCGCTGGAGTCTCTGATCGAACAGGAGGGCGTTGATCGCGCCAAGTACATACTCGAAAGGCTCTCCGAACGAGCCAGCCGCGACGGCACTGAGTTGCCCTATTCCATCACCACGCCCTTCCGCAACACGATTCCTGTCACCCAGGAATCCAGAATGCCGGGTGATCTGTTCATGGAGCGGCGTATTCGCTCGCTGATTCGCTGGAACGCCATGGCCATGGTGCTGCGGGCCAATCAGCGCCCGGGTGATCTGGGCGGGCACGTGTCATCCTTCTCCTCGGCGGCCACATTGTACGATGTTGGCTTCAACTACTTCTTCCACGGCGGTGACGAGAAGCGTGAATCGGATCTGGTGTATTTCCAGGGCCACTCCTCTCCCGGCATTTATGCCCGTTCCTACCTGGAAGGGCGTTTTGACGAAGATCAGTTGGACAAGTATCGGGAAGAGGTTGACGGCGACGGCCTGTCATCCTACCCGCACCCCTGGCTGATGCCGGATTACTGGCAGTTTCCAACGGTGTCCATGGGCCTTGGGCCAATCCAGGCCATCTATCAGGCCCACGTGATGAAGTACCTGCACAGCCGCGAGCTGATCGACATGGGGGACCGCAAGGTCTGGTGCTTTGTTGGTGATGGCGAGTGCGACGAGCCGGAAACCCTGGGTTCCATCTCTGTGGCTGGCCGTGAAAACCTCAGCAACCTGATTTTCGTGGTTAACTGTAACCTGCAGCGTCTCGACGGCCCTGTGCGTGGTAACGGCAAGATTATCCAGGAACTGGAAGGCGTGTTCCGGGGAGCCGGTTGGAACGTGCTGAAAGTGGTCTGGGGCCGCATGTGGGATCCCCTGTTTGAGAAGGATGAGGACGGCCTGATGCAGCGTGTCATGGACGAAGCCGTTGACGGCGACCTGCAGAACTTCAAGAGCAACGGCCCGGCTTATACCCGTAAGCACTTCTTCGGCAAATACCCGGAGTTGTCCAAGATGGTGGAAAATCTCACCGACGAGGACATCAACAAGCTTAATCGCGGTGGCCACGATCCCTACAAGGTCTATGCAGCCTATCATCACGCCATTCACAACAATGGCGGGCGGCCAACGGTGATTCTGGCCCATACCATTAAAGGTTATGGCTTCGGTTCGGCCGGCGAAGCGCAAAACACGGCACACTCGCTCAAGAAGCTCGATATCGAGCAACTGAAGGCCTTCCGTGATCGCTTTGCGGTGCCGCTGAAGGACGAAGAGCTCAAGGACGTGCCCTACTACCGGCCGGCGCCGGACAGTCCGGAAATTGTTTACATGAACAAGCGCCGCCAGGAATTGGGTGGTTTCTATCCCAAGCGTCGCAAGGACTGTCAGCCGTTGCAGACGCCGCCACTGGATACCTTCAAGAACCTGCTGGAAGGCTCCAACGGTCGTGAGATCTCCACCACCATGGCGTTCGTGCGATTGCTGACGGCTCTGACAAAGGACAAGCGCATCGGTAAGAGAATTGTTCCGATCGTACCGGACGAGGCGCGTACCTTCGGGATGGAGGGCATGTTCCGCCAGATGGGCATCTACACCTCTGAAGGCCAGAAGTACGTGCCGGAAGACCGTGACCAGATTATGTACTACAAGGAAGACAAGAAAGGTCAGGTGCTTGAGGAAGGGATCAATGAGGACGGCTCGATGGCGGCCTGGATGGCAGCGGCGACCTCCTACAGCACCAACAACTTCCCACTGATACCTTTCTACATTTTCTACTCCATGTTTGGCTTCCAGCGTGTGGGCGACCTGGCCTGGGCGTCGGGTGACATTCAGGCTCGCGGTTTCCTGGTGGGTGGTACCGCCGGGCGCACAACGCTGAACGGCGAAGGCCTGCAGCACCAGGACGGCCACAGCCACATCCTGGCTCAGACCATTCCCAGCTGTAAGGCTTATGACCCGGCTTACGGCTATGAGATGGCCGTGGTGGTTCAGCATGGCATCAAGGAAATGTTTGAAGACAATCAGAACGTCTTCTACTACCTGACCATCGAAAATGAAAACTACGAGCAGCCCGCCATGCCTGAAGGCAAGGACCGCAAGAAAGTGGAAGACGGCATCATCAAGGGCATGTACCTACTGGATTCCGTTGAAACCAAGGGCCGTAAGAAAACGCCACGAGTTCAGATGATGGGCTCCGGTGCCATCCTTAATGAGGTGCGAGCGGCGGCGGAACTGCTGAAAGAAGACTTTGGTGTTGCCTCTGATATCTGGAGTGTGACCAGCTTCAACGAACTGGCCCGTGACGGCCTGCACATTGAGCGCTGGAATCGCCTGCACCCCGATGACACGCCCAAGAAATCGTACATCACACAATGCCTGGAGAAACAACAGGGACCGGTGGTGTCGTCCACGGACTACATCAAGTTGTTGTCCGAGCAGGTGCGTGCCTATATTCCGAAAACCTACCTGACCCTGGGCACCGACGGTTTCGGCCGCAGTGATACCCGCGAGAAATTGCGGAGTCACTTCGAGGTGGATCGATACTACGTGGCGGTGACCGCGCTGGCAGCCCTGGCACGGGACGGTGAAATCAAGAATGACGTGGTTCTCGACGCTATGCGCAAGTACGGAATCGATCGCAACAAAACGAACCCGGTGCTGAGCTAAGGAGACCGCCATGAGTGAACAGGAAATCAAGGTTCCGGATCTCGGCGGTGCAGACGAGGTCGAGGTTATCGAAGTGCTCGTCAGTAAGGGCGATTCGGTTGAAGAGGAAGATCCGATACTGACGGTGGAGTCCGACAAGGCATCGGTAGAACTGCCGTCACCGGGTGCCGGAAAAATTACCAAGATCACCGTCAAAGTGGGTGACAAGGTCAAGGAAGGCGACGTTGTCGGCATGATGGAAGCCAGCAGCGACGATGGTGGCTCGGATGACGGCAAGGATTCTGGCGAAGACGCCAAGTCCGATGAGAAAGACGAGGCGGAAGCCAAGTCGGACGATAAGGAAGCCGAGTCTGAAGAGAAGAAGCCGGCACCGAAGAAATCCGGTGGTTCCCGTAAGGAAACCGTGAAGGTGCCCGCATTGGACGGCTTCGACAATGTGCCGGTGATCGAGATCAACGTCAGCGAAGGTGATGAGGTTGAGGCGGACGATGCACTGGTCACCGTGGAGTCCGACAAGGCCACCATGGAGATTCCGTCTCCCTATGCCGGCAAGATCGGCAAGATTCTGGTGTCCGAAGGCGACAAGCTGTCTGAAGGCCATGATCTGGTTGAAATGACCATTGTGGAAGAGGGTGGTGAAGAAGGCGATGAGGAAGCCTCGTCCGAGGCGTCTGAGTCTTCCGGCAAGGAAAAGCAGGAAGAACAGCCTGAATCGAAAAGCAAGCCTTCCGAACCGAAGCCGGAACAGTCCTCGGCAACCTACGAACCACCGGCACCGGGTGCCAAGGTTCATGCGGGCCCGGCGGTGCGCAAGTTGGCCCGTGAGTTCGGTGCGGATCTGACTCGCATCAAGGGTTCCGGCCCGAAGAGTCGCATTCTGAAGGACGATGTTCAGGCCTACGTGAAAAGCCAGCTGCACCAGACGCAGCAGGGCAGTACGGTGGCTGGCGGTGGTGGTGCCGGTATTCCTGGCGTGAAACTGCCGGACTTCAGCCAGTTTGGTGAGATTGAGCGTGAATCCATGTCACGCATGATGTTCGCCACGGCGAACAATATGCAGCGCAGTTGGCTGAACGTGCCCCACGTCACCCAGTTCGAGGACGCGGACATCACCGACATGGAAGACTTCCGCAAGGCCCAGAAGGCAGCCGGCGAGAAGAAAGGTGTGAAGATGACACCGCTTCCGTTCCTGCTGAAGGCCTGCGCCACGGCGCTGGCGGAGTTGCCCCAGTTCAATGTGTCTCTGGATATGGACCGTAAGGAAGTGATCCGCAAACAGTACGTTCACATTGGTATTGCGGTGGACACGCCTCACGGGCTGATGGTGCCGGTGATCAAGGATGTCGACAAGAAGGGGCTCTGGGAGCTCGCGGCAGAAAGTGCGGACCTGGCGCAGAAGGCGCGGGACAAGCAGCTTAAGCCGGCGGAGATGCAGGGTGCCTGCTTTACCATCACCAGTCTGGGTGGTATCGGCGGCACGGCGTTTACGCCGATCGTGAATACGCCGGAGGTGGCGATTCTTGGGGTGTCCAAGGCGGCGATGAAGCCGGTATGGGATGGCAAGGATTTCCAGCCACGGCTAATGCTGCCGTTGTCGTTGTCCTACGACCACCGGGCGGTAAATGGGGCGGATGCGGCCCGTTTTACATCCGTGTTGAGTCAGTTGTTGGGGGATATTCGCTCCCTGCTTCTTTAGCGCTGGCAGTTCTGTTCCGTAGCCTTCGGGCTGCGGAGCGGTCACGAGGCCGGTCAGGTTATTCAGAACACGCCCGTGGATACGTCCCTGTAGGGCTCGGTCGCGCCATCCCTGGCGCTCCACGGTTCTGAATAACCTGACCGGCCTCGCTTGTTTTGGCTTTGTAGATATCTCCTGTTTTCTTACTGACTTGTATGTCACCGCAATTGGTGCGGCATTCCGGCCAATGCAGCCATTCTGTTTACTAGCCATGATCGGATCTCGTCCTTGGAAAATTCCAGGCATCCTACGGAGACCGATCAATGAATCCTGCCGAACTGCTTTCCCAGCCGCTGGCCCTGCAAAACGGGGCGGTGATACCCAATCGATTTGCCAAATCGGCCATGAGCGAAACCCTTGGAACCATGGATAACCGTGTGACGCGGGATCTGCCACGGCTTTATGGCACTTGGGCGGATGGCGGGATCGGGTTGTCGATCACCGGGAATGTGATGATTGACCGGCGCCATATCGGTGAACCAGGGAATGTGGTGCTGGAGGATGAGCGGGATCTGGACCTGTTGCGGGAATGGGCGAGGGCTGGCTCACGCAATGGGTGCCAGTTGTGGATGCAGCTCAATCATCCTGGTAAGCAGAGCCCGAAAATGTTGAACAAGGCGCCGGTGTCGCCCAGTGCGGTTCCGTTCCGCAAGGAGTTACAGGCCATGTTTGCGACGCCTCGGGCGCTGAAAGTGTCGGAGATTGAAGATATTATCCAGCGGTTCGCCAACAGTGCGGCGATTGCAGAGAAGGCGGGCTTTTCCGGGGTGCAGATTCACGGCGCGCATGGATATCTGGTGAGTCAGTTTCTGTCGCCCCACCATAATGTTCGGGAGGACGAGTGGGGCGGTAGTCCCGAGAACCGGATGCGGTTTGTGGTGGAAGTGTACAAAGCCATCCGCGCAGCGACCGGCGAGCAATTCAGTGTGGGCATCAAGCTGAATTCGGCGGATTTTCAACGGGGCGGTTTTACCGAGGAAGAGTCATTGGGCGTTATCGAGACTCTGGCGGACCTCGGCATTGATCTGGTGGAGATTTCCGGTGGCAACTACGAAAACCCGGCGATGGCGAAAGGCGCCAAGGGTGCGAACGGCGCGAAGGCCAGCACCGTCGCCCGGGAGGCGTATTTCCTGGAATTTGCGGAGAAGGTGCGCATGCGGGTGGACGTGCCGTTGATGGTTACCGGTGGTTTTCGCACCGAGTCAGGCATGGCGGCAGCTGTGGCATCGCGGGCCACGGATCTGGTGGGCCTGGCGCGGCCAATGGCGGTGGAGCCGGATTTCCCGAAGCGCATTATGGCAGGGCAGACGTTTACCAGTTCCGTGAAGCCCATTCGTACCGGCATCCGCGTGATTGACGATATGGCGTTGATGGAAGTGAGCTGGTACACCCGCCAACTCGGGCGCATGGGCAAGGGTAAGGCACCAAAGAAGCACGACCGGGGTGTGCTGTCTTTGATGGAGGTGCTGGCGGTGATGGCGTCGCGGGGCGTACGTACCCGGCTACGGGCCGGCGAGTGATGTTTTGAAGGTATCCAGCTTGTGGTTGAAAATCGCGCGCTGAGCTTCGGCCTCTGCGACGTCCGCAAGGTAAAAACGGATCCGTGTCCCGGGCCCACGTTGCGCCAGTTGGCCGGCATCCAAAGCACTCAGGCAGCCTATTTTTGGATAGCCGCCGATGGTTTGCCGGTCTTTCATCAGGACGATCGGCTGGCCGTCACTGGGTACCTGAATGGCACCGTAGGCGATGCCTTCGGAGATGATGCCGTCCAGCTCAGAGTGAATGGGGTCGCCCGTTAACCGGTAGCCCATGCGATCGATTCGCTGGCTGACTTCGTAACAGCCCGTGAAAAATTTCATACGCTCACCAGGAGAAAAGTGTGCGTATTGGTAGCTGGGAATCACACCGACTTGAAGGTCCTGGTTATAGTCCGGGATTTCACCGGCTGGCAGACTTGTCATGGTCTTCTGGTGACAGCGGTCAAAACCGATGCAGTCGTCTTTGGCCAGCTTTTGTCCGCGTCCATCCAGCCCCCCAAGGCCTTCGCGCACGACGGTGGCGCAGCTGCCGAGTTTGATGGCGGGCTTAAAGCCCCCGGCGACGGCCAGGTAGGCCCTTAGTCCGGCCACCGGCATGCCGAATTCGATTCGGTCTCCCCGCTGGATGTGATAGGTCTGCCAGGGCGCTGCCTCCTTTCCATTGATCCGTGCTCCGAGGTCCGCACCCGTAAGCGCGATGCAGGTATCCTCATGGGCCAGCAGGCCCAGTTTCCCAATATTGATCTCAATCTGCGCCGCCTCTGGTGGATTATCGAGCAGGCGATTGGCCCAACGAAAGGCATGCTCGTCCATGGGGCCGCCGGTGGTCACGCCAATGTGCTGATAGCCGTACCGGCCGGGATCCTGCAGTAAGGCCAGCAGGCCGCCATCCAGAACTTCAAAACTCATCAAGGCTTCCTCCCAGGTCCAGATATTCCTGGCGGTCAATCGACCGGAACCGAACTTTGTCACCTACTGCTACCAACGCTAGGGAATCACTGTCCCAATCGATCATTTTTTGAGGCGTGCGACCGACTATCTGCCACCCGCCCGGCGTGGCGCTGGGATAGATGGCGGTCTGCGAGCCTGCAATACCAACGCTTCCGGTGGGCACCTTCTGTCGGGGCGTGGCTTTTCGGGGCAGGGCAATTCGTTGGTCGGTAATGCCGAGGTAGGCGAACCCAGGGCTGAATCCAATGGCGTAAACGCGGTAGGTCTGCTCACTATGGATGCGCACCACTTCGTCCCGGCTCAGGCCTGAATAGTCACAGACCTCGTCCAGATCCAGGCCTACTTCGGCGCCGTAGTAGACCGGCAACTCAATAGTGCTGGAAGCGTTTTCATCCGGCACCTCTTGTTCACTCTGGCTCAATGCCTTGCGTAGGCGGGACGCGATACCGAAGCGGTCGGTCCTGTCGGCGTTATAGCAAACCAGCACGGAGGTATACGAAGGCACCAGGTCAATCACCAGATCCGACAGGTTCCGGCGAATGGCCTCCGTGGCGCGCTTGACCTGGCCAGCGATGTCATCGTCGATACGGTCACCAAAGTAGACGATGCACGTACTTTCGTTGACGGCTTCAATGATCATAGTGACTAGACTACCTGCCGCATGTGCCTGGCCGCCTCTACAGCATGCTGGCTGTCGCCATGAATGCAGAGGGTATCGGCCTTTATCGGGATACGTTTGCCGGAGATCGACGTGACGCTGCCTTCGGTGATGATCTGTGTTACCTGCTTCTCTATGGCTTCTGGTGTGTCATGAACCGCGTTCTTCACAGAGCGCTTAACCAGCCGGCCTTCGTCGCTGTAGGCGCGGTCTGAAAACGCCTCGAACCACACGTCGATGCCAACGTCGGCGGCCAGCGCCAGAACCTCGTCAGCATCGGGTGTTGCCATGACCACCAGGGGGCAGTGGGGCGCGTAGTTGCGTACAGCAGCCATCACCGTTGCCAGGGTTGTACGGTCAACCGCCATTTTGTTGTAGAGCGCGCCGTGGGGTTTAACGTATTCGATGGCCGTACCGTGGGTGCGGCAGATGCCGTCCAGCGCAGCGATCTGATACACCAACAGGGCCTGGAGTTCCTCTGACGCAAACTCCATGTCACGCCGACCAAAGCCGAGCAGGTCCGGATAACCCGGGTGTGCGCCGATGGCGACCTTCTCGGCGATCGCAGTTCTGACGGTGCGGTCCATGGTCAGCGGGTCTGAGGCATGAAAACCGCAGGCAATATTGGCCATATCAATGTAGGGCATGACCTCGGCATCCATGCCTTTGGTCCAGCTACCGAAGCTCTCGCCCATATCGCAGTTGAGTTTCATAGGTTGTCTCCAGAAACAGGTAAGTGTGCGCTAGCCTCGGCTCATGGTCTGAGGGAGGTAGGTGACAATTTCCGGGAACCAGCCGATCAGAAACAGCGCCGCCATGATCAGCAGGAAAAAGGGTAGGGCTGCCCTGGCAACGTAGAGAATGTCTTTCCCGGTCAATGCCTGGATCACGAACAGGTTGAAGCCTACTGGTGGTGTGATCTGTGCCATCTCAACCACCAGAACAATAAAGATGCCAAACCAGAGCATGTCGATGCCGGCCTGCTGGACCATGGGCATCACTACGGCGACGGTAAGAACCACCACGGAAATGCCATCAAGGAAGCAGCCCAGGATTACGAACAGGGCGGTCAGGCAGACAAGCAGTTCGAAAGAAGAGAGCGACATGCTGCCGATCCATTCCGCCAACTCTCTTGGAATACCGAGAAAGCCCATGGACAAAGTGAGAAAGTGCGCACCCACCAGAATCAGGCCAATCATGCAGGAGCTCTTGACCGCGCCCAGCAGGCTTGCCTTGAAACTGTCGCCGTGCAGGGAGCCGGTGACGGCCGCCAGCAACAGGGCGCCAAAAACGCCAAGGGCGGCGGCTTCGGTGGGTGTGGTAAAGCCGGCGTAAATCGAACCAAGCACAAATACAATCAGGCCGACAATCGGGAGCAGCATTCGCAGTGCTTTGATCTTGGCTGAGAACGAGATGTGCTCTTTCTTATGTTTGGGCATCTCATTCTTGTTCAATGCCGCCCATACCATGGTGTAACCCATAAACATGACCACCAGCATCAGGCCCGGCAGGGCGCCGGCAATAAACAGGCGGCCGATGGAAACTTCCGCCGCTACGCCGTAAACGATCAGAATGATAGATGGTGGTATCAACAGCCCCAGCGTGCCGGAGCCGGCAAGGGTGCCGACAGCCATGCGGTCGCTGTAACCCTGGGCCTTGAGCTCAGGGAGGGTCATGCGTCCAATGGTGGCCGCCGTGGCGGCTGACGATCCCGACACCGCGGCGAATATACCGCAGCTGAGAATGTTTACGTGCAGCAGTTTGCCCGGTAAACCACCCATCCAGGGTGACAGCCCCTTAAACAGGTCTTCGGACAGGCGAGTACGGAACAGAACCTCGCCCATCCAGATGAACATGGGCAGTGCGGTCAGCGACCAGCCGGTGCTCGCACCCCAACTGGAGGTTGCGAACAGAAGGCCGATCTGGTCGTTGCCGGACAACAAAAGCCCGAGGACGCCAATGCCAACCAGTGTCAGTGATACCCAAACCCCAAGCGCGAGCATCAGTATCATGGAGGCGGCGAGGGCGATGGAAAGCAGCGTGGTATCCATCAGATTTCCTCCAGATTGACGTCACTTTCGTGTTGTTGGTAGGAAGGCACACGCTTTCGCAGCACCGCGACCAGGTCATCCAGTATCGCGATAGTAAGCGCTAACGTGCCCAGCCCCACCGGGATCTGAGGAATCCAGAGCGGAATGGGAATGTAGCCGTGCGAGACCTCCTCGAAAACGTAGGATTCCCACACCATGTGCCAGCAGTAGAACGTCATGAAGCACGAAAGGCCGAGGCCAAGGATGAGTACCGCCAGTTCCTGAACGAATCGCGCCCTGGCCGACCACTTCTGTATAACCAGGGTCACCCTGATATGACCACCTTCATGGAAGGTGTAGGCAAGCCCGAAAAACGTAGACGCAGCGAGAGCATAACCGGACACGTTTTCAGCAGAAGGGATGATGAAGCCGAACAGGCGGCCGACAATCTGCACCAGAATCACGACCATGATCAGTGCAATGCAAAAACCCGCTGCGTAACCAGATGCCAGGTAAAACTTGTCTCGAAGGGTACTCATGGCAGATGCCTCCCAAGGCGGCTTTCCCGCTGGAATACCAGGGGAAAGCGTCTTGTGAATAGACCGTTAACGGTAGTTTTGCAGAATGGCGCCGACTTCCTTCGGAGCTTCCTCTTCCCATTCCTGGATCATGATGTCGCCGATCTTCTGGAATTCCTGCATCAGCTGTTCGGATGGCTCGGATACTTCAATACCGTTCTCTGCCAGCGTCGCCGTGTCTTCGGCGGCGGTGACACGAACGCCTTCCCAGCCTTTCTTTTCGGCGGCTGCGGCAGCATCAAGAATGACCTGCTGTTGTTCATCGCTCAGGCGGCGAAAGGCGCGCTTGTTGACGACGACAACATTCTTGGGAATCCAGGCTTTGATGTCCGTGTAGTGAGAGAGGTAATCCCAGGCCTGGCCGTTGGCGCCGGTGGACGGAGAGGTAATCATCGCGTCAATGATGCCAGTGCTGAATGCCTGGGGGATCTCCGGTACCTGAACGGTGGTTGGGGTGGTGTTCATGAGATCGGCCAGGCGTGAGGTGGACGGGCTGTAAGCGCGCATCTTCAGACCTTCCAGGTCGCTCATGGTGTTGACCGGAGCCTTTGTATAGAGGCTTTGGGCGGGCCATGGCACCGTGTAAAGCAGCTTCATACCCTCTTTATCGAGCTGTTTTTCCACCTCGGGTTTCGCTGCTTCCCAGAGCCGTTTTGCATCCTCAAAGCTGGTTGCCAGAAACGGAATGTTGTCGTGTTTGAACACCGGGTGGGTGTTACCCATGATGCCGATGAAGATCTCCCCCAGTTGAACCTGTCCTGTGCGGACGGCCCTCGGGATTTCCGGGTGTTTGACCAGTGAGGCGCCGGAGTGGACGGTGATCGCGATGTCGCCGTCGGTGCCTGCCTTGATGTCTTCAGCAAACCCATAGGCGATTTTGGTGGGCAGGTTCGCATCGCCGTAAGGCGTTGGCATATGCCATTGGGCAGCGTTGACTGCGGTGGTGAAGAAAAAACCAGCCATCAGGGTGACTGTCGCAAGTTGTTTGAACATATCGATTCTCCCGTTCTTTTGTTGTTGCTTTGATCATCAGTTGGCAGTTGCTACAGCACCGCCAGTTCTTCGTTGAGCCGCTCGGTGAGCAGCATTTTTCCCGGTACGTGAGTGATCGCGATCGGGGGGCGTGCGTTTTCCAGGGCAACCTGCGGCGTCACGCCACAGGCCCAGAAGACAGGTATCTCGTCACGGCCGATGGTGACGGCGTCGCCAAAATCCGGAGTGTGAATATCGTTGATTCCGATCAGGGTCGGGTCTCCGAGGTGCACCGGTGCTCCGTGCGCTTTGGGTAGCCGGGTGGTGATCTGAATCGCCCTTATGGCGTCGGCAGCTTTGAACGGCCGCATGGATACCACCATGTCGCCGTGGAACCGGCCGGCCGATTGGGTGGCAATGTTCGAGCGATACATGGATACGTTCTGTCCCTGCTCGACATTCCTGATGGACAGGCCAGCACGGATCAGCGCATCTTCGAACGAGAAGGAGCAGCCGAGTACAAACGTCACGAAATCGTTGCGCCACACATCGCGAATATCAGTGGTGGTCTCAGCCCGTTCTCCCTTGCGGAAGATCTGGTACTCGGGAATGTCGGTTCGGATGTCCAGATCATGCCCAAGGCCCGGCAGCATGGGATCACCGGTCTGGGAGACACCAATGAGGGGGCAGGCAACTGGGTTGTTCTGGCAAAACAGAAGAAAATCGTTTGCCCAGTCGGCCGGAAGGATGACGACATTGCCCTGAACCAGGCTTTGTGCCTTGCCGCTGGTGGTTCCGGTATGGAGACCGGAACGGATGTGCGCGCGCAGCTCAGCTACCTGGTCGAGCAGGCCTGCTTTGAAGTCTGAATAATCGCCGGTCTGCATCTCGGCTACCCCTGATTGAATTAGTTATGTGGTTATGGATCAGGTTATTCCTATTGGCGAAAAAGTCTAATTATGGTTTTTTACGTTTGTCGATAAATTTTCGTGATGTCTGGCTCCACGTACTGTTTCGAAACCTTTACCGCCAGATTGGCGGCCAGTTCGGCGATCGGGTTAAACGGCACGCTGGGGTACGAGGCTGTGAATGCCAGCTGTGATGGTGTCCAGGCCGCGTCCAGAGTAATCAGGCGTCCGCTTTTCAGGCCGTCAGATATCACGCTCAGCGGTAGTGCTGACACGCCAATGCCATCCAGGGTCAGGCGTCGACACGCAGCCAGTGAACTGGACGAATAGAAGCGTGCGGGCAGCTCGTCCAGTTCGCTGAATTTCTGGCTGATTTCGGCGAACGGCTTGGTATTCCTGGCGTAGGTGATGATGGGCCACTGGGCCAGTTCCTCCAGTGCCAGTGTCCGGTCTGGCAGTTTCAGCGAGGGACTTGCAACCCAGATCAAGGGAAAGCTGCACAGGTCCAGGTTTTCAATTTTGGGTTCGGAAACCGGGCCCATCAGGAACGCGAGGTCAAAGGTCCGGTCCATCAGGCCGGTGCGGAGGTTTCCGGTGACGTCGACGGTGATCTCCACGTCCAGGTTTGGTGTGTTTTCGTTCAGTTCGCGGAAGAAGTATGGCAGCCAGGAATGGACAATGGTCTCGGAAACGCCAAGTCTCAAGATACCAGACAGCAACGCGACCCTGTCTGCCCGTTTGCGCAGCTGCTGCGACATGGAGACGATTTTTTCGGCATAGGGCAGCAGTTCCTGCCCCCTGGTCGTCAGCATGGTGCGGCCGGAATCCCGCTCAAAGAGCTGAACGCCCAGTTCCTCCTCAAGCGCTGCGATCCGATTGGATATCGCGGGTTGCGTGGTGTTTTGCCGCTCTGCCGCCTTGCGAAAGCTCCCGAGCGTGGCTACCCAGATAAAGGTTTCCAGACGTTTGAAGTTCATGAACTCTCTTTGTGAATTTAAAGCAAAAGTATAGATTGGTTGTTTGTGAAGAGTGCTCGTTGATACTGAAAGCTTAGCTCAGGTTTTCTCGAGACATAAAAAAGATTGATGGGAGCCGGTCGGTTGTTGTTAAAACCCTGTAGTTGCTACAGGGTCAATTCTTGGTCACTGACCCTGACGCGGAGTGCTCGCTTCCGGGGCGATCCGAAGATTCTGAAAGCAGACAACGGCTCTGAATATACTGGCAAGGTCGTGGACCGATGGGCCTACGAGAGACAGATAGAAATTGATTTCTTGCGGCCTGCGAAGCCCATGGATAATGCCACCGAGGAGTCATTCAACGGCAGACTCCGCCAGGAGTGCCTGAACGAAAACTGGTTCTTGTCACTGGCCGACGCCCGGGAGAAAATCGAAGCGTGGCGGACGTTCTATAACCAAGTCAGGCCCCATTCTGCATTGGAGTGTTCCACGCCCTCTGACTACGCCAGGAAACATGCGGTTTTTCGGCGAAAACAGCATCAACTGGAGTCGGATTTTTCTGACAATGAGTGGTACTAAAGCGGAGGCAGGGTCACGGTCGCCGGAGAAGGTCGTCTGATCCATGTTGGCAAGGAACCCTATGCGGTTAACGACAGCTGTATTATCGCCGAGTTTGGGGACGTGTTCAGAGTTTCCTTAGGCTTTTTCAGCAAGAATTCAGGTAAGTGAGCGATGGTTTGTATCGTATTCTGGCATGGCCCAGTGTTCTGAGCTAATCAACACCCGCGTTGGTGAACATTATTTTGAAGGAGAAGATAAAATGAATGCATCAAAGTTTCTGGTTGTTGCGGTGGTTCTGTCGATGTCCGCTACTGCTTTTGCCGGGGGTGGGCACGATGATGAACACGGTGATGGACACGGTGGCAGCATCGGTGAACCCGGTAAGGCTTCGGAGGCTGGTCGCACCATCACTGTCGAAATGTACGATAACTACTACGAGCCGGAAGCGATTGAGGTCAAACCTGGCGAAACCGTGCGGTTTGTCGTGGAGAATAAGGGTAATCTCGTGCACGAGTTTAACGTTGGTACTCCGGCTATGCATGAGGCCCACCAGAAAGAAATGATGATGATGGTCGAGCATGGCGTGATTCAGGGCGGCAAGCTCAATCACGAGATGATGGAAATGGACATGGGCGACGGAAAGTCCATGAAGCATGACGATCCGAACAGCGTGTTACTGGAGCCGGGGCAGAGCAAGGAAGTTGTCTGGAAGTTTTCCGAGCAGGGCAATATCGAATTTGCCTGCAACGTGCCGGGGCATTATCAGTCTGGGATGTACGGCGAGGTTAACTTCAAGTAACTCGGTTTTGAGAAAGTGTATGGATGTCCGGGCTGGTGCCTAGGGGCCCAGTTCGGGCTTCGTGCAGATTATTTTGAGGAAAATAGATGAAGATACGCCTGGTAACGTGGGCTTTTGTGCCTGATGATTCCGGCGCTGGGATTGGCCGGCGAATACGATCTAACGGTCGACCGGGTGAACATTGATATCGGTGATTTTGTCAAGAAGGGCATCGGATACAATGGCAAATCTCCGGGGTCAGTGAACCGATCCGGGAGATCGAGTTGCGCCTGACCTGACCGGGAACATGGAGCGTTGTATCTGGAGCATTAATGGCGTCAAGTATGAGGGTGCAGACCCGATCCGTCTGCAATACGGTGAGCGTGTTCGCTTCAAATTCGTCAATACCACCATGATGACTCACCCCATGCATCTGCACGGCATGTGGTCGATTCTGGATGTTGGCGCAGGTGAGTGGAACCCCATCAAGCACACCGTGAGCGTTCAGCCCGGCACCACTGTGTATATGGAAACCGAAGTTGATGCACCCGGGCAGTGGGCTTTCCATTGTCATCTGTCCTACCACGCGGAATCCGGAATGTTCCGCAAGGTCGTCGTAGAGGGTGGCCCTGATTCGACTCAGGCAAAGACAGATTCGGTGACAGAAGAAGGGGGTGAGGCATGAGCCGTGTCTGTACCGTTGCGGCTGTCAGTCTGCTCGCCGCGATTGGTTTTCCAGCCTCATTGGTGGCTCAGGAAATGATTTCCGACACCACGGCTCGCAAGCAACCGCTGACAACCTGGGGGGATCAGCTCGAAGAGTTTGAATACCGTTACAGCGACGACGACGAAGAGTTGGGGGGCTGGGACGCCGATGCCTTTTATGGCAGCGACGACCTGAAAGTCCGGTTTCTGACATCTGGAGAGTATGAGATTGAGGAGCAAGCCTACGAAACGCTGGAAAACCAGTTATTGGGCCAAGTACCCATCTCCAAATTCTTCGATGCCAAGGCTGGCGTGCGGTTCGATACTCCTGAAGGACCAGACCGGACCTATGCGGTGCTGGGTGTTGCCGGACTGGCGCCGAAGGGTTGGTCTCCACTGAAACCGGGCTGCGGCTGAGCTATGTGACGGCGGCTGCAAGTCCCGCACTAGGTATCGTGTTTTACCTGATCATGGAGATTGCCATCCCTTGGGGCGTGCTAAGATACCTACGTGACGATGTGAAAGTCAGCGTGTGGGTGATAGCATCGGCCATCCTGTTGGATTTACTCACGCTCGTTGAGTGTTGAGGTAAGTGCGAAACACACTTGTTTGCTCGATCTGGAGATTAGATGATGAATCTTTTGGAGCAATACGGTCTGCTGTTAGCCTTGGCGCTAGGCATTGCTGCTACTGTCCTGGCGCTGTATGGGCTTGCTCGCACCATGGGCCCAATACACCGGGAACCGGGCAAGGATGTGCCGGCGAGTTCCGGCGTGCTGTCGCGGGATCCGGTGTGGGGGCGCTATCACGTGCGGTATTACGGTTACGCGTTGCTGTTTCTCGCTTTCGATATGGAGATGGCGTTCATGTACCCGTGGGCCGTCGTGTACAAGGAAGTAGGGCTGGTTGCCTTGCTTGATATGGGCGTGTTTCTTGCCATTCTCTTTCTCGGCCTGATCTACGGGTGGAGCCAGGGGGCTCTGAGGCGGCAATGACTTCTGATCCTGAAATGACCATCACGGGCCCGCGACAGCGACAGGCGCGGTTCGCAATATTGCAGAGATGGATCTCTCGTGCTATCGCGCGCAACCTGAGTTGCCTCATCGTCCCCGGGCCGGAAGTCGCTCTGGCGCGTGGCCTGGATGTGATCGCAGCAGGCATGCGTATCACCGCTACGCCTCGCGATGCAGGTGTACTTCTGATTGTCGGAGAGTTGTCTGAGAGAATGAGCGAAGCCGTGGCAGTGCTCTATGCGCAAATGCCCCGGCCACGCGCCATTGTGGTGCTGGGCGGACAGACACCGTCAACGCTACCGAACGCTGATTTTTCCGCAGGTCTTTCGCAAACTGAGCTGATTGATGCAGTTGGCTTGCTGAGGCGTACGCTGGCTGAGGGTGCTGCATTCTCCGGCTCATCCGAGGATTTCGACGCCTCTGTCCTGCACGCCAGGATCGAGTATGTCTGCCCCATGCACCCGGAAGTTGTCGAGGACGAGCCGGGTAGCTGTCCCAAATGTGGTATGGATCTGGTAGCCCACGAGGCCGGGGAATCGGCCCCGGAGCACGGTCATGACCATGATCACGAACATCGGCACAACGAACACCATCATGACCACGAGCATGAACATGATGATGAGCACGAGCATCATCATGATCACGACCACGACCATCAGCATCAGCATCACCATCACCAGCACGATGGACAGGATCACGATGATGCGCACCAACAGGGCCATGAACACGAGCACCATCATGATCACGGTGGGCACGACCACAGTGGTCACGATCATGGTGGGCATGATCACGGTGCCTCGGGATTCATGTCCATGATCGAAGTGACCAAAGATCTGCCCCGCAGTGCCGACGGGTTAGCAATGGACTGGTTAGAAGTGCCGTTTGGTCCGGTTTTTTCCGGCCTGCCTGGCGGGCTCAAGTTAACGCTGACCCTCGACGGTGACGGCGTAACCGAAGGGCAGGCCATATCCCTTGTGGGCATGGTCAATGAGGTTGAAGAAGGCAAGGAGGTGGACGCCGAGACCTTTATCGAGCGTCTGGCGTCGGCGATGCCGCTGGCTAGCGTGAGCTACCGACTGCTGGCCTGCCAGGCAATCGAGCGGGCAGCCGGTCTGGAGGAGGATCCGGCGACCGCTCAGGCTCGCGCCGTGGCGCTTGAACGTGAGCGCATCGCCAGTCACATGGGTTGGCTGGCGCAACTAGGGCGCCAATTCGGCTTCGCCTGGCTGACGCATCGTGCTTCAACCTTGCAACTGGAAATCCGCTGCGCGAGTGGAAAGCGGCTTGCTGAACTGGCGCCGGCTTTGCAGGCATTGGTTACTCGTCTTGGGCGAACGCCTTTGCTCAAATCGAGACTGAAGGGAATCGGCATACTGCCATCGGACGCTACGGGCCTAAGTGGCCCGGTCGCGCGCGCTGATGGCAATGCGGGAGATGCCTGGGGGCGACTGTGGCAACGCCTGGACGAAATCACGACGAGCCTCGACTTCATCAAGGCAATCGGCGAGCCGGAGCTACCGGTTTTGCGAAACATCGGTCATGGATCCGGCACCGGTGAGGCCTCCGTGGAAACCCCGCGCGGCCAGGCGCAACTGAGCCTGACGCTGGAGCATGGCCAGGTGAAATCGTACAAGCTGGACACCGCCTGTCGTCACCATATCGGCCTGGTCGCGCAACTTGTCGAGGGCAGGGAGTTGGGCGATGCGCTGGTGGCGGTCGGATCACTTGACCTGTCTCCCTGGGAGGTGATTTCGTGAACGTCGTCATTGTGTTGCTTGCGTTGCTTGGCAGTGTCTGGCTGCTTGCGGTCGTCGAGGGCTGGACGACAACGGGCCGCCTGAGCCTGTCCGCACCCCTGCTCAGTGGCCTTGCGCATCTTGGTCGTGAATCCATAGTTCCACGCACGCCGGACCGGCTGTTTTTCGAGGCAGCGCCGATTCTTTTTTTGATTGTCGCGGTGCTCGGTGTGACGGTTCTGCCGTTGGCCCCGACCCTGGTTATTGCGGATCTTGCCACCGGTGCCCTGTTCATCAACGCAGCGCTTGCCTATGTGCTGGTCGCCTTGATTATGGCGGGCTGGGGCCCGAACGGCGCCTACGCCATGATCGGTGGCTGGCGATTCCTTGGCCAGCTCATTGCCTACGCTATGCTCATAGTTATGCCGATCACCGCGGTGGCCATGCGCGCTGAATCCCTGGTGACCACCGTGATTGTTGCTTCTCAGGAAAGCCTGTGGAACATCGTCTATCAACCGCTCGGTTTCGTGCTGTTTTTCATTGCTGCTATGGCCTTGGCATTCCGTGCACCATTCGATCTGCCCATCGCAGAGGGTGAGCTTGGCGGGGGTGTGGACGCCGAATACACCGGCGTGCGCCGGGCGGTTCTGCGTCTAGCTCGACTGACGCTGGTGGTTACCCTGGCTGCCGCGACTGTGGTGTTCTATCTCGGCGGCTGGCACGGGCCGCTGCTGCCACCCTGGGCCTGGAGCCTGATCAAGACTCTGGCCGTGGCGGTGTCGATGTTGCTGGTCGGTCGTTATCTGCCGCGCATTCGCGAAGCGGATCTGATGAGGTGGTGCTGGACCCTGGGTATTCCCCTGGCACTGGTCAATATCATTATCGTCGGTTTACTGGTTCTGGTGGTTTCATAATGTACGCTCAGGCTTTTTTCGTTGCTATTTTCGGGCTGGCCGCAATCGGCTTCGGCGTGTGGGTGTTTCGCACATCGTCCATGGTTCGTTCCGCGTTGGCCCTGCTGTTTTCGCAGACGGCCGTCGGCTGTATGTTCCTGGCAATGCAGACCGAATTTCTGGGCGTGCTGCAGATCATGATGATGGCTACCGAGATGAGCATCATGGCCATCTTCATGGTGATGTTTATGATGGATCCGGGTGGCCTTGGCGGCATGGATATGACCCATCAGAAACGCTTTTCGATTGGTGCCGGGGTGATTGCTGGCGGCGTCGCGATTGCCGTCGCGCTTCTGGCGGACTGGGGCCCGGTGACGCCCCAGGCGCCAGATGCGGCAATGCAGACCAGGGAGCTGGGCATGGAGCTGCTTGGGCGCTCAATGCTGATCTTTGAAACCGCCGGTATTACTATCCTGACCGCAATGATTGCGGCAACGGCGGTGGCAATACCGGTGCAAACGTTGGCCAATGGTGGTGACAAGGAGGACTCCGAATGACGGCTGTACTGATCGTGGCACTTGTGACCGGCGCAATCCTCTTCGGTATTGGTGTTTATGGCGCGTTGTCCCAGACCAATCTGGTCATGATTATGATGGGGGTGGAACTGATTCTCGCGGGCGCGTTGGTGAACCTGGTGGCCTTCTGGCGTTTTCTGCATCCCGAGAGCTACTCCGGCCAGATGTTCGTGCTGGTGGTGATGACCGTCATGGCGGTTGAAATGGCGGTCGGCTTTGGCGTCGCGATCGCGCGCTTCCGGGCCAAGGGCTCGGTTGAAATGGAAGAAGCCGGAGACTTGAAAGGATGAGTGCGGTGCTCCTACCGATATTGCCGCCGCTGATCGCCGCCTTGGCCGTATTGTTATTGCGCCGGGGCGGGCCTGGTCTGGCCCTGGCTGGCGCAACGCTTAGCCTGGCTGGAAGTCTGTGGCTTCTGGTGCGGGTCGGCGGCGGTCAACCCGAGACCTTCCTGCTGCCCGGGCTGCCAGAGATGCCACTGAGGCTGGTCGCAGGGCCGCTGACGGCGTTGTTGACGGTGGCGGTCGCCACAGTGGGTACCTTCGTACTGATTCACGCCGTCGGCTACATGAAGCGGGAGTCCGGTCTTGTCCGGTTCTACGCAATCATGTCCCTGTTTCTGGCGGCCATGCAGGCGCTGGTTCTGGCTGGTGACTGGGTTCTGCTGCTGGCGACCTGGGAGTTAATCGGTATGTGCAGTTACCTGCTGATCGGCTTCTGGTTCCAGCGGCCCGAGGCCGCAGATGCCGCCGGTCGTGCTTTCCTGTACACCCGTAGCGCCGATCTGGGTCTGTACGTGGCCGTATTCATGCTAATCGGGGCGACGGGTACCAGCGAAATTGCCCCTTCCCTGGAAGCAGGTGGAAGTACATCGACCGCCGCGGGGCTGTTGCTGCTGCTGGCTGCCATGGGTAAATCCGCCCAGGTCCCGTTACAGGACTGGCTCATGCGTGCCATGGCGGGCCCAACGCCGGTTTCGGCTCTGTTGCACTCGGCCACGCTGGTGGCGGCAGGTGCTATCCTGCTGATCCGCTCGGCCCCGCTACTGAGCCCCGAAGCCTTGTTTTTCGTTGGGCTTGTCGGCGGTATTACCACGGTGGCAGCCGGGGTCATCGCACTTGCCGAGCGTGATCTGAAGCGCTTGCTTGCCGCTTCCACTGCCAGCCAGTATGGCCTGATGCTGATCGCTGTTGGCGCCGGGGTTCCGCTGGCTGCTTTGTTACACCTGCTCGCCCACGCTGCTATCAAAAGCGCTCTGTTTCTTGCCGCTGGCGACTTTCAGCACGCCCGTGGGGGCACTGGCTTTGATCAACTTGAGGGCGTTGGCCGTGCCAGACCCTGGACCTTTGCCAGTTTTGCGGTGGCGGCGCTGGCTTTGGCCGGCATCCCGCCATTGAGCGGGTTTTTCTCAAAGGACGCGGTCATTGCTGCGGCCCTGTCTGCACAGGGCTTCGCCTGGCTCGGCCCTCTGGCATTGGTGGGCACGCTGCTGACAGGCGCCTATATGGCCCGGTCGCTGCGGCTGCTGTGGCGAGGTCCTGACGAAACTCTGGCGGTTGCCGGTGGTGCCTGGATGCGCGCGGGTATTTTGGGGTTGGTAGTCCCGGCCGCTGGGCTGGGTCTGGCATTTGGTTCCATCGAGGCGATTCTTGATCTGTCCATGCCGGATGAGGGCATTGGCGTCGTGCTGCTCGGTTTGTTCGCTGGACTGGGAGGTCTGTTGCTGGGTTCGCTGGTGTCAGCCCAGCGCTTGCTTGGTCCTATCCATCAATGGGCGGAATCGGGGCTATCGATTGCGGGAGGGCTAGCGGCCTGGGTAGGGCGGCCGGCAATGGCGGTTGCCCGGGGGTGTGAGCGCCTGGAACAGGGCCTGTATGTGACAGTGCTTCGTACCGGCCATGCAAGCCTGGTTGTGGCAAACCTCGTTCGGGCCGGGGATGAGCGCCGCATCAACGGTCTGATCTTCGCCCTGGTGGCCGGCGTGCAGGCCATGGGTGCGCGAGCGCGAACCCTGCAGAGCGGGCTGATCCATCATAGTCTGGCCATCAGCGCGGTAGCCAGCGCCGTGACATTGGTCGTCCTGTTTTTAGCTTCATTGAGTTTCTAAAGGGAATTACTACCCATGCTACCACTTGTATCTCTTACCCTGTTCTTGCCACTCGCCGGCGCCGTGCTGATTCTGTGTTTGCCGAAGCTCTCGGCGCGCGGCGCGCACGGTATAGCGATTGCCAGTGCCGCGCTGACGCTGGTCGGCGCTCTGGCCATGTGGCTGCAGGGGGTAGGTGGTGCGGCGTTTTCCCAGGTTGAAGAGCTGGAATGGATCCCTGCCATCGGCGCTGCCTACCGGGTTGGCGTTGATGGCATCAGCCTGCCGCTGGTGTTGCTGAGTGCCGTGCTTTTTCTGGTTGCTCTCGTCTACGCGTCGTCCCTTCGCGATCGTCCGCGTGCCTACGTGGCTCTGGTGCTGCTTCTGGAAACCACGGCAATCGGGACCTTCACCGCCCTCGATGGGATTTTGTTTTATGTTTTCTTCGAAGTCTCCCTGGTGTCGATGTATTTCCTGATCGCTGGGTGGGGACATGAGGACCGGCAACGCGCCGCACTGATGTTCTTTATCTATACGCTACTGGGTAGCCTGCCGCTGCTACTCGCGATTCTGGCGTTGTATCTTGGCAGTCCCGAACCGACCTTCGACATGCGAGCCTGGATCGAGAATCCGCCACTAGAAGGAGCGACAGCGATGTGGGCACTGGTTGCAATGCTGATTACCTTTGCGGTAAAGATCCCCGCAGTGCCGGTGCACACCTGGTTGCCCGCCGCGCACGTCCAGGCGCCGACCGTCGGCAGTGTCATTCTGGCCGGCATCATGTTGAAGTTTGGTACTTACGGGCTGATCCGTTTTGCGCTGCAAATGACCCCCGATGCATTCCGTGAAGCGGGAGTTGCTGTTCTGATCTTCGGTGTTGTCGGCGCGCTCTATGGGGCTTTTGCCGCGCTGGCTCAGACCGATCTCAAACGCCTGGTTGCCTATACCTCGATTAACCACATGGGGTACGTGATCGTTGGCGTCGCTGTGGCCGCGCTCACTCTGGACCCCTCAGTGCGTGCTGTTGCGCTGGACGGTGCGGTATTGCAGATGTTCAGTCACGGTCTGGTCACCGGTGCCCTGTTCTTGCTGGTGGGCATGATTCAGGACCGCGCCCATACCCGTGAAATGGGTGAGCTCGGCGGTCTGCTCAAGACGGTCCCGATGCTTGGCTGGTCATTCGTATTGGCGGCTTTTGCATCCCTGGGACTGCCGGGACTGGCGCATTTCCCGGCTGAGTTCCAGATATTTCTCGCCACTTTAAGTGGCGCTCCCGCCGCAGTGGTTGTGATTCTGGGTATTGCCATTATCGCCGGCACCTTTCTCAAGGCATTGCGTGAAACCTTTCTCGGCGAACCCCGGCAGCGCTGGCAAACCATGCCGGACCTTGATGTGCGGGAATGGCTTGCCGTAGCGCCTCTTCTGGTGCTCACCATAGCCACCGGTGTGGCTCCTTCCTGGGTGCTGGACATGATTCACCGGGCAACATCGGCGTTGGTGCTGTGATGGCTCGTGATCTTGCACTATTGATCCCCGAAATCGCCGTACTGCTGACGGCTGTCGGTGCGCTGATTGCGGAAATGCTGCGCAAGCCCCGAATCTCGCTGGCTGTAGCGGTCATGGGCCTGCTCGTCGCTACTGGCCTGACCTTGCGGATGATCGGCACGGACACCACAGTGTTCGGCGGCAGCTTCCGGATCGATGAGCTCAGTGTCTGGGCCAAGCTCATTCTGCTGCCGGCCACCCTGCTCGCCATGCTGCTGGCACGAGTGGATGTGGGAGGAACGGCGCGAGAGGGCACTGTTTATAGCCTGCTGTGCTTTGCCACCCTGGGCGCACTGGCCCTGGCCGGCGCGGGCGATATGATGTTTCTGGTGTTGGGTACACTATTGACCGGCCTGGCCACCTTTGCGTTGGTTGCTTATCCCGACACCGACCCAGCTACCGAAGCCGCGATGAAATTCTTCGTGTTTGCCTCGGTCACCGGTGCCATCATGATTTTCGGTCTCAGCTACTGGTTCGGCGCTGCCGGTTCTACGTTGCTTACTGATCTGCCGGACATGGATGCGATTCCTATGGCCGTGATTCTTGGGTTTGTGGCTGTGGTTGTTGGTCTAGGCTATAAGGCATCGCTGGTTCCGTTTCATTTTTGGGCACCCGACGCCTACGAGGGAGGACCTCTGTCGATTGCAGCCTACCTGTCAGTCGTGCCCAAGGTCGGTGCGCTGTTTGCGCTAACGCAGGTGGTCCGTGACCTGCCAGCAGGCAGCAGTTGGACCGTTGTTATTGCGGGCCTGGCGGTGTTGAGCATGACCTATGGTTATCTTGCTGCTCTGGTGCAGGACAACGTTATCCGGCTGCTTGCCTATTCGTCGATTGCCCAGTCTGGCTATTTCCTTCTGGGTATCGTGGCGGTGGGCGCCAGTGAACTGGCATTACCGTCAATCATTCTGTTCGCTGCCGCCTACGCCGCCATGAACCTGGGTGCTTTTGCTGTTGCCGCGGCTACCGGACGCAATCTGAGCGATTTCGGTGGGCTGGGGCGCTCGCGGCCCTTGATGGGAATCGCGATGGTGGTCTTCCTGTTGTCTCTGGTCGGCATTCCGCCACTGGCCGGCTTCGTCGGCAAGTTCCTGTTGTTCGCAGCGGCCATTGATGTTCAGTTCACCTGGCTGGCAGTCGTGGCGATCATCAATAGCGTACTGTCGCTGGCAGTGTATCTGCGCATCGTCGTGCCCATGTACAGGCAAGGGGAGACAGCCACCGTCGCCACATTGGAGATATGGCTGGGAATCGTGGTGTTGATAACGCTCGCAACTACATTGATTCTAGGCTTGGCTGCCCAGTTCTTATACGTCTGAGCTGTATGTGAGAGCGTGGGCCATATTAAAAGCTGGAACTTTGAAAGGCCTTCAAAATGAAAGTGGCCAGACATTCTGAGCGTCTGATTTGAACGGAGTAAAAGGTTTGGACATCAAACGCTCGAACATTGTCACTGATTTACTCCATTAAAGTCCGGGACGTCAGTCTGTTGGCGCTGTTTTTCAGGGCTGTGAATGAATTGGCGACATAAAGATCGCAGCCCGAATTTTCGGCCAATTCAAAGAAATCCAATTCCGTCGCATCCAAACAATTATCGAAAATTCAGTTTCGTTTAAGGAGGCTGTGTTTCAATTGGTGGTGCAATGGGGTTGGTCATATTGACGGGCTGCCTTTTGTGTTAACTCAGTTTTATCTTCGCCGCAGAAATATCTGCGGTTTTTTTCGCGCGTCAAACGAGACGCTACTTTCTGATCATCAAGCAGGTTGTCCACACGGGCAAAACTCGAGCGCCTCTGGTCACCCGATAGTTGCCGGACAGATCCTCCATTACTGTCTTTCGTGGCTTTAGCATCGTTTCAGTCAATTTTCATCAGATAATGCGTAAGCTGAGCCGGGTATAGCCGTCTAGACGCTCAATATTGGTGGGACTGGTATGGGCGTTGGCATGAGCCACTCTCAATCAAAATGCCAGATACTTCATCAGTTTTTTGATTGATACTGCGCTTATGTTAGCGGCGGTGACTCCAGAAGCACACGTTGGTCTACACTGTGATCGGGGGAAGTCCAATTCTTTGACTTGCCCCGGATTATCACACTGGGCCTTAGGGGCTTGATATGAAAAAAAATGACATTAAGGTAAATATTTGAGGTTGGATACAGCGTTCGTTGATGTAAATGACAAGAGCCAACGAATGGTTATCGATTTTAAACAGCTGTTGGGTTTAGTTGGAGGTCAGATAATGCGAGTTAAAATACTGCAATTAGCGTTCATTTTCATGGTATTTGAAGCACCACTGCTGCAGGCGAGCGAAATCCTTTCAGGTAAGGATGTCGCTGACATTGTCGTGGGTAATACGGTTCAAATGGTGTTTCGGGATGCAAGGGATGACTTCCGAACCCGCACTTTTCATGAATACTATGATCCCGACGGGTCAATCTATGGCATGACAAAGTACAGGGAGCAGCAAGGAAATTTCACCCATTATGTTGGTAGCTGGCAGGTTAAAAACGGGAAATTCTGTACCTCTGTCTATGGCCGGGATTATTCCTGCAATAAAATCAGACCTCTCGACGATGGCGGGTATGAGCTCGTAAATGAGAATGGTACTCTTAGAAATGTCAAATTATACGAAGGGAAGCACCACGAACTGGAGTGACGAAGAGGCTTTAAACCAGCTCTCTTTTGCAGTCGTGCTGGCCAGGATGAGGCAGGCCGGTCTAGGGGCCTGCCTCCTGAAGTTGCCCTGCAAAACGCAGTCTTGTTACTGGTTATCGCATGCGCCGGGAACGACCCGGCAAGCACCTCAAAACCACCACCGGACACCCGCTACAAAGCTCGAGGACTCAGTGCTTTCACCTTCCTGCTCCCGCAGGTCCTTGGTGTTGCCCAGATATCGTGTATAGGCAACCCCAACGTACGGTGCGAATTCCCGCGAAAAGTGGTATCTCAACCGCAGCCCAAGACCCAGATTGTTGACTCCGCTGCCAACGCCCCATTCCTTGACGTCACTGAAGGCAACCAGCGTTTCACCCCTGCCTTGCAATATCAGTTTCTGGGTTAGTAGCCAGTCGTATTCTGCCTCGAGGTCGTAGGACAGATCGCCGTCCTCAGTGACCCTCAGGTTAGTGTCTACCTCAAACCAGTAAGGTGCGAGACCCTGCAGGCCAATAAGTGCCGAATAACGCTCTTTGTTCTGGCCTGGCCCAAAGGTTGCCTGAGCGCCCAGCCCTGTCTGTATGTCCCAGAAGCGATCCAGTCGATAGCTGTACTGGACATCAAAGTTTTCTATATCGCCGCCTTCGGTAGCCAGATCCGTCTCGCCCTCTGTTTCAATCCAGAGCCGCTTGCGGTCTTTGCCGACCCAAGCCTGAGCATCCCAGAGTGCCATCTCGTCGCTACCATCGCGCTGGTACTCCATGCGATCAAACAGTATTTGGCCGTAGATGTCATTGTCATGGATAGGCAGTGTCCAGTCCGGTTCGGCCTGTACTCCAGTACCCGCTGCAATGACGCTAGTGCTGATTGTGAAAGTGCAAATGCCAACAAACGGTTTCATTCGGTTCTTCATAGTTCTCATCCCCATCCGGTTAAACGACCGACACAACACGGAACATACCTGCGTCCATGTGATAGAGCAGGTGGCAGTGAAATGCCCAGTCTCCTGGTGCGTCTGCCGATATCAGCGCGGATACTCGTTCACCGGGTTTCACGGAAATCGTGTGCTTGCGTGGGCGATACTCGCCCGCTCCGGTTTCCAACTCCATCCACATACCGTGCAGATGAATGGGGTGGTCCATCATGGAATCGTTCACCAGAATCAGTCGAAGGCGCTCGCCGTGATAGAACTTTACCGGGCCATCGACCTCGGAAAATTTCTTTCCATCGAACGACCACATGTAGCGCTCCATATTACCGGTAAGGTGAAGCTCCACCTCCCGTTCGGCGGGGCGCTTGTCGGGCCAGCCATCAATACTTCGTAATTGTGAGTAGGTCAGCACCCTGTGATCGGCGGTTTCAAAGCCAACGCCCGGGTCGTCCAGGCGGGACTGTGGGCTGGAGGCTACCATCGCAGCACCGGGGCCATGGTTGTCAGGTCCGTGGGAGATAGGGCGCCCTGCGGTGGGAACAGCGCTCAGGTCCGCCTCTTTCGGAGCAGAGTCCATGCTCATGCCCGCGTGATCCATCTTCATATTACCTGGATCCTTAGCCATGCTGCCGTGGCCCATCTTCATGTTGTCCTGCATTTCCATGCCTTCGCCCATAGTCATGGCACCCATTCCCATCGCGGCCATTCCACGTTCAGTGCGCGGATACATGGAGGGCACGGGCGCTTCCAGTCCTGCTCTGGAGGCCAATGTGCCGCGAACAAAACCGGACCGGTCCTGGGATTGTGCAAACAGGGTATGAGCCATGTCCGTTGGCTCTACAATGACGTCGTAGGTTTCGGCTACGCCAATGCGGAATTCATCGGTTTCAACCGGCTGTACTGGCTGACCGTCAGCGGAAACGACAGTCATTGGTAGCCCCGGGATGCGTACGTCGAAAAAGGTCATGGCCGAAGCGTTGATGAATCTCAGTCGAATTCTCTCACCAGGCTTAAAGAGGCCGGTCCAGTTGCTGGCAGAGGGTGACCCATTCATCAGGTAGGTATACTCGGAGCCGGTCACGTCCAGAATGTCCCGCGGGCTCATTCTCATCTGTCCCCACATGCCAGCTTTTTTCCATGCGGCGTCCCAGCCCATGGTTTCCACGTCGTTGAAGAAGTCGCCAACGGTACGCTGGTTGTAGTTGTAGTAGCCCTCGGCCACTTTCAGATTGCGAAACACGCTGGCCGGAGAATCGAAGGTCCAGTCGGAGAGGACCACAACGTATTCACGGTCGTAGTCAAGGGGTTCCGGTTCGGCGGGGTCGATGATAATAGGCCCGTAATGTCCGAGCTGTTCCTGTAGGCCCGAATGGCTGTGATACCAGTAGGTGCCGTGCTGCTCGACTGGAAAGCGGTACTCGAAGGTTTCGCCGGGCATGATGCCAGGAAAGCTGACCCCCGGAACACCATCCATCTGAAAGGGCAGTATCAGGCCATGCCAGTGAATGGAGGTTGCCTCGGGCAAGGTATTGGTGACCCGCAAAATCGCTTCGCGACCCTGCTTAAGCCGAACCAGAGGCGCAGGTAGAGTGCCGTTGATGGTGATTGGTTGTTCAGAGAGTCTGGATCCGATCGTGAGAGGCGTTCTGGCGATTTTCAGATCATAGATATCAGCGCCGTCTCGCACGGTGTGGTAAACATTGGCATTATCCAGCTGGCCCCTGGCAAATGCTGGCATCAGGCTATCAAATCCGGCAAGTAGCCCCATGGCACCGGCACCCTGAAGCAGTCGGCGTCTGGAGACTCCGGTGGCAGAATTTTTGCGGGTCATTTATCGATCCTCCTCATTGAGTCCAACCTCTGACACACTACATCTTCTTGCTGAACCGAAACTGAAACGAGTCTGCGGATCCTCATTCGACACCGGCCCCATGCCATTACGCATATCCTGGCAAGCCACTTGTGCTCTGTACTTCCTGAATCGTGATCGGCAGATTGGCAACTTTCATGTTCAAACCCTGCTTCTTCAGGTTCAGAGTGCCAGTCTTTCCTTCAGGAACTGCTCCGGCAACATAAATCAACGCCTGTGGGTCCTGTCCAACATGCAATGTCTTGATGATTTTGCGTGTTGCGGTGTCGATGACATCCAGAGCATCCGATTTCTGAAGTACGACTTAGATGCGAGTATTGTCAGGGCTGGGCCATATTCCGTGGTGGCCAACACCGCTATGTTTGATGGTATCAATTTGAACTGGGGCTTCACCATTTGACAGGCGGCGAAAACCTTGGTCACATTCTCACCCCCGACCGTTACGTACGCATAGTTGACACCGTCAAGTGTCAAAAAATTGGGATGGTTCGTACGTGGCCCTGTTTCAAGAACGGTTTTCACATCCAGTGTGTCGGCATCAATGACTGTGGTATGCCCTGTAATAGGATGACCCAGTGTCGGTGTTAAAAATCTCGACAAAGTTTTCACTCCGTATGGCCACCCAGGTGGTCTCTCCGTCCGGGCTGATAAAGCCCTCGTGGGGCGCCCTGCCGGTGCGAAGGGTGCGGACCACGGTATTGGTCTGGGTGTCGATAATCTGTGCCGCATTGGAGGTGACACTGACGGCCAGCAACTGGCGCCCATCCCGTGAAAAGCCAAGTCCATGAACGTTGACCTCAAGTGTTGGATGTCTGGTCTGCCGTATAAATGCTGTCCCGGCTGGATATGGCCTGTGCGAGCCCTTCGGAGGGTGCCTGCACCACTGGCTTTCCTTCCGGCGTGCTTTCGTGGATCACGACAAAGCCGTTTGTATTGGTTCAATGATTCCAGACCTTCGAATCTAAGGAGGGGCCGGTGCAGGGGATTATTACCAAGATCAACCGCAAAAGTATCATTGTACTGGGTGACGACGGTACCTGGGAATATAAGGTCTCGCCGGACTTATTACGACCGCTTGGGGATGCGGGGTAAGTCGATTACGTAGTAGGAGGGACGCTTACGCTGGGTATCAATCCCTGGCGCGCGAGACAAATAACGGCCGGGCTATTGCCCGGCCGTTATAGTAAGGATCATGAGATTACACGATCATCAGTAGCTAATGTTGACCATAGCGACAACCTTATAGGTGTCCTCAGGGTTGTCTCCGTAAAAGTCTCCCATGAAGCCATAGGATCCACGCAGGCTGAGGTCATACAAACCGGCGATTTTTTTGCCGAACTGTGCAGCGACTTCAGTGCCGAGGCTCGAGCCATTAGCCTGAGTGGCGCTGTCGGGCGCGTCGTCGGCAACGCGGAAGTAACCGGTGCCGTACTTCAGGTAGTAGTCGTTGGAAAGCTTCTGATCACCCGAGACGATCAGCCCCATCAGACCGTATCCCTGGTAAGCTGCATCGGAAACGGATTTAGCCCCCTGGGAACCATTGTTGTAGTAGACGTCTGTTCCGAAGATTTGCAGATTACTGCTATTCAGCTCCCAGCCTGACTGGTTTGCCGCGAAGCGATCTGCGCCATTGCTGCTGTCGTCAGCCGGAATGTAGATGCCGTGAATCTTGAGGCTCGCGTTGCCCCAGTGTCTCTGGGCATACAGGTTCAACATGTATGTGTCGCCATCTGTTGCGTCAGAGTCGAGTCCGGACGACTTTTTGTAAAGTACCGAACCGCTATAGGCCATTTGGTTATAGGTATAATCGGCGTAGGCACCGAAATAGTTGTCATCCGTTCGAGCCGCCGTGCCATTCAGAGCAGCCTGACTGCTGTTGCTGATCTGGGCTCCGGTAAGGCCGTAGTGGAAAACCTCGCTGGGGTGAAGCTCGGCGCTCACCGTGTAGAAGTCCACGTCGTCCGCGGAATCTCTATCGTTTTCTTCCCACTTGAACCAGCCACCTGTCAGCGTGGCCATGCCAACATTGCCCGCAAAGGAAATGCCATTCATGTCGTCGTTGGTGACGAAACTCTCGTACTTGCCGAAGCCATAGCCCTGGATGCCCGCCCGTACCTTCCAGTCGCTGTTTGGCACCTTCAGTTCAGCGTAAGCATTTTTGGTTTCAACGCCAACGCCATCGGCGCTGAGCTTGCCGCAATTGTCACCCTGGCAGCTTCCCGTCTCACCCCACGGAGAATCGAACTCACCGTACCAGACTACAGTCACGTTATCGTTGAGGTCGCCGCTGATCTTTGCGCGCAGGCGCTGATCTACAAAGGCACTGCTGTTGTCGTTGGTCTCGTCCAGGCTCTGCGACGTGGCCTGAAGGCGGTAATAACCGTTCACTGTGAAGGGCGAATCGCCATTCTTAAGTTTCTCCATTTCTGCTGTCAGTTGATTTATTTCAACCTTCAGGTCTTCTACAGTCGGTGACGCACGTCCGACCGGCTCTGCGGCCAAAGCCGGCGTTGTTGCTACAGCCATTGCCAGCGGAGCGGCGAGTGTTCTCAGCTTATTGCGCATGTGCACATTCCCTTTTAGTCTTTTTGTCAAGTCATTTATTTTTTTCGAGCCACAACATAGTTGTTTTTCTTACAAAAAAGACATTAGATTACTGTCCGTCGAATTGCAACATTTTGTCTGTTAGACTTTTTGTTACCAGTCGCCGTGTGCGGAAACCATGCAGGTGCGGCGGCTCTCCGGGCATTTGTGCCCCAGCAAAGCCCGGTGAAGATAGGAAAGCGCGCGTTTTTTGGCCCCATCTGTGTCAGTGCGAGCCGTGTGTTGAGGGTGTCTTCAGGGTAGGCAATGGATGGCATCGCCGGGCTCTGAGCCTGTCAATATATGTATATTTTTCTTGCGCCCTGGTTATCACTTTCTTCATTAGTTAATACGAGTAATCGAAACGCTCCCCTATTTTTCACATATGAAAAATCAATAATAAAAGAGCTTATTTCATGCATGGGTGAAATCGAAAACCCGGATTCGGGCGTATCACTGTCCCAGCTTGCTTTGATTAACGAATCTGGTCCTGAAGCGGATGTTAAGCCAGAAAGCCCAGGCCTTCTTTTTCTGAGATAGGTTACAACCGATCCATTGTTCACAACCGCTTTCCTGGGAATGGACAGATGTTCCTCGTTAACGGAAAAGGCGTAATCGGGTGATGTAATGATTTTCCTGTCCTTCAGGCGTTTCGTTAGTCTTGGCGAGGATACCTTGCCGAGCCCGAGTTGTGGCGAAGACTTCCAGCTTGAGTTCCGCAATTCAAGATTGGCTTCATTTACTATGATTGAGGTAGCGTTGTCGATAGGGAAGTAGGAAAAAATCATGTTTCCAGCATCGGCCGGGACAACGGAGTCATTTCGAGCATTGGTCTGTTTCCCGGAAGTAACTGCTATTTTTCCAATGTCACCTTGCAGCAACTCGTATCGTTGGGTGTGCAGTTGATTATTGATAAACCGTAACGCCACATTCTCGGCTTTTTCGGATTCTTCCTGCAGCGTTTGCCCCGAGATTTCAAAAAGCTGAGAGTAGATCTTTGTGTATTGTCCCTTGCCTGAAATATCCCGGTCCTGACCCCATACTACGGCAACCTCCGGGTTCGGATCTGAGTCTGACTGGCCAACTGACAAGAAAATGGCTTTCGAATTTTTGATGCCTGATGTCAGTTCATCAATTCTTTTAACCCTGCCGCCATCGAAGAGTCCCAGTACCAATGCCGAATCTGACAGGAAAACCAGTTGACTGTCTTTCTGGCTGGGCCGAGGCAGCGCCTCAATCATTTTAGGGCTGAAATCTTCCGGCAGTGGGAGAATACTCGGAGTGTAGGCTTCGGCCCGTATTTCACCCCCGTCCTGATTGGCTTTGTCAATCAGGACGGAAAGAAAGTATTTTTGAGAATCGGTGGACTTTATAGAGAGTGCAGTCTTATCTCTGACCTGGAGAACCTCAAGAGTCAGGCCTTCATCGATGGGTCCGGAACTGCCAAACTTTACATCGAATCCCTTGACGGTGAGGCGCCCCAGCAGTGCGAGAAACTCTTTATCGGTGTTCAGGCCCTCAATATTCGATACCACCCTGATGCTCTTCTTTCCTGTCCACTCCGACAGCGAATCCAATGGTACATCGTAGCCTTGGGCCTGAGCATTGGATGCGGCAAAAAAAATCAGGAAGATCACGAAAAACAGCTTCATAAAATCTATGCCCCCTTAAAAAAGTTGAGGCCCCGGTTACCGGCGCCTCAACTTGATTGCTTCCAGTCGTCATTTATCAACCGGGCTCAGTAATTCCAGTTCAGCTCGAGCATTGCAACATAGGCCGCATCGTCTGCGCCGGTGGCATCCTCAACGCCCTTGCCGGGCAGGAAACTGGAGAGCACCAGTCTTGGAGCAAAGTACTGGTTGGCCTGGTATTTTACAGCCACATCAAGTTCGGTACCGGCATAACTATCCACAGATCCACTGGCAGTGCTAAGCGTCTCAAGCCCCCCCGTTTGCTGGAACCACATCGGGAAAATCTGCGCCTGATAAGACAGCTTAGGCGAGATCGACGCTAAATTACCCGAACTGCCAACGGAGAGCATGATTTGGCCCGGATTGTTACCAGTACCGGCATTGGAAATACCACCATACCCAGCGCCACCAGGACCAGCCTGGTCAAGGGCGAGGCCGAAGAGGCCCGATGCTATCGCTTGGTTAGAGTTCGGCTGCCATCCCAAGAACTGGCCATCAATACCGATCAGGGGCGAGAATCTACCGATGTCGGTGATGCCCAGCCAGCCCTCTACATCATTATCGGTAGGATCGTCATCCCCACTTGCTACGCGTAGTGCTACAAAGGGGTTGAAGGATTCACTAACCGGGTACTCAAGGCCCGCGTAACCGGCATAGGCACTGATGTCATCGCCATTGTCGAAACTACCGGTCACGCCCAGCACCTCGGCCCGTACCTTTATGGCGCCAATATTTCCGATGTATTCGACACCGTAATAGGTTGCCTTTGCACCTTGCTGCTGGTTGTCGCTGTATGTCAGGATCGGGGAGATACGACTACCTTTTCCCAGATCAAAATCAAACTTTGAAGCAAACACGTCCCAGTCCAGTTCACCGTTAGCAGGGTTTGCTCCAGGAGCCTGGAGGTTGGAAATCAGCCCATCTGTAATCGGCATCCAGAAAACATCGTAGCTACCGAACGAGGTCTTGCCGGTGGCGCCGAACAAGGGGTGGTCGTCGCCATATAGAAGGCCGCCTGAGGCCATGTCCAGATTCTTGAAAGTCCAGCCACCCTGAAGTGTAAAGGCCGGATCGAAGGTGTAAGTGAAGAAGGCCTGCTCCAAGCCAAATCTCTCGCCTCGGTATGCGCGATCGACCGAATTGGCATCAAGGGCAAAGTCATTCTCGAGAAGCAGTTTACCCGTCCAGTTATCGCCAGTCGCCACCACTCCAAGCCTGACCTCAGCCCTGACGTGCTCATCTCCAACCTGAACAGCGCCAGCAGAAGTGCCGGTAGCGCCATCGTCGACGCTGCTGTCCAGATCGAAATTAGAAAAATAGGTTGGTTGAAACTTGCCTTGGGTAAGTATATCCAGCTTGACTCCTGAAGCTGTCGGGACCTCCACCGCTAAGGCAGCAGGTATGCCGTTTGCGGCTATCAGCGCCCCCAAAAATCCCTGACTGATTCGCTTTTGTATTGTTTTCATCAATCCTCCAACGTCTCTAAAACGAGATTGTAGTTATTGCAGCCCAAAAACAATAAGGCTGTGTTCTATTTAGCAGAAAAGCCTGAAATCGGCAAGTTTACGGCACGGCAAAATGTGTCTGGCAGTGTTGCACTAAAACAAATTTACAGATGCTGGCAGTCGGCGCCCGAAAGCCGGCTGGCAGGGGTGCGGGGCAGGCATTAAAAAAACAGGGCAGGCCAGTGCCTGCCCTGAAAATCAGAGCACGTCATTAATGATCGACTTGACTCGACTCGGGTAAAGCGTATCAAGCCAACCTTAACCAGAGCTGAATTTTCCGATTATTTTTTAATGGTGATGTTTTCTGCATCGGTTTTCAGCCAAATATATGCTTGACCGGGGATCCCGTGCGGTCAAAATGCGTATTGCAACCTTGCGCGAACTTCATCTCCGCTCGCGCCATTGGCTTCTTCGCCATCCATGTAGCTCATACCCAGTCGAACATTCTTGTTGGCGTAATAGTTAACGCCCAGTGTTGTTTGCTCGCCGTCGGTCGTGGTCAGCCCCACGTCACTGTATTTTCCGTCACCATCTTCAAAGCGGGCAACAACTTCCCAGGCCCCTTTGGGCGATGCCGGTTTTACCCGCTTGAATGCTCCGGCTTTGTAAGGGCGGCTTTCGCCGGTGATGATCCAGCCAAGCTGCACGTAATAACCATTAACATCCACTTGGCCTTCTTCGGAATCGAAATATTCGGCCTGGGCATGGAAGGGCCCGGAAGCGCCGGCCAGTTCCAGATTAAGCGTGTCGACCTCATCGGCCTGGATGTCGGCGTCACGCGTGGTATAGCCCGCACCAAGATGAACAACAGCATTATTCGTTTGAACAGGTGCAAACGTGCCCCGTGCGGTTACTGCCGTGTTATTGAAGTCGTCGCTGCCATTGCCGTCTGCCTCGAAATAGCCGATACCGTAGGTCCAGTTGCTGCCTTTGCCGCTGAGCTGGATGCCGCCGCTACGGCCGGGGGCATAGCGCTCGGTCACGGCAGATCGCTCAAGCGCTGAGATGTCTTTTGAACTCGTTAATTCTTCCAGGCCGAACGGCTCTTTCTGTTTACCGATAGTCACGGTTGCAGCTGAGCCAAATCCCAGGTAACGAATGTACAGGTCTTCAGCAGTACCGCCGTCGGCGCCATCACTTTCAGCCACGTTGAACTGGGTCTTGTACGCCCAGTCGCCAAAGTGGCCCTTGGCGTACAGCCGTGCCCGGCGCACATCGAAATCGGTTGTGTCAACACCGTTGTCGTCAGACTGCGTGGCGTCGTAATCCCATTGAAGGCGCCCGCCGAGCTGAAAAGACGCCGATTTATCCGACGTTTTCACCTTGATACCGCTCTCGGTATCGATCACAAGGTCTTCGCCGCTGGTCGTAACGTTTCCGGCCTGTACAGCAGAAGCGGCAGAAATCGCCAAAGCCAAGCCCAAATATTTCTTGCTCATGATCTGTCTCACCTTTTTCGGTTTGCTTGTGTGTGTTGAAGCGCTATTAAAGTCTATTTGGCAAAGATTACAGAATGGTTACAGAGAATGCATCAAAACAGGGCGCTGGTCCGGGCCGGTGACAGGTTCTGGGGCGCTAGGTGTTGGGTCGTTTTTCGGGGGCAAGCTCAGAATGTGCCGATTTGTCTCTATAATAATGATAAACAAGAATAAATAAGATGTGGCAAGACTTTTGCTAAATCATATTTGGAGCAATGAAACCCAACCGAAGGTATCCATTATGAAGAAGCAGTTTTTCACCAAATCCGGATTTATCAGTATCACTTTGCTTGCAGCACTTCAGGCTGCGCCCGCCATTGTTAGCGCTGACGTCAGCTCAAATGTGAGCGCCAGCAGCAACTATCTGTTCCGGGGCGTCACCCAGACAGACGGGGCTGCGGCTGTCCAGGGAGGGTTGGATTATGAGCATGCGTCGGGCTTCTACGCCGGTGGTTGGGGTTCCAATGTCGATTTTGGTGACGGCACCAGCTATGAGCTTGATCTTTATGCCGGATTCTCCGGCTCTGTGGAAGAACTGGGTTATGACGTTGGGTACATTTATTATGCGTATCCTGACGCGCCGGACTCCATCGACTTCGGCGAACTGTACGGCGAGATCAGTTATGGCATTGCGGCCATCGGCCTGGCCTACACGATCAACAGCGACACCAGTGGTGATGGGGTGTTCGTACAGGGGGATGCCTATTACTACGCCTCTGTTGGGGTGCCTCTGGAAGACAGTTACAGTGCCGGTGTGACGCTCGGCTATTACGACTTCGCTGACGACGGCAAGACTTCTGTCGGCGAGGCAAGTTATTCACACGTCGCCGCCAACGTTACAAAGGATGCGGGAAACTTCGGTTCCTTCAGCGTTAACGTCGAGTACGCGGACATTGATTCAACTGACGCGCTTGGCTCTGTCAACTCGGATGACCCGAAGTTCTGGCTGGGTTGGAGCAAGAGTTTCTGATCGGACCAGCGATCACAAGCAATTCAGATCTAAAATAAAAAACCGGCCCAAATGACGGGCCGGTTTTTTATTTATCGAGCAAGAACCCACCATCGTGCGCCTGCCTTATAGCCGGGTGACTCGACATCCTCGCCCTTACCTCTGCCTCGTGCTGCCAACCTCACACTTTATCCGGTGCCTGAATTTCAAACTGTATTAAAGGTTTGTCTGTAAGGTCGTTCCAGATTCCCACGCAAAAATGCTGACTCACTGACCTCAGTCAAACAGCCAGGATGATACTGAATGAACAAACGATTCTTGTTGTGCGCGATGATAGTTCCGGGAGCCTTGGCCGTCTCTCCTATGGTGTCGGCCCAGGCAAAAGAGAGTGTGTCGCTGAAAGAATATCAGCAGGCCAAAGCCAGCCAGGCTGTTTCCCTGAACGAGGCCATGGTGATGGCTTTTGAGAATAGCCCGGTATTGGCTTTGAGGCGGGCTGCGGTCTCGATACAGCAGGGGCAGCTTGATCATGCCAGCCGCTGGGCGCCCAGCAATCCAGAGTTTGAGTTGGGGGCCCGTCAGGCCCCGAATCAGGCCGACGAGTCCCTGGAATATGGGGTTAGGGTTACTCAGGAGATCTGGATGGGTAATCGCGGCGACCTTGGCCAGTCGCGTGCCCAGAGCAATCTCTCGTCCCGGCAACAGGAGCTTGAATATCTGAAGGTGGCCACCAAGGCGCGGGTGCGGGCCGCCTATTTCCGGATACTGCTGGCTCAGAAAGAGTTGGAAACTGCAACCCGTGCCGTTGATCTTATGCAACGCACCAAAGACCTGGTTGAAATGTCCGTAAAACAGGGTAAACAAACCCGGATTGATCTCAATACCGCAGTCATTGGGCTTGCCAGGGCCCGGAATCAAAAAGCCTCGGCGGAACAAAAGCTCGAGCAATCAAAAATTGATCTTACCGAAGTGCTCGGGGTGTCCCCCTCCGATGCCGTTGGGGTGACCGGCGAGCTTGATGTGACGCTCGAAGACCTGCCTCCAACCAGCCAGCTTGTCGAGATGGCACAGAGTCAGAGAGCGGACCTGAAAGCGGCGGCCGCCAGAATTGCAGCAAATGAATCTGGCCTTGAAGTTGCGAAAAGCCTGACGATTCCAAATCTGAAAGTCTTCGGATTTTATGATCGTGAGGAAGGCTCCAACCTTTTCGGTGCAGGGGTGTCGATGCCTTTGACCGTTTTCCATGATTATTCCGGTGAGCAGAGACAAGCTGCTGCGCGGCTGAAAACCTCCGAGCTTGAGGCAGAGGCCTTGCGCCTGGCTACAGAGCGTCAGGTTGTGTCGGCTGTGGCCCGGTATGAATCCACCGCCGTTCGGCTGCGCCAGATGAACGAGTCGATCCTGGAGCGTTCAGAGGAAACATTACAGCTGATGCAGAAAGCACTTCGGGCGGGCAAGGTCGGTGCCTCGGATGTTCTGGCGGCACAGGACAATCTCCTGTCGGTAAGGCAGGAATACGTTCAGGCACAGAATGATTATATCGATGCCGTCCGGGCGCTGGAGATAAGCACAGGAGGTGCTCTGTCGATGTCAGCCGGGTCCTGAGAATATAAAACTCAAAATTGACCGTTCTTTAAATATTGAGGGTGAATGAATGATTCGCAATCTGAAGATATTTTTAATTGTTGTCAGCATTCTGAGCTTGCAGCAGGCATACGCTGCCGGAGAAGCCGAGGGTGACCAGCACGGAAATGAAGAAGCCGAGCATGCCGGAGAGGAAAACCAGTCCCGACAGATCCATCTGACGCCGGAGCAGACAAAGTTACTGTCCATTCAGACTGTGGCTGCTGCTAAGGGGCGCGCTGGCGCAATTGTCACGGCACCTGCCGAGATTCAGTATGTGCCGGATCGCGTGGCCGAGGTTGGTCCGCTGCTGGAGGGAAAACTGACAGGGTTGACGGTTGATCTGGGGGATCGTGTCAATAAGGGGCAGTTGCTGGCGACCCTGAACAGTGTGGAGCTGGCCCGGATTCGCTCCCGGTTGATTTCGCTGGAGGCCCGCAAAGAAGCGGCCGAGTCTGACTACAATCGTGAAAGAGAGTTGCAGGGACAGGGTATTTCCAGTGAAGAAGAGTTCCTTGATGCCAAGGCTGCCTTTCTTGAAACAAAAGCGGAGTACGATTCCGTGCGGGAACAACTGGCGGTTTATGGCAGCGAGTCGTCAGGTGACAGTGGGGGCCTGGCGCAATACGCGCTCCGCTCACCCATTGAGGGGCGTGTCGAGCAGATGCATGTTCGTCTGGGGCAGACGTTGAGTCCGTCGGATACGCCTTTCATCGTGGCTGATGCCTCGGTGTTGTGGGCCATTCTTCAGGTGTCGGAATCCGATATTGACCAGATTTCAATGGGAGACGAGGTTCAGATTTCCTCCAGGGATTCAAGCTCTGACCGGTTTCACAGTGGGCAGGTATCCTGGGTGTCGAGCATGCTGGATGAAAAGACCCGCACTATCCCGGTTCGCGTTGTGCTGAAGTCTCCCAGGGGCGACCTTCGCCCGAATACCTATGCCACGGCCAGAATCATGACGGAAGCGGAGGCATCACTGCCGCTGGTTCCGGATGATGCGGTTCAAACCATTGGCGATGAATCTGTTGTGTTTGTTCCGGGCGATGAGAAAGGGGCTTACAAGGCGGTTCCCGTCACGCTTGGCAAGGAGGCAAACGACTGGATTGAGATCAAGTCCGGCATCAGCGCAAACACGGAAGTGGTTTCAGTAGGCGCTTTTGATCTGATGTCGGCCATTACCGCCAGTGGCCGCAGCGCCGCTCACGGACACTAAACCCCGGGGGGAGCATGATCAACGCAATTGTGAATTATGCGCTGAACAATCGTCTGATGACGCTTGTTTTTGCTATCGCCGTGATCGTTGCCGGCGTATTTTCATTTCAAAAACTGCCGGTGGACGCGTTTCCCGACGCGACGCCGACTATGGTTCAGGTGTTTACCACCAGTCCTGGTCTGTCGCCGGTTGATATCGAAACGCTGATTTCCTATCCCGTTGAAATCAGCATGTACGGAATCCCTAAACTGGAAAAAGTGCAGAGCACGTCGATCTTCGGGCTTTCGCGGGTGACCATCTATTTCGAAGATGGCACCGATATCTACTTCGCCAGGCGGCTAGTTAACGAACGGCTATCCGAGGCCAAGCGCCAGATTCCCGAAGGGATGGGGGAACCCGAACTCGGGCCCATCGCAAGCGGTCTTGGGCGCATCCTGATGTATTCCCTGGAAGCTGAGGATAAAGATCAATACAGCCTGCAGGAAATTCGCACGATTCAGGACTGGATTGTCAAACCCCAGCTCAGGACCGTGCCGGGCGTAACCGGTGTGCTGTCCATCGGCGGCGAGGTAAAGCAGTACCAGGTCAATATTGATGCGCAGAAGCTTCAGGCGAGAAATCTAACGGTGTCAGATATTCGCGGCGCTCTCACCCAGAATAATCGTAACGTCGGCGCTTCTTTCATTACGCGGGGAGGTGAAGAATATATTGTTCGCGGTTATGGCTGGGTCAACTCTGGTTCCGAAGGCATCAAAGACATCCAGAACATCATTGTGTCCAAGAGTGAGGGGGAGTCCCCAATTTACGTCAAGGATGTTGCGGAGGTTGGTCTTGGACCGGCAATTCGCCGTGGTGCAGAGGTGTCCTCAGGTGAGGAATCCGTTGGCGGTTACGTGATGAAGTTGATCGGGACCAACACCAGCCAGGTACTTGAGGACGTCAATGCAAAAATCGACGACCTGAACAAGTCACTTCCGGAGGGTCTGAAGATCGAAGCGTATTACTCCCAGGCGGAGTTGGTGGGCAAGGCCATAGGCACTGTCGAGAAAGCGTTGCTTGAGGGCTCGGTTCTGGTGCTGGTGTTCCTTTATCTGTTCCTGGGAAACATTCGTTCAACATTGATTGTGGTCGCAACCTTGCCGTTGTCTGTACTTGTCGCATTCATCGCGATGCGCATTTCAGGCATGTCCGCCAACTTGATGAGTCTGGGCGGGCTGGCTATCGGCATCGGTATGATGGTGGACGGCGCTGTCGTGATGATAGAGAACATCTTCCGACATCTGGAAGAACGATCGGAGGAAAAGGTCAGTGTTCTGAGGCTCGTGGGTGAATCCGCCCGGGAAGTGGCTCGTCCGATCGTATTTGCCATCGGCATCATTATCATCGTTTTCCTGCCGCTGTTTACGCTGCAGGGCGTTGAGGGCAAGCTGTTTTCGCCCATGGCCTATACCATCAGCTTCGCTCTGATCGGCGCATTGCTGCTCGCGTTGACGTTGGTGCCGGTTCTGGCCTCTCTCTCATTCAAGATGGGCGGGCACCATAAGGAGCCGAAGCTGGTTCTGTTCCTGAACCGGTTATACAAACCGGTGGTGAATGCTGTGGTCAAAGCACCTAAGGTTGTGATGGGCGTTGCCGTCATTGCCTTTGCAGGCAGTCTCCTGCTGTTTCCCTATCTCGGAAGCGAATTCGTGCCCACGCTCCGGGAAGGCACGTTCCAGATTCGCTCAACACTGCCGCCCGGAGCCAGTCTGGAATCCGCCATTAAATATGGCAAACGGATACAGTCCGTTATAGACGAATTTCCAGAGGTCACCGGAACCTATGCCCGGATCGGTCGTGCCGAAGTGGGTGGTGATCCTGAGCCTGTGAACGTTGTCGCGACGCTTGTGAATCTGAAGCCCCTGGATCAGTGGAGAGCGGATGTGCGCTATGAGGATCTTCAGGGCGAGATCGCAAAGGCCTTGAATGAGCGGGTTCCAGGGCTTGCCAATAACCTTTCCCAACCGATTCAGCTCAGAACCGACGAGCTCTTGTCAGGTGTTCAGGCGCAACTGGTTGCCAGCATTTTCGGTGACGACCTGGGCGAGTTGGGCCGTATCGGCAAGGAAGTGGCGGCCCTCGCGAAAGATGTGCCGGGTGCGACGGATGTGCGCGCCCAGCAGAGTGCGGGCAAGAAACAGATTGTTATTCGCCCCGACCGTGAAGTGCTGGCGCAGTTCGGCATCAGCATAGATAACCTGATGAGTACGGTCGAAACCGGAATTGGCGGTAAAGGCGCCGGACTTGTCTTTGACGGTGTCCGTCGATTTGAGATTTTCGCCCGGCTGCAAGAGTCCTATCGCGGGTCCATCGATGAAATCAGAAAGCTTCCCCTCAGGGGGAACAGTGGCGAGCTTATCCCGCTTTCACGAGTGGCTGATGTTGAAATGTACGCTGGCCCGAAGAAGATTTCACGTTCCAATGCCAGTCGCCGCCAGTATGTGCAGATGAACGTACGTGGTCGCGATATGGGCGGTGTCGTTCAGGATTTGCGCAAACAGATAGATGAGCAAGTGGACATGCCGCCGGGTTATTTCGTGGAGTTCGGCGGTCAGTTCGAGAATCAGGAAAGGGCCATGGCGCGGCTTGCGATTGTTGTGCCCATTACCCTGGCGCTCATTTTCCTGCTTCTCTTTTCGGCATTCAGTAGTCTGCGCTATGCGGCGCTGATCTTCATGAATGTGCCCTTTGCGGTTACTGGTGGCATTGTCGCGCTGTTTGTGACGGGGCTTTACCTCTCTGTGCCCGCTGCCGTGGGATTCATCGCGGTGTTCGGCGTAGCCGTACTGAACGGTGTGGTGATGGTGAGCTACATCAATCAGTTGCGGGACGAAGGCTACGAAGTCATTGAAGCAGTCAAGTTGGGTGCTCAACGCCGTTTGCGGCCGGTTCTGATGACCGCCTCTGTGGCTATTCTGGGGCTGATTCCCCTGCTGCTGGCCGATGGCATTGGCTCTAATGTCCAACGGCCACTGGCAACGGTTGTGGTTGGCGGTCTGATCACGTCAACGTTGCTGACGTTGGTAGTGTTGCCCAGCGTGTATCAGTGGTTTGCATCCGAACGTCGTGACGTTGAAGTCTGATAGGCAGGAGAAGGCTTATGTATGAAATAAAGGCTTATGTCAGAGAGGTTATGGCAGAGCATGTGGTTGATGCTCTGGCCAGAGTCAAGGGAGTGGCAAGCATTGCCGTCGTGTCTCTCAACGAATTTGGTCATCTGGTCGGCGATGAGTCGCCTCTGGAGAAAGTGAAGATGGTCAAGCTGGAGATAGACGTAGCGACCGATGATGTCGCTGGTGAAGTTGTGGAACTCATTGTCAGAACGGGCAGAACCCAGGATGGGCACCCGGGTGACGGCAAGGTACTTGTATCCCGCCTGGTTCGGGCTGTTCGTATCGAGGACGGCGAAACCGGTGAGAGTGCACTGGAGCCTGCTTCAAGCTAGTGCTCCGGAAACTGGATGGCGGTTTTGCGGCTTTTGGTTGCGGGCCGCCATCACAGTTCTATCCCCAGTTCCCAGCGATAGATCATATCGTCTGAGTCCCTGGTGAGGCCAAATGCAACGCCCGCCTGGAGTTCCAGAATACTGGAGCCCATTCTGAACTCAGCCAGGATCGCAGGTCCCATCAAATGATTATTTTCGGCCCCGTAATACTCCAGACCTGGCTGAAACGTGTCAGACTTCGTGTAGGCGATCTGTAATGAGCCCGTGGGCTCAAGCTGCTCGTCGTCTTCGCCAAATGAGCGGCTAACCAGAAGGTTCGTCAGGATGCTGTAATGCGCGTATAGCTGTCTCTCGTAAAGTGACCCAAGGGTCACTCCACCGGCTTTTTGGCCATGTTCTTTTGACAGCTCAATGAACAAACCCGCAGCGCTCTTGTTGTCTTGAAAAAAGTTTCCAATCAGTTCGATTTCGTATTCCTCAAGTGAATAGGCGCCTCCCGGTCTCTTGATCGCGTTGAGGTTAAGTTCGGCGCTCAGGCGTTCAGATAGCCCGTAACCCACCTCCCATTGATCGGCACGAAGGTTGTCGATCTCGGCCCTCTCACTGTCCAGAAGCGCCCCAACCACTCCAATTTCGAGATCCCCGGCAGTTACTCGGGGCGAGTATATTTCATCCACTGCGAGCTCTGATTTGACCGTGAGGGGCCATAACAGAACCAGGAAAGCCAGTTTGAGTTTGAATACGTGGCGCGGTGCGCATGCTTTATTCGTTGCTCCAGACATAGATCACCTTGATAAAGTGTTGGAAAGTAAGGGGCATCGAATGACATGCTATTGATCTGAACGCTGCAGAAACATAAGCCTTTGGTGCTCATTTTGTCCGTCAAAAGGACGGTCCGGGAATGCTGGTGGAGCCGGAGAGCGGTTTCTTTTGTGGATGACGCTTCGAATTCAAGTTCATTTCAATCTTTTCACTTACTATCTCGGGCTCTTCCTGCCTCATCATGGACGCCTCGCGCCTATGAATTGTGGCTACTAACCCCTTCGGGAGAAAGTCGATGAAGGCAAGCAAGCACTCGCCTAGGGCGTTGCTGTGTTCAGTACTATTGTCCATTCCTCTGTTCGGTCAAGCGGAGACTGTGAATTGGACAAACTGGCTCACTGGCCAGATAAGCAAGCATCCAGATGTAATGGCGGCGACAGAGCAGGCGGCAGCCCGGAATTCGGATGCAGAGGCAAGCGAACAACCGCTGTATAACCCGGAGCTGTCTGTTGGAGCAGACAGAACGGGCAGTGAAAACAACTTTGAGGCAGGGCTGTCACAAACGATCGATTGGTCTGATCAACAGGGTGCGCTAAAGGATAAGGCAAAGCTGATCAGGCTTTCCGCACAAGCTGATTTGAACGAGACGATTTTGGCACAAACGTCTGAGTCGCTGTTTGCGCTTGTCGAGTGGCGCGCGGCGACGCGTGCCGAAGAAATTGCGGAATCTCAACAACACCGTCTGGATGCCTTGCTGGACCAGGTTGAGCAACGCCAGCAGGCAGGCGATCTGGGGCGTACCGACGCAGAGCTGCTTTTTTTAAGCCTTTCTCAACAGCTCAGTGAACTCGCTCAGGCAAAGGCTGCAGTTGATCAGGCGCAAGCCCGGGTCAGAGAGCTTCTGCCGGATTGGCAGCCTCAGGATGGGGGGATTCCCGGGCACATTTGGCCGGCTCTTGAATCCAGGGTCGACAATGACAATCTGCTGGCTCATCCGTCAATTGCTGCTGCCCGCGCGAGGTGGCAGGTGCTGCGGAGCGAAGCCGAGGTGGCCAGGCGCAGAGCGGCGGCATCGCCAACGGTCGGGCTTAGCGGAGGGCGTGATGGCGGCGAGAATCTGGTTGGCCTGACGTTCTCGATCCCTCTGAACGTCCGTAATAACTACCGCGCAGAAATCCGAGCTGCCAACCGACGATCATTGGAGGCCGAGGCTCGGTTTCAGGCACTTTATCGGAAGCAGCAGTATGACCTGGCGGGCGCCCGAGCTGCCTGGAAGCGATACGACACCCAACTCAGCCGATGGACAAAACTCTCCCAGGGGCGTGTACAACGAAGTGCCGATTTGCTCGGGAAGCAGTGGCAGGTCGGCGATCTTTCCACATCTGAATATCTCCAGGCACTGGGCCAGCGCGCGGAGAGCCTGCAAACCGGCATTGAGCTGGAAAAGCAAGCGCAGTTGGGCCTGATTGAACTCTTACAACGGTCTGGCGAACTGGTTGCCCCCTTTCAATAATATTCTGGAAACTGGATATTCATTATGAAGACAACTCTGATTTCTGTATTTGTATTGACGTTGCTTATAGCCCCATTTTCATTTGCACAGGCAGAGGAAGACGCTCATCAGGAAACCGGCCATGATCATGCTGCCGGTGGCGACGATCATCAAGAAGGCGCCAGTGAAGAGGTCGAGCATAAGGAAGAGCATGGTGAAGAAGGTGAGCATGAAGAGGAAGGGGGGCACGGCCACGAAGATGAGAACGGTGGCCATGAAGAAACAGCCACCGCGAGCCTCAATGCCAAACAGAAAGACCTGGCCGGCATTGAAGTGGCAACGCTCGAAAGCAAGCGCGTTGACTATGAAATATACGCGCCCGGTGAGCTGCTAACCAACGGCTATACCAGCTATCACGTGTCCCCCCGGGTTGCCTCAGTGGTGCTGCGGCGTCACGTAGAATTGGGTGAGCACGTAACCAAAGGCCAGCCTCTGGTAACCCTGTTCAGTGAGACGGTGGCACAGGCGCAGGCAGATTACAGGAAAGCTTATCCTGAATGGAAGCGAATCAGCGGGCTGGGTCGTTCTGTGGTTGGCGATCAGCGATTCAATACAGCGAAAGCCAATATTGAAGCGGCAAGCGCGACTCTGCTTGCTTATGGGCTAAACGGTGATGACATAGGTGCATTGAAGGCCAGTGGTGTGGGTAGCCTCGGTGAATACATGCTCAGAGCTCGCGTGGATGGCGCAGTACTAACCGATGAGTTTGAGCAAGGACAGAGAGTTGAGGCTGGCCAGCCGCTGGTGACTCTTGCTGACGAGAGTGAACTTTGGGTAGAGGCCCATCTGCCAGCAAGCTCCGACATTGTTCTTGAGAAGGGCGCGGAAGCTGTCGTCAAAGCAGCTGGTCGTGTGGCCATGGCAACGGTGTCTCAGGAAGCCCACACCATTGATCCCGTTACCCGTACACGGATTGTCAGGCTGGAGCTGGACAATCCTGAAGATCGTTTTCATCCCGGAATGTTCGCCGATGTGTATTTCCGTTTTAAAACCAGTGATCCGGTGCTTGCGGTGCCGGAGACTGCATTGATGCGTGGCGCAGACGGCGACTGGACGGTCTATGTGGAAGAGGCCGAAGGCGAGTATGAACCCGTGGAAGTAGAACTGGGTCGTTCAATTGGCGGGCTCCGTGAGGTTTCCGGCCTGGCTGCGGGCCAACGAGTCGTTTTGCGGGGCGCATTTTTTGTGGCCTCTGAGATTGCCAAAGGCGGCTTTGATCCGCACAACCACTGATTCAGGGAACCATTATGTTCAACCGAGTAGTCGATTGGGCGGTTCAGAACCGCCTGTTGGTTCTTATTGCACTCGCGGTGCTTATAACCACTGCCGCATTTCAGATCCCAAAACTGAATCTTGACGCTTTCCCTGACGTTACAAACGTCCAGGTGGCTGTTAATACTGAGGCGCCCGGACTAGCGGCTGAGGAAGTCGAGCAACTGATCACCTATCCCATTGAGGCGGTGATGTATGCCTTGCCGGATGTTGAGGAGGTTCGGTCCATCTCCAAAACCGGGTTGTCTGGTGTCACCGTGGTTTTTAAAGAGGGCACGGATATCTATTTCGCGCGCCAACTGGTGTTCGAGCGGTTGCAGGCCGCGCGGGAGCTGATTCCGGACGGCGTCGGGGTGCCTGAAATGGGCCCGAATACGTCCGGTCTCGGCCAGGTCTATCAGTACTTGTTGATAGCGAGCCCGGATTCGGGGTACGACGCAATGGAACTACGCAGCTTGCACGACTGGTTGGTCAAGCTGCTGCTGATACCTGCTGAGGGCGTTACAGAGATCCTGTCGTTTGGCGGAGAAGTACGACAGTATCAGGTCAACCTGAACCCGGCGCGAATGCTGTCCTATGACTTATCACAGAATGACGTCATGGACGCCCTGGAGAACAACAACTCCAATGTTGGGGGGTGGTACATGGGCCGCGGACAGGAGCAGCTGGTTATTCGCGGTATGGGCTGGCTGGGTAATGGCGAGCAGGGACTGGAGCAGATCCGTCAGGTGCCCGTAAAAACCAGTGAAGGCATTACTGTGACGGTGAGCGATGTCGCCCAGGTGGCGCTGGGCACTGAAATTCGCCAGGGTGCGGTGACCATGACCCGGAAGGATGAAGGCGGTCAAGTGGAACAACTGGGTGAAGTGGTTTCAGGTATTGTACTCAAACGAATGGGGGCCAACACGAAAGCCACCATCGACGGCATTGAGGCCCGCATTGATCGCATAAACCAGGCGCTTCCGAGTGGGGTTCGTTTTGAGCCCTATTACAACCAGGCGGATCTGGTGACCAAGGCCGTAGAGACGGTGACCAATGCGCTTTTGTTGGCTTTTGTGTTTATTGCGGTCGTGCTTGCCCTGTTTCTGATGAATCTACGGGCAACAACGCTCGTGCTGCTTTCAATACCGATTTCCATCGGTATTGCGTTAATGATCATGGCCTGGTTCGGTCTCTCGGCCAATTTGATGTCTCTGGGTGGCATTGCTGTGGCAATCGGCATGCTGGTAGACGGCTCTGTCGTTATGGTCGAGAACATGTTCAAACATCTGACCCATCCTGATGCTGAGCATGACGCCCACCGGGACGAGTTGGTTGAAAATGACCCCGATCCGTTGGACGCGTCACACGATGATCATGGCATTGCGCTTAGACTGCAGGAAGCCGGCCGGGAAGTGGCGCGCCCCATCTTTTTCGCGACGGCGATTATTCTGGTTGTTTTCATGCCTCTGTTCAGTTTTGAAGGTGTGGAAGCCAAGCTTTTCCAGCCAATGGCGATCAGCATCATGCTGGCCATCGTGTCCGCTGTGATTGTTGCTCTGGTGGTCGTGCCTGCGTTGGCTTCGTTTATGTTTCGCAAGGGTATTCGGGAGCGGGAAAGCTTCATTCTAAAACCCCTGGAAAAGCTCTATCGCATGGGGCTTGCCTGGTCACTGAAGCATAGCCGCGTCGTTGTTGGCGCGGCAGTTGTTCTTGTTGTGCTGGCAGCGCTGATTGTGCCACGACTCGGCACTGAGTTCGTGCCTGAATTGGAAGAGGGAACGATTAACCTCCGGGTGACTCTGGCTCCCTCATCAAGCCTCGATACGGCGCTTGAAGTGGCGCCAAAACTGGAGGCCATGCTGATGGAATTTCCAGAAGTGACTTACGCTTTGTCCAGGGCTGGCCGAGCAGAAATAGGCGGCGACCCGGAGCCAGTTAACAACATAGAGATCTATATTGGCTTAAAACCAACTTCGGAGTGGACCAGCGCCAGTAATCGCTATGAATTGCAGGCTCTGTTTGAGGAGAAGCTCGAACAGCACCCGGGACTACTGTTTAACTTTTCTCAGCCTATCGCGACTCGGGTTGATGAATTGTTGTCAGGTGTTCGTGCGCAGTTGGCCATCAAACTCTTTGGCCCGGATCTCGACGTACTGGCGGAGAAAGGCCAGCAGATCGAAGCGGCGGTCCGAACCGTTCAGGGAACACGGGATGTGGCCATGGAGCAGATCGCCGGTGAAGCGCAGTTGGTGGTTCAGCCTGATCGTCAGGCACTCTCCCGGTACGGACTCGCCGTGTCTGATGTGATGAGTGTCGTCCGCGATGGACTGGGTGGTGCCGCTGCAGGCCAGATCATCAACGGAAATGAGCGGTACGATATCTATGTGCGTCTGGCCAAACGTTTCCGCGAAGACCGGGATGCCATTGCCGATCTCAGGTTACAGGCGCCGTCCGGAGCCTGGGTGAGACTCGGTGATGTGGCCGATGTGTCTATTGCGTCCGGCCCACCGCAGGTGCGTCGCGATGACGTTCAGCGCCGTGTGGTTATTCAGTCCAATGTGCAGGGTCGTGACATGGGCAGTGTGGTTGCCGATATTCAGGATACCATCGCGTCAGAAGTGAACCTTCCCCCCGGCTATTCGGTTGATATTGGTGGTCAGTTTGAAAACCAGCAGCGAGCTCAGAAGCGATTGACCATTGTGGTACCTGTATCTCTGGGCCTGATTGCACTGCTGCTGTACTTTGCTTTCAGTTCGGTTGGTCAGGCACTGTTAATTCTGGTCAACGTGCCGCTTGCTGTCATTGGTGGCGTCTTCTCGCTCTGGATTTCCGGCCAGTATCTTTCCGTGCCCAGTTCGGTGGGCTTTATCACTCTATTTGGTGTGGCGGTGCTCAACGGGGTCGTTATGGTCGAAAGCATCAATCAGCGAATACAGGATGGGTTGAACGTGGATACCGCGGTGTTTGAAGGTGCCGTCTCCCGGTTGCGCCCTGTATTGATGACGGCGATTACCTCGGCGCTCGGTTTGATACCAATGCTATTGTCGACGGGCGTGGGGGCGGAAATCCAGAAGCCGTTAGCCAGCGTGATTGTTGGCGGCCTTGTCACTGCAACCTTCCTGACGCTGTTTGTTTTGCCGGTTCTGTTCGGTCGCTTCTCTAGAGCCAAGGTGGGTGATATTCAGCGGTAGATGTGAGGCGGAAATGCATAGTTGCGGTTACATGCATGGAAGTGTAATTCCGCCCGTTTCAACGGAGACGAGGGTCTTGCTGTTGAAACATCGGACTCAATGGTTAGCCACGGGTGTGTCGGCCAGGATGAAGAAGGTTTCCTTTAAACGAATAAGTGGATTTTTTGCCGCTGGCGGAATGGCCACCCTTTTCCATTGGGCGGCCATGTCCGGCTTGGTTTTGCTTGGCATGGACCCCGTAGCGGCCACCTTTTCTGGAAGCGTCGTCGGAGCTGTTACCAACTACGGGTTGCAGAGGACTTTGGTCTTTCCAAATGCGCGACCACACATCCAGGCCATCTGGCGATACATTGTTTCCTGTTCACTCGCGTCTCTCCTGAACGTTCTGATCTTTTTCTGTCTGCATCAACTGTTTGAAATCCCCGTTGCTCCTGCACAGCTTCTAACCACCGTCGCTGTCGCTGCATTTAACTATGTTGTCTACCAAAGGCTGGTGTTCCGTGAACAAATCTCTTAAGACTTCCCGCGCACTGAACGAATCAGAGCTGCTTTCTCTGGTGGTTCCGGTTTTCAATGAACGGTCGATGCTCCCCATATTCTTTGATCATGTATTGCCAGTCCTTGCGAGCCTGGATATTCGCTCGGAAATCGTGGTCGTAGACGATGGCAGTGAAGATGGCAGTGCCAAATTCATGAAGACGATTATTGAAACCAAGTCGAGCATTCGCCTGGTCAAGTTAAGCCGCAACTTTGGTAAAGAGGCGGCCGTTACGGCGGGGCTGGAGCATGCACGGGGAGATGCGGTGATCGTTCTGGATGCAGACCTTCAGGACCCACCTGAGTATATTCCCGAGATGGTCAGGAGCTGGAAGTCAGGCTTTGATGTCGTCCTGATGCAACGTCGATCGCGCGTGGGTGAGAGTTTTTTCAAACGTTTGAGTGCACACCTTTTCTATCGTTTGCTCAACAGGACCAGTCGCACTGAAATACCCGTCGATACGGGCGACTTCCGGTTGATGAGCCGGCGGGCGGTTGATGCCCTTCTCCGGTTGGGGGAGCGCAACCGTTATATGAAGGGACTCTTTGCCTGGGTCGGTATGCCAACGACAATCATCAAATACGACCGGGCATTGAGAGCGGCAGGAGAAAGCAAGTGGGATTATCCTGGCCTGGTTGGCTTAGCTCTTGAAGGGTTGACCTCCTTTTCAGTGTCACCTCTCAGATGGGCAACGTTGGTTGGCTTGCTGGCTGCGTCCGTCGGTGGATTGTTCGGGGTCTGGATTGTCGCGAAAGCGATCATGCTTGGGGACCCGACTGACGGGTATCCATCTTTAATCGCTCTCATCAGTTTTCTGGGTGGCATACAGCTGGTGAGCGTTGGCATCGTCGGTGAGTATGTGGGCAAAACCTACATCGAATCGAAACTGCGCCCCCTGTATCTGACCGAAGAAGTGGTCGAGAACCGGGAGGTGTCGAGCCGAGACCAATTCAGTAACTTCAGGGGCGTCAAGAATGCTAAAGCGAATTGAGCCCTGGTTCTGGGTGCTGGCCGCCATATTGTTGAGTCGCTTTATCGGGATGACGCTGTTTCCCCTTGTGGATACAACCGAGCCCCGATACGCGGAGATCGCTCGCTTAATGGCTGAAACCGGGGACTGGATAACACCCTGGTTCGAACCCGGAACTCCGTTCTGGGGAAAGCCTCCCTTGTCATTCTGGGCTCAGGCTGCCTCTCTAAAGCTATTTGGACTGTCTGAATTTTCCCTCCGGCTACCGGCGTGGTTCGCCACGATCGGAATCGTCTGGCTGACGTGGTGCCTTGCAAAACATGCGCGGGGTGCTGTGGTCGCTAGATGGTCTATTCTGGTGCTTTCTACCATGGCACTCACCTATATCAGTGCCGGCGCAGTAATGACTGATACCTTCCTGGTTTTTGGAACGACCCTCTCGCTGGTGAGCGTGTGGTTTGTGCTTTCAGGGCGCTCTGAGTACTGGCGCTGGTGGTTTTTCGTGGGCCTGGCTATCGGTTTGTTGTCAAAGGGACCGTTGGCTGTTGTATTGACGGTTACCCCGCTGGTGCTCTGGGCTGCTATTTTCAGGCAGCGGTTACAGCCACTGAAAAAACTACCCTGGCTCCTTGGTTCACTTCTAACACTATTGATTGCTTTGCCATGGTACGTGCTCGCTGAATTGAAAACGCCGGGGTTTCTCAACTACTTCATTATTGGCGAGCACTTTAGCCGGTTTCTGGATCCCGGATGGGCAGGCGATTTATACGGTAGTGCCCATAATCGGCCCAAGGGCATGATCTGGATATTCTGGCTTTGGGCTTCATTTCCGTGGGGTATCATTGGCTTGGTTGGCTTTGGATTTGCAGCAGCGAGAGGCAAAACAAAGGATATCTTCACTGATGCTGCTCAGGATGCCTCAACGCTGTATCTGGTGTTTTGTGCGATAACGCCAATGCTGTTTTTCACCCTGGCAGGCAACACGCTTTGGACGTACGTCCTGCCTTCTCTGCCCTTTTCTGCAATTCTGATTGCTGGATGGGTGTCGCACCTCGATTTACGTCCTTGGTCCAGAATCAGGTTGGGCGCCGTTTGGCTTGCGCCCATCGTCATCACCCTTTTTGTTTTCATTGGTGTTAGTGGCGTAAAACCACTAAAAACCGAAAAGCAATTGATCAGCCGTTATGAAAGTATTCGTCGAGAGGGAGACAGTCCAATTTTTTACATCGGTGAGATGCCGTTTTCGGCACGCTTTTATTCGTTGGGCGACGCAGTGGAAGTTACCCCAACAGAGTTCGACAGCCTGCTGGAAACTGATGGTTACGACAGGGTCTTTGCAGCGATACCAAATCATGAAGTGAATGATTTTCTCAATCGGCAATCCGCCGACGCTGAGAAGTTGGGGGAGAACAAACGATATCAGCTATTCTCGATCAATCTTCCGCCAACCAACAGCCAGAATGACTCCGTTGATTCTGATTTAAACTCGAAGAATGATTAGTGACGCAGCTGATTACTGCTAAAACTGAGTCTTTGAAGGCCGGATATTTTATGATGACTGGCCTTTCGGTCGTAATCTAGTCCGGAAATGGCAGTAAAATCAGTATTCTGGCTCCTCCCTTTTTCGAGGATCCGATTTCCAGGTGTCCGAGGTTGTCTTCGACAATCTCGGACACGATGGACAATCCGAGCCCAAAACCGGCGACCGTTTCATCCAGCCTGGTGCCCCTGTCCATGACAGTGGCTGCCGCCTCGGGAGAAATTCCGGGGCCATCGTCCGTTACTTTTATGGTGAGTCCTGATGGCGAGCGGACAATTGACACGTCTACGGTTGTCTGGCACCACTTCCCACCATTTTCGAGTAAATTTCCAAGCAGCTCTGAAAGATCCTGGCGCTCCATTGGCCAACTGAAGTTTTCAGGTAAGGTGGTGTGGAGGCGGAAAACCGTATCAGGGAATATTTTTTCCATGACGGTGATGACACTTGTCGTGATTTCAACCGGCATGCACGTTCGTCCCATCTGTCTGCCTGATATGTCTGCCTTGCTCATCCTGTAGTTCAGGGATTTGTCAAGCTCCCGCAAGTTAGAGGCCATAAACACAACATCCTCCCGGGACGGAGGCAAGGTGTCGATGTCCGACAAAATGGCAAGATTGGCAGAGATAGAGGTTTTGACCAGGTGAGAGAGATCAGAATTCAGGCGGCGGTGGCGGTCCAGTCGACGGTTTGACAGCTCAAGCAAATCATTGAGCTGCCGGATCAGTGGACGAAACTCTTCCGGTACGTGAGGGTTCAGTCGACTTTGTTTTCCGGATTGGAGGCGTCTCAGATCCTCTTTTATCTTACTGATGGGCTTTAACGTCAGATGTGTGGTGGTTCCAATCAGGGCCAGCAGTATCGCCAGAAGAACCGCCGAGGCGCCGAGCAATGTCAGGTGGGCCTTCATCGGTCGCTCAGAGAGCGCCCCCTCGGTTTCCAGAACGGTGATTGAGACCAGTTTTTCACTGGCGGAGAAAATGCGTTTGAGCCCGAAAAGCGTGTTCGCACCCTGCACTATGTGGATGAACCCCTCGGGCTTCTCCGCAGCACCCTGCAGTTGGCTCTGGTCAAAGTTCGGGCTCGCCAGGACGCTTCCGCTTGCCGTTTCTATGACGATGGCATGCCCCAGAAGCATTTCAAACTGAATGATCATGTTGCTGAGGTCGTCAGATGTGGGAGATTCAGCCTCAATGATTGCCTGAAAGTTTTTCAGCTCTTTGTTCAGGTGCTGCTTCCTAGACTCGTCCGATAATTGCTTTATCACGTAGGTGTGTGAAAAGAATATCAGAGTAAAATATACGAGGCTGAAAACAGCACCATACTGAATGGCTGTTCTTCGGATACTTTTTGGCGCAGACATATTTTAACCTGGTTGGTCCATTCGGGCGTTCAGCGGGTAGAGTCTTTTTCGAAGTAGTAGCCCTGGCCACGCAATGTTTTTATTTTATTGACCCCTATTATTTTTCTAAGCCGGGTTATGTAAACCTGAACGACATTTCTGGTGGGGCATCTTTCTATGTTGTAGAGAGTTTCAACCAGTTCGTCCTGGGAAAACACTCGGTCCGGTGAACGGAGGAAGCACTGTAAAAGGCGGAATTCCGTAGCTGTCAGTCTGAACTCTTTTTGGTCGGGCGTGGTAAACGTTCGGTAGGTGGCGTTGAGACTGAATCCGTCAACACTGATCTGGTCTGTCGTTCTGCCGTCCTTTCTTCGGATAATCGCACTGAGCCGGGCTTTCAGTTCATCAAACTCAAACGGTTTGGGAAGGTAATCATCTGCTCCCGCATTCAACCCTTCTACTCTCTCAGTCCAGTTGGAGCGTGCGGTCAGAATAAGGATCGCCTCTTTTTTCCCGTTTTTTCTCCATCTTTGCATTAAAGAAAGTCCATTTTCATCGGGCAGTCCGATATCGAGAATAACGGCCTGGTAGGAACTTGTTTCAATCAACGAGTCGGCTTCTTTGGCGGTTTTGGCGATATCTACTGTGTAGTGCGCCTGCGCAAGCCAGTCCGATATTTTTTTGGCAAGTACAGCATTGTCTTCAACAATCAGAATTTTCATTTGTAAGCGCCGTTTTTCGTGGTGGGAAAGTTTCGCTCGTCCGCTATGGATTGTAACAGTAACGAAAGAATCAGGATCTGAAAAGCCGGTTATTAGCGTTGTCCAGGTTGGCTCTTCCGAGGTTGGCGACGCTGCGGTCTAGTTCATCAATGGCGCGAAGTTCTCAGGCGATGTGGCGTCTGAGTGTGAAAAAGAGGTTGCCGGAGTGACACAAAAAACCGGCTCCCGATGAGTGGAAGCCGGATTTTCAGCAACCTCCGTTCCTGACATCTTGACGCAAACGCGAATGCACCCGGGATTCAGGCACAACCCGTTCACTCATCAGAAATTGACACTTACCCCCAGTGAGGCAGTGCGCGGCAGGTTTGCCATGGCACCATCAGGCAAGCGTGAAACAATTTGCTGCTCATCGAACAGGTTGTCCACTTTCAGGAAGACATCGGCACTGGCGGTCAGTGCGTAGCGGCTGATGAAATCGACCAGGAACAGGGACTCGGTCTCGTCCAGTTTCGTGGCGGTATTGTTGCATCCCGCGCTGACGCACATCTCATCGACGTAGGTGGCCACAAGGTAGTTGTCCCAGCCACTCGGGTGCTCCATGCCTGTGCGGAAGCTCATCTGATTTTCAGGTACGTCCTTGAGCTGTTCACCTTTTTTCAGGCCCGAGGCGGCATTGTCCTTGCTGATTTCCGCCTGGGTAAAGGTGTAGGTAAGGCTGACCGGAAGATAGAATTCACCCGCCTGGGTGCCGGTCTGGAGCTGGAACTCAACACCGGAAATTTCAGCCTCGCCGGTTACGAAACTGCCAGAGGTGTCGCCATTGCTGCACGGCGAGCCTACCGAGCAGTTTTCGGCCTTATTGGAGAAGTCGCTGTAGAAGCCGATCATTTCCGCGAAGAACGCATTGCCGAAGTACCGGAGGCCAGCTTCCCAGTTCTTGCTGGTTTCCGGTTCCTCGTTGGCCCTGGCACCACCTCCAAGAGGGGAGAAACCCCGGTGCACGCCACCCAGAACCTGCCAGCTTTGGGACAGGTCATAGGTAAAGGAAGCACCAGGCAGGAGTTCAGCGCTGTCATTGGCGCGGGTGCTGTCGACGGTTGTGCGGCCGGGATCCGCGTATTGGGTGCGACCGGTTTTCATGTCCTCGTAGCGCAGGGCGAGATTTATGCTGAGCTTGTCCGTCGCCTGCCAGGTGTCGAGTGCCCAGAAGCTCAGGGCTTCGCCGGTCTCAAAGCGATTATTGCTACCGGTGGGGGCGACCGTGTTCTGGAACACCAGGGAGCCATTGACCTGATCATAAACGTCGACCGGCTGGAAGCGGTCCATTTCATCTTCGTGGTAGCGGGCGCCGAAATCAAACTGATGGCTGCCCATGTCGACATCAAGGTTTACCTGCACACCCTCGGACAGGTAGTCCCTGGCGTTGTTCTTGTAATTCAGGCCACTGGTGTCAACGGTACCGTCGAGAATACCCTGGGCATTGGTGTCTCCGGCGTTTGCCTGGTCGATGATGTTTCCGGCGCCACTGAGCTTATACCAATTGCGCTTAAAGTCGTTGCGATAGAGGGTCGTGGTGCTGCTTACATTGTTGCTCCACTCAAACTGATGAGTCAGGCTGACACCGGAGTGAGTGTTATCCATCTGGTCGGGACTGGAGAGCCCGTAGCGCTGGTTGGGATCCTGGTTGAAGTCCGCATCCGTCAGTCCGACATAGGTCGAGTTGGACGTTTCCTCCGAATACTGGATCTTGGCGGTCACGCTCTGGCGATCTCCCTGCCAGCGCAGCTTACCGACATAATCACTGATGTCGAAGCCACTGTTGCGGTTGCTTCGGTCAATGTCCTTGAAGCCTTGCGCTGAGCGCTGAACCGTTTCAAACAGGTAACCCCAGTCACCGTTCGTGTCGCCATAGGTTGCATGAACGTCGGTGGAACCGCGGTCGTTGGTGACGGCTTCGACGTAGCCCTTTTGCTCGTCGGGAATGGGTGTGGAGATCAGGTTGATCACACCGCCGGTGGTTTGTGGGCCATAGCGCAGCAGCGGGGCACCCTTGAGCACTTCCAGCGAGGACATGCGCTTCAGCGTCGGGAAATAATAAGCGGCCGGATTGGAGTAGGGTGCCGGCGCGATCAGAACGCTATCTTCCATCAGCGTGACATTGCTGCTGCGTTCGGCGGTGGCACCGCGAATGCCAATGTTAGGGCGCAGGCCCTGACCTTCCTCTTCCCGTACATACACGCCTGGGACGGTTTTCAATACCTGGTTGATGTCGGCTTCAACCTCAGTTTTCAACTGCTGATCGCCAACTACATAGCCTGACCCCGGCAGAGTTTGGGCTGCAGACGCATCGCCAATGATTTCCATAGGTTCAAGCATCTGGGGCTGATCATCGCCGACGGCCCAGCTCATGCCCGGGGCAAGACTGATCGCCATAGCCAGTGATAGTTGGGAAGGTTTAGACATGTGTTTCTCCGCAATATTCGTATTTGAATATATAAATGTTAATGATTTACAATTGCAAATAAGAATTTACGAATTGTTTATGCCTAAGTCAATAATCAGTGTTAATGACCGGGTAGGGACGGTGAGTGTGCCGGATGTGCTGATGCCCTTATAGTGGCGTATGATGGAATGTACCTTTTCACGTTTTGTTTGAGAGACACCGATGAACAGAGAACCTGTCAGCCGTGAGTTGTTCGATGAGGTAATGGTCCCCAATTACGCACCAGGGTCTGTGATTCCCGTCAAGGGTGAAGGCTCCCACGTATGGGATCAGGGAGGTAAAGAGTATATCGACCTGGCGGGTGGTATTGCGGTGACCTGCCTCGGTCACAATCATCCCGGCCTTGTGGGTGCGCTGATGGAGCAGGCGGAGAAAATCTGGCACCTGTCCAATGTCATGACCAACGAGCCTGCCCTTCGACTGGCCAAGACCCTGTGTGATCTGACCTTTGCCGAGCGAGTGTTCTTTGCCAATTCCGGTGGCGAGGCCAACGAAGCCGCGTTCAAGCTGGCCCGTCGCTATGCATGGGAACATTTCGGCGCGGAAAAGAACGAAATTATCTCATTCAAGAGCTCGTTCCACGGTCGCACCCTGTTTACGGTCAGCGTCGGTGGCCAGCCCAAGTACCTTGAAGGTTTTGAGCCTGCGCCTGGAGGTATTCATCACGCCGATTTCAACGATCTGGAGTCTGTTCGAAAGCTGATCTCTAAGGACAAGACCTGCGCAGTGGTGGTAGAGCCTATCCAGGGCGAAGGTGGCGTCATGCCCGGCGATCCGGATTTCCTCAAGGGCCTGCGCCAGCTCTGTGACGAAAACGATGCCTTGTTGGTGTTCGACGAAGTCCAGTCCGGCGTTGGCCGCACCGGGCACCTCTATGCCTATCAGATGTATGGTGTAACGCCGGATATCCTGTCCACGGCCAAGGGGCTTGGCGGTGGCTTCCCGGTGGCGGCCATGCTGACCACGGAAAAAGTGGCGAAAAGCCTGGGTATCGGTACCCATGGCAGCACTTATGGCGGGAACGCCCTGGCCTGTGCGGTTGCCCAACGGGTGATTGATACGGTGAGCCAGCCGGATATCCTCAAGGGCGTTGCGGCGCGTTCGGAGCGCCTCCGGAAGGGGATGATGGACATTGGTGAGCGCTATGGCATCTTCAGTGAGGTTCGTGGCGCTGGCTTGCTGCTTGGCTGTGTACTGACGGAAGACTGGAAAGGCAAGGCGAAGGAGTTTCTCAATGCCGGCCTGAACGAAGGTGTGATGGTGTTGATTGCCGGCCCGAATGTCGTTCGGCTTGCGCCGTCACTGATCATTCCAGAGCCTGACATTGATGAAGCGCTGGCACGGTTTGAGGCTGGTGTGAAAAAGGTTTGTGGTAAGTAGCAGACGTTAATCCGCGATAGTAACCACAAGCATGATGACAGGAGCCGCCTATGTGGCTGGTACGTCCGGCTCAGCCGGGTGACCTGAACGACATACTCGACATCGCCGGGGGCCAGGGCCCCCGGATGTCATCCACCCTGCCCAAAAAACAGGACGCGCTGTCCACCAAGATTGATCAATCTACCCGCTCCTTTGCCGGCATAAACAAACCTGACGAACCCAAGCGGTTCCTGTTCGTATTGGAAGACACCCGTACAGGTAAGGTGCAGGGCGTATCGGGTATCGATGCGCGGGCGGGTAATGGGCAGCCATTCTACAATTACCGTCAGGACGCACTTATCCATGCCTCCCATGAGCTGGGCGTTTCGCGCCGGGTGGAGGTTTTGTACCCGTCCCATGCGCTGACGGACCACACGCTGTTGTGCTCCTTCGCGATCCGGCCGGAGCTACGTGGTACTGACGCCTTCGAACTGCTGTCCCGCGCCAGGATGCTGTTTATCGCCAGCCATCGCTCGCTGTTCACGGATAAGGTGGTTGTGGAAATTCAGGGTGTGCAGACACAAGACGGCGAGGTGCCGTTCTGGGACAGTCTGGGGCGGCATTTCTTCAATATGGATTTTGAAACCGCCGATCAATACTCCGGGCTGTTGAGCAAAACCTTTATTGCAGAACTGATGCCACCCAACCCGATTTACGTCACGCTGCTGAGTCAAGCCGCTCAGGACGCGCTCGGGCAACCTCATTCACAAACCCAGGCGACGTATGAGTTGCTGCAGCGCGAAGGATTCCGGGCTGGGTGCTATCTCGATATTTTCGATGCCGGGCCGGTACTGGAAGCGCGCACCGATGCGCTCAAGTCTGTTGTGACCAGTCATCCGAAAACCCTCCATGCCGCCTCTACCGACGATGGCGAAACCTGCCTGATTTGCGGCGGTGACGGCGGGGATTTTCGTAGCACGCTGACGCCACTCGCCGAGAGCCTGCAGGACCAAGTGAAAGTGTCGCCGAAAACCTGGGAATACCTGGGCCTGAGCTCCGGTAACACGGTACGGGTGACACCATTATGAACAGGGCAATCAAAGACAGGAGGCCGGAATGCTGGTAATCCGACCCTTGCAGGAGAACGACCTCGACGCCCTGTACGCCATGGCTCAGGGCGCCGGAAAGGGGCTGACGACATTACCGGCGGACAGGGCATTGCTGGCAAGAAAGATCCAGCATGCGCAGGAAACCTTCAACCAGCGCTGCGCGCCAGAGGCTGGCTTGTACTTGTTTGCTCTCGAGGATACTGAGCTCAAACGGTGTGTGGGCATCAGTGGCATACAGGCGCGAGTGGGCCTGGACGAAGTGTTCTACAATTACCGACTGAGTGTGACGGTGAATGCTTCCCGCGAGCTGGACGTGCATGTGCGCACCCCGACGTTGCACCTGTCCAATGACATGACCGGTACCACTGAGGTCTGCTCACTGCTGCTTTCGAGCTCCCATCGCGGCGGTGGCACCGGCCTGTTGTTGTCTCGTTGCCGGTTTATGTTCCTGGACGACTTCCGTTCGCATTTTTCCGAGAAAGTCTTCGCCGAGATGCGGGGAGTGTCCGACAGCAACGGCCAGAGCCCGCTGTGGGATGCCCTTGGCAGCAAGTTTTTTGACATGGAGTTTAGTGAGGCGGACATGTTGTCGGGCCTTGGCAATAAATCGTTCATTGCCGAACTGATGCCCAAATACCCCATCTACCTGCCGATGTTGCCGGACGCTGCGCGGGCCGTTATTGGTCGCGTGCATGAAAACACCGAGCCGGCGCTGAAAATGCTGCAGGCCGAAGGCTTTAACTTTAACGGCATGGTGGACATCTTCGACGGTGGCCCGGCGGTTGAGGCTTTTATTCACAGTATTCGTACCGTGCGCGAAGGTATAAACCGCCACGTAATGATCCGCAAGAAGCCGCTGGTGACGGATGTCCCGGCGGAGCAACAGGTAATGATATCCAACCGCTCGTTCCGGGACTTTCGGGTAACCACCATACCGGCCGAGTGCATAGGACTCGATACTGTCAGTATTCCGGCCGATGTGGCCGAGGCGCTGGAAGTAGAATCCGGAGACCTCGTGCGGCTGGCCCCTTTGAAAGATACCGGAAGGAGGTAATGACAATGGCAAACCTGACAGGTCAACTCTTTATTGATGGACTCTGGCTGGAAGGCCATGGTGACTTTTTCGAATCCCTCCAGCCGGTTACCGGCGCGACGGTCTGGGACGGCGTCAGCGCCAGTATCGAAGATGTGGACGCCGCCGTGCGTGAGGCCCGCTCAGCGTTTGTTCACTGGCGTAAGCGCCCGTTCAGTGAGCGCCAGGTCCTGGTGGAAAAATTTGGTACGTTATTGGAGGAACACAAGGAAGAACTTGCGCACCAGATCGGCTCGGAAACCGGAAAGCCTCTGTGGGAATCCCGTACCGAAGTGGCGGCGATGATTGGCAAGATCGGAATCTCCGTTGCCGCCTACCACGACCGCACCGGCCACTCCGAATCCGACGTTGCTGGCGGTCATGCTGTATTGCGGCATCGCCCCCATGGCGTGGTGGCTGTGTTCGGCCCCTATAATTTCCCCGGGCATCTGCCCAACGGGCATATCGTACCGGCGTTGCTGGCGGGCAACACTGTGGTGTTCAAACCCAGTGAACTGACCCCCGGTGTCGCCGAGCTGACCGTGAAGCTGTGGGAAAAGGCCGGCCTTCCTCCCGGAGTCATCAATCTTGTGCAGGGGGCGATGCCGACCGGTAAATCGCTGTCGTCACATCCGGGTGTTGATGGGCTGTTCTTCACCGGCAGTTCCACGGTAGGGCACTTGTTGCACAAGCAGTTTGGTGGCCAGCCCGAGAAAATTCTGGCGTTGGAGATGGGCGGCAACAATCCGCTGATCGTCCAGAATGTGCATGACCTGGATGGTGCGGTGCATCACGCCCTCCAGTCCGCCTTCTTGTCGGCGGGTCAGCGCTGCACCTGTGCACGCCGTTTACTGGTACCAAAGGGTACCAAGGGCGACCAGTTCCTGGAGCGCTTTGTTGAAGTGGTCAGTCGAATCACCGTGGGCGATTTTGATGCGGATCCGCAACCGTTCATGGGGTCAGTAATTTCGACAGAAGCGGCCGACAAGCTGTTGGCGGCCCAGAACAGCCTGGTGACGCAGGGTGGGCAACTGCTACTGGAGATGCAGCGTCTGCGGGAAGGCACTGGCCTGTTGTCGCCGGGCATTGTGGACGCAACCGGTCTGGACCTGGTGGATGAGGAGTTCTTCGGGCCGTTGCTGACGGTTTACCGCTACAAGAGCTTTGACGAGGCCCTGGAGCTTGCGAACAACACCCGCTACGGACTTTCCGCGGGCATCCTGACGGATGACCACAAACTTTACGAGCGGCTGACGGACGAAGTGCGCGCCGGCATCGTGAACTGGAACCGACCGTTGACGGGTGCCAGCAGCGCCGCTCCGTTCGGCGGTGTTGGCGCCAGCGGTAACCATCGACCCAGTGCCTATTACGCCGCTGATTACTGCGCCTGGCCGATGGCCTCGCTGGAGGCGAAGAGGAGCGAAGTGCCGGAGAGCCTGGCGCCCGGGTTAAATTTCGACTGACGGAAGACGAGTCATGGCCAAGCACGCAGTAGAAGCCAATTTCGATGGCCTGGTAGGGCCTACCCATAACTACGCCGGGCTGTCGTGGGGCAACGTGGCGTCCAAGTCCAACATTCGCTCGGTGTCCAATCCGAAGGAAGCCGCCCTGCAGGGGCTGGCGAAAATGAAGCGTCTGGCGGATCGCGGTTTTGTCCAGGGTGTTCTGCCGCCCCACGAACGCCCGCATATTCCGACCCTGCGGGCATTGGGTTTTACCGGTTCGGACCGCGACGTTCTCAGCGCTGCCGCCAAACAGAGCCCGTCCATCCTGGCAGCGGCATCGTCGGCCTCCACCATGTGGACGGCCAACGCCGCCACGGTGTCGCCGAGCGCGGACACGTCGGATCACCGGGTGCACTTTACACCGGCGAACCTGAGCGCCAAGTTCCATCGCTCCATCGAGCACGTGGTCACCGGCAGGGCACTGAAATCCATCTTCGCGGACGAAGCCTGGTTTGCCCACCACCCGGCGCTGCCGTCGGTCAGCCAGTTTGGTGACGAAGGCGCTGCCAACCACACCCGTCTGTGCGGCGGGTATGGCGAGCCGGGAGTTGAATTGTTTGTTTACGGCCAGATCGCCTTTAACGAACAGGCTCCGGCCCCGAAACTTTATCCTGCACGCCAGACACTGGAGGCTTCCCAGGCCATCGTCCGCCTGCATGGCCTGAAAGACAGCCACGTGGTGTTCGCCCAGCAGAACCCGGCCGCGATTGATGCCGGGGTGTTCCATAATGATGTCATCGCGGTGGGTAATGGCAACGCGCTGTTCTACCACGAGCTGGCGTTTCTGGATGAAGAAACCGTGCTGGCTGATATCCGCTCACGCCTGACGGGTGCAAAACTGGAAGCCGTGCGTGTCACCAGTGAACAGGTTCCGCTGGAGGACGCTGTGGCCTCCTACCTGTTCAACAGCCAGTTGCTGAATACGCCCGATGGCATGATGCTGGCGGTGCCCGGTGAGTGCCGTGAGATCGAGTCGGTCAGCCGCTACCTGGACGAGCTGGTGAATGACTCGGGGCCGATTACGTCGGTGGAGGTTTTCGATGTCAAACAGTCCATGCGCAACGGCGGCGGCCCGGCGTGTTTGCGTTTGCGGGTGGTGCTGAACGACGACGAGCTCAAGGCCATGCACCACGGCGTATTGCTAACCGACGCCTTGTATGAACGCCTGACTACCTGGGTCGAGGCGCATTACCGGGAGGAGCTGTCGCAGGAGGATCTGGGCGACCCGATGTTGCTTGACGAAGTCCGTAAGGCATTGGATGAGCTGACCGGGATTCTCGGGCTTGGGTCTATCTACGATTTCCAGCTCTAATCCGGTCATCGCCCTCTTTTCTCAGGACGAGATAGAGGAGGTCAGCATCTCCATGGTATGGCGGATCAGTGATTCCGCAGAAACGTTGTCTTCCTGGCCGCTCTCAGTCATTTCGCTCTGACAGAGCATGATGACGCCGTGGAGAGCGCCGCGGAGGTAGAGCGCGGTTTCGACCGGATTGTGGATGCGCTCGCGGTTCATGGTGCCGTCTTCCAGCCCCAGGTGTATCGCACCAACCATCAGCTCCATGGTTTCTGCCTTGCAGCCAAACATCTCGCCTGCCAGCTCGTCATCTGCTTCTGACATCGCCGTGGAGGCTGTCGTCAGTGCGGAGAAGTAATCCGGCTGTTCGCGGTAGAAGTTGTAATAGGCCGCTCCCATGGCTGATATCTGGGCCAGCCCGGTATCCGCCGTCTGGCGAGCCTCCTCAAAGCGGCGGCACAGGCTGTGGCCGGCACGAAGCATGATGCCGCGCTGGATCGCCGCCTTATCCTTGAAGTACACGTACAACAATGCCCGGCTGAGTGCGGCCGTGCGGGCGATGTCGTCCATGGATGTGCGCTCGTAGCCCTTCTCCGAAAACACCAGTTCCGCAGCATCCAGAATGCTGTCGTACCTGGCCTGCTTCTCTTTCTCTCTACGGGTTTTTAACGGCTCACTCATAGGGGATTCCGGGTAATTGAGGCTGCGCTCTCATGATACATGGTTAGGGATGAAATCCGATTATTGACAAATTGTCAAAGAATGACATTATGTCTGATAATGAACTTTTGTCCACCGGATGGATGCTAAAAAACACCGTGACCATGGAAGAGAGGACTTCTCAATGAACATCGCCCGGCGCTCCGCCATCGTTTCCCTCTTGGCCGCTGCAAGCCTCCTTGTCAGCGCCTGTAAATCCAGTGAACCGGCGCCTGAACAGGGCAATGCCCCGGTGACGGTGCGTGCTGCCGAGGTGACGGGCGGCAAGACAGAGGGCGTGTCGCTACGCTTTTCCGGTATCGTTCGGGCGGCCCAACGGGCAACGCTGACGTTCCAGGTGAGTGGCACCCTTCGAGAGCGCGCGGTTGAACTGGGGCAGACTGTCAAGACCGGTGACCTGCTGGCGCGGGTATATAACCCCGCACTGGAACCGGCGCGGGATTCCGCAGCCGCCAGGCTGGACGAACTAAAAACCCAATATGATCAGGCCAAACGGGAATGGGAGCGCTCCCGCCAACTGCACGAGCGCGAGGTAGTGTCTGAGCAGGGGCTTGAGCAACTGGCCTCCCGGCGGGACAGCCTGAAAGCCAGTATGGCAACGGCCGAAGCATCTCTTGCCGAGGCCACACGCTTACTGCGAGAAAGTGAACTGAGGGCACCGTTCGACGGCCGGGTTGAAGCATTGCTGGTGGAACGGGATGAGTTTGTGGCCTCCGGCCAGCCGGTGATGCGTCTGTCGTCCCCGGAGGGGCGCGAAGTGGAAGTGCGGGTGCCGGCGTACATGCTCAACCATGTGTCGCTGTCGCAACTGCTGCCGGTTTGGTCGGTGCAGAATCGTAACCGTGCGCCGGTTACCGGCTCCATTGTGGAAATTGCCCAGCCCGGAGGTGTTCGCGGCGAGCTTCATCCGGTATTGGTCAGCCTGCCGGCAGATACCCTCGAACCCGGGGAGCCGGTGGAAGTGGGTATTACGCCCCGTGAAACCGTGGCCACGACGGTGCCGCTGTTGTCAGTGATGAAATCCAACGGAGGCGCCAGCGTGTTCCGCATTTCCGATGGCGTTGCCCGCCGGGTGCCAGTGACGGTGCAGCGGATCATCGGTGAGCGTGTGGTGGTGGATGCCGCTGATCTTAGCGCTGGTGATCAGGTGGTTTTTGCCGGCATGACCCGTATTTCCGACGGTGATGCCGTGGAGGTGCGCTGATGTCACTGCGCCTGCTGAACTTTCAACGCTTGCTGGGCATGGTGGTGACCATGCTGTGCCTCCTGGGGATTGCGGCCTACAGTACCATGCCGCGCCAGGAAGACCCTTCATTTCCCTATCGCGCCGGTCTGATTAGCATTAACTACCCAGGCGCCAGCGCCGAAGCCGTTGAGCGGCTGGTACTGCAGCCATTGTCGGACGAGTTGCGCCAGGTGGAGGAGGTCGATTATACCCAGGCCACTGCCCGTACCGGCGTGGCGATTTTCAACGTGCGCCTGAATGACACCATCTACGATACCGACTCCGCCTGGGATCGCGTACGCCAGGCCATGGACCGGGCGCGTCTGGATTTTCCCGATGACGTTGGCCAGATGGTGCTCGACGACCGCCTGATTGATATCCCCGCCATTATTCTTGCGGTCAGCGGTGCTGGTTCGGTCACCGAACTGAGCGACGTGGCGGAGCGCCTGAAACAGAACCTGGCGGACATTTCCGGCGTGTCCCGTATTGAGCTGGAGGGTGACGCGGACGAACAGATCACCCTGGCGCTGGACGACGCAGCCATGTACCGGCTGGGCATTTCCCCCGCACGCGTGTTGGACACGTTGGCGCGCCGCAACCAGACCACACCGGGCGGTTTTGTTGTCGCCGACGGTCGTCGTCTATCGGTGTTGCCAAACAGCGAATTCACCAGTATGGATGCCATTCGCGCGACGCCCATTGAACTGCCGGACGGCTCTCAGGTGCCACTGGCTGCTGCCGCCGAAGTCTGGCGCGGCCCGGCGGAACCACGACAGCCGGAGGCCTGGTACGACGGTGAACGGGTGGTACTGGTTTCCATGATTATGGAGGAGGGTAGTACCGACGCCATTCGGTTTGGTGAGCGTGTGCGGGAGCGGTTGTCGACGATCCGTGAGGAGTTCGCTCCCTATGACATCCGCGAGATGTTCTTCCAGCCCGATAAGGTGGAAGAACGGCTCGACAACCTCGCCTGGAGCCTGGTGATGTCCGTCATCATCATTGTGGCCGTGGTGTTCACCGGTATGGGCATCCGCATGGGGCTCCTGGTGGCGTCGATCCTGCCGATGGTGGCGCTGATCAGTATTGGTCTTTATGACCTGGGGGGTGGCGTACTGCACCAGATAGCGGTCATTGGCATGGTGATTTCTCTCGGTATCCTGATCGACAACGCCATTGTGATTGTCGAGAGCATTCAGGGATACCTGGATGACGGCATGCGAAGGCTGGATGCCCTTAAGCATTCCGTAAAGGAACTGGCGGGGCCGCTGGGAGCCTCCACGGGTACGACCATTGCGGCGTTCATGCCGTTGTTGTTGTCCAAGGGTGGGACGGCGGATTTCACCCGTGGTGTGCCAGTCATGATCATGCTCACCCTCTCTGTCAGTTACCTGCTGGCGGTGTCTGCCGTGCCGTTGCTGGCGGCCCGTTTCCTGAGACCTCGCAAGACAGACGCGCGGGAAGATAAGCTGGTTGGGCTGTCCCGTTTTCTCGGCGATCTGGTGGCCAGGCGCCCGGGAACCTTGATCCTCGCAGGTGCAGCCCTGGTGGTGTTCAGCCTGTCGTTGACGCCATTCATGAAGCAGCAGTTTTTCCCTAACGCGGATCGTCCCCAGGTGGTGGTTGAGCTGTACATGCCCGAAGGTACGGATCAGGAGCGCACGTCCAGTGTGGCGGCCGATCTTGAGCGCGCCATCCGCGGCCGACCGGAGGCTCTGGAAGTGCACCGGTTTGTTGGCTTTACCGGCCCCAGTTTCTATTACAACCTGCAGCGCGAGCCCCAGGCGCCAAACCGCGGGCGGATCGTGGTATCGACACCCACCCTGGAAGACACCACCGGACTGGTGCAGTGGATACGCGACTACGCCGGGCGCGAAATGCCGGAGTTGCAGCTAACGGCAGGAATCTTGGGGCAGGGGCCGCCACGGGCAGCGCCAGTGGAAGTGCGGGTTTATCACGCCAATGACGACACCCGTGCGCGTGCCGTGGAACAGGTGTTCTCGGCGTTGCGCAGCGTTAAGGGCACGGTGGATGTACGCCACAACCTGGATATCGGCGTACCGAGCATCGCCATCAATGTGGACGATGCCAGCGCGGCCCGCTACGGCCTGAATCGTGCCGATGTTGCCCAGAGCCTCTATGGTCAGAGCTTTGGGGTGGTGGCTGAACAGTATCGACAGGAAGAGGATCCGATTCCCCTGGTGTTGCGCTCCCGGGAAGGCACCGGCCTGTCATTGCCACGGTTGTTGTCGGTGAATATCTACAATGATCGGGGCGACGCGGTGCCTCTTTCCGCTATTGCTTCGGTGGAAACGTCCTGGCAATCGGCGGCCCTGTTCCAGCGCAATGGCACCCGGATGAATACCGTCTGGTCCAACCTGATGGCAGGTTACAGTTTCAGTCAGGCCCTGGAGGGACTGGAAGCAAGGCTTGCAGAAAACCCATTGCCTCCAGGTACCCGGCTGGACATGGGCGGTGACGCCGAGGGCTCCGGCGATGCCAACAACGCCTTGCTGACCACGGCACCCATTGGTGTGCTGCTGTTGCTGTTCTTCCTGTTGATTCAGTTCAATTCCTTCCGGCGTGTCGGCATCATCCTGCTGACAGTGCCACTGGCCACCGTGGGTATCTTCCCGGGGTTGGTGTTCTCCGGCTCACCTTTCGGCTTTCAGTCGCTGCTGGGTGTCATCGCCCTGGTGGGGATTGTGGTGAACAACGCGATCGTATTGCTGGATGTGATGGATCGACAGTTGGAAAAAGGCAATGACATCCGCGACGCTGTTCGCAAGGCGGTGGAGCAGCGCACCCGGCCCATCCTTCTGACCACCGCAACGACGGTAGCCGGCTTGTTACCGTTGGCGTTCTCCAGCTCCACCCTGTGGCCGCCGATGGCCTGGGCCATTATCTCCGGCCTGTTGGCCTCCACGGTACTCACGTTGCTGGTGGTGCCGTCGGTCTGCACCCACGTGATCAGCTGTAAGGTGGCAGAGCCAGAGAACGCTCCGGCCTGACGCTGACGCTAGCGTGTGGGCCTGATCATCAGGCCCACACGCTGGCCAACGGGTACGTCGCGGTTCGGGAACACTATGCCTTCGGGTGCGTCGTCTACCGTGTAGCGGGTGTTATTGTCTTCCCAGATGACCGTGCCCGGGTCGTACATGGTGAAGTTGGCGACGTTGTCTGGCACGTGGAATTGGAAGCTGTCGCCGGTGTTCAGGATTTCGTGCACGACTTCAAACACCGTTATGGGTGCTGCTCCCTTGTCCCTTTTTGGCGGCTCTTCGCCTTTCAGTCGTCGCCGCAGGGCATTGGCTATGCCCGTGAAGCGGCTGAGGTCGTTCTGCCCGAAAGGCCGTACCTTGCCAAGTTCCACAGTAAAACTCTCGGCCCCCAGTTTGGACGAGGAAAACGAGGCAAAGGTGGTGCCTTCACGGTGCTGCAATAGCAAGGTTTCTACTTCCGCCTCCAGCAGGAAATCAATCTGCCCATCCGGAATGTCCCTTCCCTCAACAAACGGATAGAGTGCGAACTTCTCCCGCAATGACGGGCGAATGGCGGTGTGCAGGTCGTAGTGGCACACATTGGCAGAGTGCCTGGTGGCGAAGGCCCTGCAGGCGTCCTCCAGCAACCGGGCTCTTTCCGCCTCGGGAAGTTTCCGGTATTCCGGTTTACGGTGGGCGCCACCGAACAGGCGGTTGAGGTTCACGTCAATAAAGCGCTGGCCAGCATCCATTGCTTTTGGGTTGCCAAGAATCAACAGTGCCGGGCAGGCCAGTTGCCATTGGCCATCGATCAGTTCATTCAATAGATGATTCAGAACCTCAATGGGGGCGGTTTCATTACCATGGATGCCAGCGGAAACAATCAGCGATTCATGGTTGGGGTTGGGGCGGCCAGCAGGGGGTTCCAGATAGAGGAGCCCTGAGTCCTGCAGCTGCAACCCCGTGCCGTCTTCCAGAACAACAATCTTTTCAGATGTTGCGTGCTCTGTTCGTGTGAGCGTGTGAGAAAGCCAATCAAGGCCAGGACCAAATATCATTTCACCTGCGCTCCGGACTTCCCTGCACTATGGATTTGTCAGCCACTCACCGGCCGTTGATGTTGCAACAGATAGTTTTCCAGCTTGCGGAAGGCGAATACCAACATGAACGTCAAAGCCATGTAGAGCAGCGCCACAAAGATAAAGGCATCAAAGGGGGCGTAGAATCGGGAATAAATGTTCCGCGCCGCCCCGGTCAGGTCCACCAGAGTCACCACGCTGGCAATGGCACTGGCGTGAAGCATGAAAATGACTTCGTTGGAGTACGCCTGCACACCCCGCCTCGCCGCGCTCGGCAGGATAATCCGGCGCATCCGCAGTGCCCAGCTCATGCCATAGGCCTTTGCCGCCTCAATCTCCCCACTGGGTGTGGCCACAATGGCCCCCCGGATGATCTCCGTGGTGTAGGCCGCGGTGTTCAGGGTGAAGGCCAGCAGGGCCGGGTAGAAGGCTTCACGGAAGATGTCCCACCAGAAGGTTTGCTGGATACCCTCTATCTGAGCCAGGCCGTAGTAAATGATGTACAGCTGGATCAACAACGGTGTGCCCCGGAAAATATAGGTATAGAACCAGACAGGGCCGTTGATCAGTGGGTTCTTCGAAGTGCGCATGATCGCCAGGGGAACGGCAACCAGCAGGCCCAGGATCAGTGACAGAAAAACCAGTTGAACGGTGGTGACCAGCCCGCCCCAGTATTCCATGATCGTGGGGCCAGTGAAGATATCGTTCTGATTTAGTAGTTCAGCAAGAAATTCAGGCATGGTTCAGCTCCCCTGTACCACGCCAACATTGGCGCGCTTGTTGAGCCACTTGATAAACAGCTCGGAACCGGCTGTCAGGCTGAGGTAGACAAACGCCACCGGAATAAAGAAATGGAACGGCATGCGTTCGGCCTTGGCGGCTTCTTCAGCGACGCGCACCATATCGGTCAAGCCGATGATGGATACCAGTGCGGTGGTTTTTAACAGTACCTGCCAGTTGTTGCCGATGCCGGGAAGGGCGTGGCGCAGCATTTGCGGCAAGATGATTCGGTGAAAGGTACGCCATTGGCTGAAGCCATAGGCGCGGGCCGCTTCAATCTGTCCGCTCTCCACTGCGAGAAAGGCACCACGGAATGTCTCCGCCATGTAGGCACCAAAAATCAGACCAATGGTGATGACGCCAGAGATAAAGGGGTCAAACTGGAAGAAGAAGTCTATGTCGTAGGCGTCGTAGAGATAATCCGACAGGTTGTTCACAGCGACCTGACCACCGTAGTAAAACAGCAGCATCATGACCAGATCCGGTACGCCGCGGACCAGAGTGGTGTAGGTGGTCGCAATCCCAATGGCTACACGGCTTTTGGACAGCTTGGCGGAAGCGCCAACCAGCCCCAGAACCAGCGCGAGAGCAAGGGAAAAGAAGGCCAGTTCAATGGTGACCACAGCCCCTTCCAGCAGGGCCGGGCCGTAGCCTTTCAAGTCAATCATGGGTACATCCGGTAAGCGGGGGCAGCCAAAGCAGCCGCCCCCGGGCCAGTTTTACATCTTGATGTCGTAAGCGAAGTACTTATCCATGATGGTGTTGTAGGTACCATCTTCCTTTAAGGTGGCAAGCGCCTCGTTTACTTCCTGCGCCAGTTCCTCGTCACGCTTGCGCATAGCAACGCCCACGCCCTGACCGAGTTTGACCGGCTCGCCAACTTCCTTGAAGCCATCCTTGCTCAGGACGGTCTGCTCGCCAACCGGGTAGTCCACAAAGACCACGTCCAGGCGCTGGCCTTCCAGGTCAAGGACCATGTCGTCAGCGGTGGTGTAGCGCTTGATGGTCACAACGCCACCCATTTCTTCGGTCACAAAGGTATCCATGGTGGTACCGCGCTGTACGCCAACGGTCATTCCTTCCATGGCGGCCATGTCGGTTACGTCGGTGTTGAAGCTCTCGGGGCCGAACCAGCCACCCGGAGTGTTGTAGTACGGCTCGGAGAACAGTACACGCTCAGCACGCTCGGGCGTAATGGACATGGAAGACATGATCAGGTCGAACTTGCGTGCCAGCAGGCCCGGAATCATACCGTCCCATGCCTGGATGACGAATTCGCAGTTGGCGTTCATCTCTTCACACATGGCTTCGGCCAGTTCCACCTCGAAACCGGTCAGCTCGCCGTTTTCATCCTTGTATTCGAACGGCTCGTAGGGCACGTCGAAGGCGATACGAAGGTTACGTTCCTGGGCGTGGGCGATACCGGCCATCATGGCTAGGGCGACGCTTGCTGCAACAATCAGTTTTCTCATGAGTCACTTCTCCAGTAGTCAGCCTTGTGGGCATTATTATCGGCAATGATTTGCCTTATTTTGCTGGTTTTGGCGTTTTCTTCCGGGGCGGATATATGCCCCGATAATGAAACATGGTTTCAAGATAGCATTGCACGTCAGAACTTGGGAGCCAGGAACTGCTTCATTCGTTCCGAGTCCGGATTGTCGAAGACCTTGTCCGGTGTGCCTTGCTCCTCAATCACGCCCTGATGCAAAAACAGGACCTGGGATGACACATCCCGCGCAAACGACATCTCGTGGGTTACCACGATCATGGTTCTGCCTTCTTCCGCGAGGTTCTGCATGACCTTCAAGACTTCGCCAACGAGCTCGGGGTCCAGAGCGGAAGTGGGTTCGTCGAACAGCATCACTTCCGGCTCCATGGCCAGGGCACGGGCAATGGCCGCACGCTGCTGCTGCCCGCCTGACATCTGGGCGGGGTAGTAGTCCTTGCGCTCATAGATGCCGACCTTCTCAAGGTATGCTTCGGCCCTTTCAATGGCTTCTTTCCTGGGCACCTTGAGCACGTGAATAGGAGCTTCAATGATGTTTTCCAGAACGGTCATGTGGGACCAGAGATTGAAGCTTTGGAAGACCATGGAAAGCCGGGCGCGAATCAGTTCAACCTGCTTGTTGTCCGCGGGAATTCGTTCGCCTTTGCGATTGGTGGTGAACCGAATCGGGTCGCCATGCACGATGATGTCGCCGGAGGTGGGTGTTTCGAGCATGTTGACGCAGCGCAGAAACGTACTTTTACCTGAGCCGGAGCTGCCGATCAGGGAAACGACATCCCCTTTTTTTGTTTCCAGTGAAATGCCCTTGAGGACTTCCAGTTGATCAAAGGTCTTGTGGATGTCCTTGCAGATCAGAGGCGCTGAATCCGCCATAGGTGGCTCCCGAGGCTATATAACAAAGGCGCAAGTTTTACGGGCTGTAGATGCGGAAATCAATCCCCTAAAGCGGGGTTTTGCCGTTTTTCACCACACATACCGCCTATTAATTGTGGATTATTGAACGTTCGATGCAAGCTTTTTGCCGTTTAGGTCCGTTGTGATGGATTATCCGGTGTTGCCGATGCGTGCAGGGAGACCCGGATAATGGCCGTTCCCTGTTGCTCGATCGTACGCATGGCGTCACTGACAAAACGCACGTGGGCCATGGCGATGCGTTTTGCCGCTTCAGGCTTTCCTGCCATCACCGCCTGGTAGATTCGCTTGTGCTGCCGGGAGATCTTGTTGCGCATTTCCTCGCGCGGATTCAGGTTGGCAACGGAGGCTTCCACGGTCAACAGCATGAGGTTCTTCAAGCCATTCAGAACATGCACCAGTACCGGATTGTGGGACGCTTCCACGATGGCCTGATGGAAACTGTGGTCCGGCCGGGCGTTGGTGAGTGGATCGGTCTGTTCAAGTGCGGAGTAGGCCTTGGTAATGCGATGAAGGTCCAATGCGGTGGCCCGTTGCGCGGCCAGGTAGGCGGCCTGGCCCTCCAGTTGTTCCCGTACCTCGAGCAGGTCGTACAGGGTTCGGGGGTGGCCGGTAAACATCTGCAATAACGGGCTGTCCTCGCCCTCATTTTCATTGCCGGGCACGATGCGAGCCACGAAAGACCCCTTGCCATGCCGGGTTTCAATCACGCCCCGCCCCTGCAGTTCGTGCAGGGCTTCACGGATGATTGCCCGAGACACACCAAGCCGGGTAGCCAGTTGTCGTTCCGACGGCATTTTCTGTTCCGGCGCCAGTCCGCCGTCGAGAATGAGCCGCTCGAGTCGATAGGAAATTTCCTGTGCGATTGCCATGATGTTTCCTGCCAGGAGTCACTGGTCGGACCAGTTGTTTTTGTCGTGCCTTGAATTGAAGAATCCCTTTCGGGACCAGTAAATATGGCTCATAACAGCGTTTTCGTCTATCTGGTATTTACAAAACTGGTCTGACCAGTTGGCAATCTTCTGGACTAAACCCGGCAGGACTACGAATATCGATCTAATACCAGCGGTTGCTGGTGTTGACCTGACCCCGATAAAAACAATGTCAACGGAGATGTGTCGATGAATACCAACGAGAACAGCGAGCAATTAAGCGCTCCAGATACGCAGGCCGGAAACGTTGCCCCGCGGCGGGGTTTCCTGAAGTCAGTCGCCCTTGCCGCTGCCTTCTGCGGTGTCGCGCTTGCGGGTGTCGGCCAGGCCCAGGCGGCCACCACCTGGAAAATTCAGTCAGTATGGGATGCCGGCACCGTAGGCTATGACCTGTTCGAGGAATGGGCTAATAGCATGGAGGAGAAATCCGGCGGCGAGCTGATCATCAAGCCCTACCCGGCCAAGTCGGTTGCCGCGGATAACAACGCCCTTTTCGAGGCGGTGCGCAACGGCGTTCTGCAGGGCATGAACCCCTTCACCCTGTATTGGTCCGGAAAAATTCCGGCCTCCGTTTTCCTGTCGTCATACCCCGCCGGTCCCGACCAGCCCCACCAGTGGGACATCATGTTCTATTCCATGGGTATGCTGGAAAAGACCCGTGAGATCTACAAGAAGTTCGGTTTATTTTACGTTGGCCCGATTCAGCACGACGCCAACATCATTCACTCGAAAAAGCCGGTTAACAGCCTGGCGGACATGGAAGGCATGAAAATGCGTGTGCCTGGCGGCATGGTCGCCGAGGTATTCCAGCAGTTTGGTGTGTCTACGGTGAGCCTGCCCGGTTCGGATATTTTCCCCGCTCTGGAGAAGGGCACTATTGATGCCGCTGATTACGTCGGCCCTGCCGTGAACTACGAGCTGGGCTTCTCCCAGGTGACCGACTACATCATGTTCGGGCCTCCTGGCGTTATGTCCATCTACCAGCCGGTGGATCTGATGGACCTGACCGTCAACCTGCGTGCCTGGAATGCGTTGGATCCGGAGCTTCAGCAATTGGTTGAGGACGAGGTTCGCATCTACTCCCAGAAGCACTACCTGACTATTCAAAAGCGCAATATTGAAGCGATGAAGAAGTTCAAGGCAGATGGTTCGAAGGTGACTCGTCTGAGCCAGGAAGACCTGGAGGAGTTCCGGAAGGCTGCCATCCCGATCTGGTTCAACTGGGCCGGCAAGAACGAGGATGCCAGGGCGATTCTGGATATCCAGCTTGAATACATGATGAACGAGACTGTTGGCTACCTCAACGAGGAAGACATCAAAGGCATGTAAGCCTGCATAACCATAACAAACCGATCACGGGGAAGGCAGGGAGTGCGCCGATGGCACGCTCGCTGGCCTTCCCCGCTCTGTGATTAAAGGTGATAAAACATGTCTGACCTGAGTGCGTTCGGCTTTGTAATGCCTCACTGGTTTTACTGGGGCTGGCTGGCGGTCATGCCGCTGATCATGATGGCGCTGGATCGTTGGTTGTCCCAACGCGGGGTCGAAGCCATCGACAAAAATGCCGAGGCCAACCAGAAGCTTCAACAGATTGAAGCGGAACTGAAAAAAAGCGTTGATTACAGCGATGCGAGTAACGGGTTTACCAAGGCGGTGGACTGGATCAGCGAGAAATCCGGTGTCTTTATTTCCTTCTGGACCGTGAACGCGGTGGTGTTCTATTTCTTCGAAGTGGTGATGCGCTATTTGTTCAATCAGCCCACCATCTGGGTACACGAAGCCAGTTTTCTGCTGTTCGGCATGCAGTACCTGATGGCGGGTGCGTTTGCATTGCTTCACGGCGCTCATGTGCGGGTTGACGTGGTTTACAACTTCCTGCCACTCCGGGGCCGCGTGGGCATGGATATTTTCACCTCCATGTTCTTCTTCATGTTCGCGATTGCGTTGATGATTACCTCCTGGACCTTCCTTGAGAACTCTTATTCCATGGACGAACGAACCGTTGAGACATGGGGCATTCAGTACTGGCCGGTGAAGGGCGTCATGCTCCTGGGGTCTACGCTGCTGTTCCTGGCGGGCCTGTCCAAACTGCTCAAGGACATCACGATCTTCATTAAACTTGGCCGGGAGCAACACGCATGAGCTCAGAAACCATGACCAACCAGGCCACAGGCTCCCTGATCGGCAAGCTCGGCACCTGGCTGATGATCGTCGCCACGATTGCTCTCGCTTTTGTCGTAGTGGTGGAAGTGATCAATATCCTGTTTTACGACCCCTGGAGCGACGAAAAATTCCTGTTCAAGCTGTCCGGCATGCTGTCGGATGTGAAGATTGGACCACTGACCTACATCATGTTCGGCTCCCTGGCCGTGCTGTTGATGATGGGGTTACCCCTGGCCTTTGTGACCGGTGGCCTGGGTGTGGCATTTATCTATCTGGTGGGTGATTCGATGATGCTGAACATCATCCCCAGCCGGATCTTCCCGATGATGACCAACTCGGACCTGGCAGCGATACCGCTATTCATCTTCATGGCCTCCATGCTGGAACGGGCCGGGCTGATCGAAGAGATGTTCAACGTGGTTTACAAGTGGATGGGTGGCCTGGGTGGCGGCCTGGCCATTGCCACCATACTCGCTTCCACGATTCTGGCCGCCATGGTGGGGGTTATTGGTGCGGCCGTGGTGACCATGGGCATTATTGCACTACCGGCGATGCTTAAACGCGGATACGACCAGAAGATTGCGTTGGGCTCGATCATGGCCGGGGGCACATTGGGCATCCTGATTCCGCCGTCCATCCTGGCGATCCTTTATGCGGTTGTAGCGCAGCAGTCGGTGGGTGAGCTGTATCTGGGGTCGGTGATTCCGGGGCTGATTCTGGCTGGCCTGTACGTGATTTATGTAGGTACCCGTGCGTGGATCAATCCGGAGCTCGGGCCGCCAGTGCCGGAGGAAGAGCGGATTGGCCTCAAGGAAAAACTCCTGCTGCTGAAAGACCTGATCGCTCCACTGGTGCTGGTCTTCCTGGTACTTGGCTTACTGTTCGGCGGTGTCGCCACTCCGGTCGAGGCTGCAGGCATTGGCTCCTTCGGGGCGATACTGGTGGCCATGAAACACAAGGTGTTCTCTGTCGCCACACTGCGCGATGCGTCGGTAACCACTGCCAAGGCTTCCGCCATGGTGCTGTGGATCATGTTCGGTGCGTCGGTGTTTGTCGGCTTCTACATTCTGCAGGGTGGTCAGGACTTTATTACCGAAACGATTCTGGGGATTGGCCTGTCACCCTACGCCGTCCTGCTGCTGTTGATGGTCCTGCTGGTTGTGTTGGGGATGTTCCTTGACTGGGTTGGTATCCTGCTGCTGGCCGTGCCTATTTTCATCCCGATTGTGGAAGCGCTGGAGTTCCCCGGCCTGCTGGGTTTCCCGGCCGTGCCCGGTGAGGATGTGGTGTTGTGGTTTGGCGTGCTCTATCTGGTGAACATGCAGATGTCGTTCCTCAGCCCACCGTTCGGCTACGCACTCTTCTACATTCGGGGCGTGTGCCCGCCGGACATCACAATGGGAACTATCTTCAAATCGTCTCTGGTATTCTTGGCCATCCAGGCATTCGGTTTGTTTATCTGTGTGCTCATCCCGGGTGTCGTCACTTGGCTACCCAATCTGGTTTACGGCTAAAAATAGAGGAGTAATGGATTATGTTGACGGTTAAGCGGCTTGATCTGGCGGACGCCAGAATTTTGATCGAAGGTGCGGCTGAAAAGGCCCGCGAAATCGGCGTGCCCATGTGCATCGCCATCACCGATGAGTCCGGTAACTTGATCGCATTTGAGCGTATGGACGGCGGTAAGATCACCAGTGTGACCATCGCCCAAGACAAGTCCTTCACGGCATCGGCAGCGAAAAAGGCTACTCACGACTATAACGCGGTCAACGTACCCGGAAAGCTGGCATTCGGCATCCACACTGAAGTGGGTGGCCGTATCAGTTCTGTTGGTGGTGGCCTGCCGGTAATGGTCGATGGCGAGGTTGTTGGTGGTATCGGAATCAGCTCCGGTACGCCTCAGCAGGATATGGACTGTGCCCAGGCCGGGATTGATCATTTTGAAACCAAACGCGGTTGATGGTTGTCTCACAGGAAGCCATCACGCTCAGAGAATGATATGAACAGCAAACCGAAAATCAGCGCAGCGGAGCTGGCGGAACAGTTCCGTGCGTTCATAGACCCGGACTTCGTCATTACCGATGACGAAACCATGAAGCCCTATGAATGCGACGGTATGTCGATGTACTGCGAGATGCCGATGCTCGTGGTGCTACCGGAGACCGCCGAACAGGTGCAACGGGTGATGCGCATCTGCAACGAGCACGAAGTGCCCGTTGTGGCCCGTGGTGCCGGAACGGGCCTGAGTGCGGGTGCCATGCCGCACAAGGAAGGCGTGGTGTTGTCGCTGGCCAAGTTCAACCGCATCCTGGACATCGATCCGCTGGCGCGAACAGCCTTACTGCAACCGGGTGTGCGTAACCTGGCGATCAGCGAGGAAGTAGCCCAGTTTGGTCTCTATTACGGCCCGGATCCTTCGTCGCAGATTGCCTGCACCATTGGTGGCAACGTGGCGGAGAACTCGGGCGGTGTGCATTGCCTGAAATACGGTTTGACGGTTCATAACATTCTCAGCGTGGAGATGATCACGGCCGAGGGTGACCGGGTGACCATCGGCAATGACGCGTTGGATGCCTGTGGAATGGACCTGCTGGCGCTGATGACCGGGTCTGAAGGCTTACTGGGTATTGTTACCGAAGTGAAGGTCAAGCTGCTGCCAAAACCGGAAATTGCCCAAGTGGTGATGGCAGGTTTCGACAGTGTGCAGAAGGCCGGCGATGCCGTGGGAGGTATTATTTCCCACGGCATCATCCCTGGTGGATTGGAGATGATGGACGGTCACGCCATTATCGCGGCCGATGACTTCGCCCAGGCGGGGTATCCGCGTGACGCCAAGGCATTGCTGTTGTGTGAGGTGGACGGCACGGAAGAGGAAGTCCATGAACACATTGAGCAGGCCGAGGACGTGTTCCGCAAGCTGGGCGCCACCTCGGTCAAAACCTCCCAGAGCGAAGAGGAGAGAGCGCTACTCTGGAAAGGTCGTAAATCGGCCTTCCCGGCAGTAGGCCGTATCTCGCCGGATTACTACTGCATGGATGGCACCATTCCGCGCCGGCATCTGGCGCACGTGCTGCTGGAAATGGAGAGAATGTCCGAAGAGTTTGGCCTGCGGGTAGCCAACGTATTCCACGCCGGCGACGGCAACCTGCACCCGCTGATCCTGTTTGACGCGAACGTGCCCGGCGAGTTTGAGCGCACTGAAGCGTTTGGCAGCAGCATTCTCAATCTTTGCGTGGAAGTGGGCGGCTGCATCACCGGTGAACACGGTGTTGGCGTTGAGAAAATCCGCCAGATGGCCGTGCAGTTCAACGACGAGGAGCTGCAACAATTCCACGACGTTAAGGCCGCCTTCGACCCGGCTGGCATTCTCAACCCAGGCAAGGGCGTCCCCGCCCTGCGTTTCTGTCAGGAATACCGCTCTCTCGAGCACAAACAACACAAGCACGACACGGTGGACGCGGCGCATGGCTGATCTGTCTCAAGAGCTGCAGGAGCAGGTTCTCCAGGCCCGCAAGGCGGGCCAGAAACTGAATATCGAAGGCGGTGGCACCAAAGCTTTCATGGGGCGGGCCGCCGACGCCGATGCCGGCTATCTGAAAATGGGCGAGCACACAGGCATCGTCGAATACCATCCTGTGGAACTGATATTGACCGCGCGTGCCGGTACCACCCTTGCGGAGATCGAAGCCACCCTGGCTGAAGAAGGCCAGTGCCTGCACTTTGAACCGCCCAGATTTGGTGATGGTTCCACACTCGGTGGCACACTCGCGTGCAACCTGTCCGGCCCCGCCCGGCCCTGGTCCGGCTCGGTACGGGACCAGGTGCTGGGCATCCGCCTGCTCAACGGCAAAGGTGAGCACCTGCGCTTTGGCGGCCAGGTGATGAAAAACGTGGCCGGCTACGACACCTCCCGGCTACAGGCTGGTGCCATGGGCACACTGGGAGCGATCACCGAGATCAGCCTCAAAGTCATGCCCAAACCGGCGATGTCCCTCACCCTGGTGCAGGACATGGCGATGGACGAAGTCATCCACTACATGAACAGCCGCGCCAAAGAACCCAAGCCCATTACCGGCGCCGCTTGGGTCGACGGCAAAGTGTACCTGCGCCTCGCTGGCGCCAAATCCGCCGTCGAGGCCACTGCCGAAAAGTGGTCCGGTGAGGTGATGGAGCAGGGCGACTCATTCTGGCAACAGCTACAACACATGCAGCATGACTTCTTTGCCGGAGACGAACCACTGTGGCGCTTCTCCGTCGGCTCCACGGCCGATACCCCGAAACTCGACGGCCACTGGCTGATCGACTGGGCCGGCTCCCAGCGCTGGTATCGGGGCGAAGCCGACATTGCTCAACTGGAAGTGATGGCGCAACGCGCCGGCGGCCAGGTAAGCCTGTTTCGCGGCGGGGATCGCACGGATGAAGTGATGCACCACCAGCCAAGGGCGCTAAAAGAAATCCAGCAACGGCTGAAAAAGTCGTTTGATCCCGACAGTATTTTTAACCCCGGGCGACTGTACAGCTGGCTTTAATAATTTAGTCCGGAATCTGATATGTGGCTGTGAGGGCTACGAAGATGCCGGGGAAGTGAGCGGATAGGGCGTCTTTGAAACTGTACGGAGCCATGGATGGCGGAGTCCAAGCGTCACATGGATGTGCCGAAGGAGCGTGTTTCAGAGACGCCCTATCCGCTCACTTGTGCACCAATATTCAGAAAGCAGGTATAAGATGCAAACCAATTTAGTCCAACAATTCGCCAATACCCCAGAAGGCCAGGAAGCCGAATCCATCCTGCGCGCCTGCGTGCATTGCGGCTTCTGCACCGCCACCTGCCCAACGTACCAGGAACTGAACGACGAACGTGACGGCCCTCGTGGCCGCATCTATCTGATGAAAATGTTCCTGGAAGGCGAAGAAGTCACCGAAAAATCCCGCGAACACCTCGACCGCTGCCTCACCTGCCGCAGCTGCGAAACCACCTGTCCATCGGGTGTCAAATACGGCCGCCTGGTCGACATCAGCCGAGGCCTGATGGAACAGGAAATGCCACGGCCACCCAAAGAGCGCTGGATACGCTGGTCGCTGGCGCGGGTGCTTCCCAACCGTCGACTGTTCGGCTTCCTGCTGCGCATGGGCCAACTGTTCCGCCCGGTACTGCCATCCGTATTGCGCACCAAAGTACCGCCCAGGAAAAAGGCCAGCCCCTGGCCGGCTGCCAGCCACGACCGCATCGTGCTGGCCCTTGCCGGTTGTGTTCAGCCTTCGGCCACGCCGAACACCAACGCCGCTGCCGCCCGGGTGCTCTACAAACTGGGCGTCACCATGGTGGAAGCTCCGGAAGCCGGATGCTGTGGTGCAGTGAACCATCACCTCTCGGAACATGATCAAGCCCTCAACGCCATGCGCCGTAACATCGACGCCTGGTGGCCCGCCATAGAAGCCGGAGCCGAGGCCATCATCATGACCGCTTCCGGTTGCGGGGCGATGGTTCAGGAGTACGGCCACCTGCTAAAGGATGACCCGATGTATGCCGCCAAGGCGCAGAAGGTCAGCGACATGACCATTGACCTGGGCGCTTTCCTGCTCAAACAGGATCTGGAAAAACTGAAGGTGCCCCAGGGTGCCGGTAAGGTCGCTTTCCATTGCCCATGCACCCTGCAGCACGCCATGCAGCAGAACGGTGTGGTAGACCAGGTGTTGCGCAGAGCTGGTATTGATCTTGCGGAAACCAAGGAGAAACACCTGTGCTGCGGCTCCGCCGGCACCTACTCCATTCTCCAGCCCAAGCTCAGCCAGCGCCTGCTGAATAACAAGCTCAAGGCCCTGACCGTGGACAACCCCGACCGCATTGTCACCGCCAACATTGGGTGCCAGATGCACCTGGAAACCAAGGCCCAGGTGCCGGTTCAGCACTGGATTGAGCTACTGGATGCGTAATTTGTGGGTCAGGAAGTATCCTGGCCCTCTCACACGTCGTTGGTTTTGTTTATAATGCCCGGGCCGACACACAAACCACAGGGAGTGGAAACCAATGCCATGGAGGCAGGCCGCACTAATTGTACTTCTCGTTATTCCCGTTGTTGCTACAGCCGAAAAAATGTACACCTGGGTTGATGACCAGGGCGTTGCGCACTTTACCGACATAAAGCCAGTGGCTCGTGAACATGAGCATGTGGAGTTGAAGCGCCCCTCGCTTATTCCCATGCGGGAGAACATCACTCGAGGCAAGCGGGTAAGCACCATCAACCAGCAGGTGAGTCGTAGCCTGGAAGCGGACAGCGGTGGCGGGCGAACGTTATCCAACAAGCAGAAAGCCCGTGAGCGTGAGCGCAAGAACGCCCGCTGTGAGGAGTATCGGGAAAAGCTGGACCGTATCCAGAAGCAATTGCGCGCAGGCTACTCCAACGATCAGGGCAACCGCCTGCGGCGACAGCGCAGGGAAGTCAGCCAGAAGCTCTCGCGGGAGTGTCTGCTTGGCTAGACTCCGGTTAGGACGAGAACGTGGTTGAAATCAGGTAGACGGTGTAGCTTACGAAACAGGCCAGCAGAAGCCCGCCCTCCAACCGGTTAATCCGTCCCGGCCCGCGAAAGCCATAACCCAATATAAACAGCGACAGAGTCAGCGCCGCCATCACCGCGATATCCCGGTAGAACACCTCTGGCGCGACCACCATAGGGCTGATGGTGCCGGCAATGCCCACAACCGCCAGAGTATTGAACAGGTTAGAGCCGAGAATGTTGCCCAGGGCAATGTCATGTTCACCCTTGCGGGCCGCGATAACCGACGACGCCAGTTCAGGAAGGGAAGTCCCCACCGCCACAATCGTCAGCCCGATTATCAGGTCGCTAACGCCAAAACCAAGCGCCAACTCAACCGCGCCCCAGACCAGAATCCGCGAACTCACGATCAGCAGCAACAGGCCAACAATCAGCCACAACACCGCGTTGCGAAGCGGCATAACTCGGTGGCTCATTTCCTCCGCGATTTCCCCGCCCAGAGCATCTGCTTTCTGCGTCATACCCTGGCGGATGGACCAGGCCAGCAACAGCAAGAACACGCCCAGAAGCACCAGGGCATCCACAAACGTCAGCTCACCGTCCCACACCTGCCAGGCCGCCAGAGCCGTCACAGTGGCGAGAATAGGCAACTCCTTGCGCATTACCTGCGAGTGAACCGAAATTGGACTGATCAACGCCGTAATACCCAGGATTAGGGCGATGTTGGTGATGTTCGAGCCATAAGCGTTACCCAATGCCAGTCCCGGATTGCCCTGAGTGGCGGAAAGGGCAGACACCACCATCTCCGGTGCTGATGTACCAAAACCAACCACCACCATGCCGATCAGCAGCGGCGGCATGCCAAAGTATCCAGCCGTGGCCGCAGAACCCTCGACAAACTTACCGGCGCTCCACACCAGAAGGGTGAGGCCGACTGCAATGGCGATAAACGAGAGAAGCATGGATAGTTCCCCGAAAAACGGTGCTGTTGGCAGTGGTGTTGATGATGTAAGTCATTCTGGTTCCAGAGAATATTAGACGCAAATACGAGCGTTGTTATCTCAGCAGTTATGCGGATGGAGCAGTAGAGGATAAAAGCAGGTATTCTCCCGTGTGTGGCAACAAGAAAGGAAGAATTACATTGAAGGACCTTGAACAGCACAAGAAAATAGCCGTTCTGATCGATGCAGATAACGCCCAGTTGACCAAGCTGCCACTGATAATCGAAGAGCTGTCTTCCCATGGCCACGTGGTTGTAAAGCGGGCGTATGGTGACTGGTCCATAGACAGCCTCAAAAACTGGAAAACCGTTCTGAACGAACTGGCGATCCAGCCCATTCAGCAATTCGCCTATACCAAAGGCAAGAACGCAACAGATGCATCAATGATCATTGATGCGATGGACCTGCTCTACTCCTCCAAGTTTGACGCGTTCGCCCTGGTTTCCAGCGACAGTGACTTCACCAAACTGGCCTCCCGGCTCAGGGAGTCCGAGATATACGTATTTGGATTCGGCGAGAAAAAGACGCCGGTCTCGTTCAGAAGCGCCTGCGACGATTTTCTGTTTACCGAGAACCTCGATTACCCGGAAGAAACCGTGCCCGACGAGCCCGCCAAATCCGAAACCCCAAGTAAGAAACAGGACAAGCTTCCCGAGGAAGTGGCGCTGCTAAAACGGGCCTGGGAGCAAACCCAGGACGACCAGGGGTGGGCAACCTTCTCCGCCGCCGGCTCATTCCTGAAGCGCACCCGCCCGGATTTTGATCCGAGAACGTATGGAGCAAAGAAGTTCTCTGATTTGTTAGTCGAAAGATCCGAGTATTTTACGGTGAAGAAGGGGACAAGCGGACAGGGGTATCGGGCGTATAAGCCGGTTGAGCAAAAATAGCACGTCAGAAACAACAAAGCCCGCACAAGGGCGGGCTAAGTCATTGAATCTTATGGTGCCCGGAGGCGGAATCGAACCACCGACACGGGGATTTTCAATCCCTAAAAATCGACATTTCCCGATGTTGATTGACTATTCCGAAAATACAGCAAAACCCTTTATTATCAACAATTAGTTGACTACTTCCGTCCTCTGTTGCATTGATCGAAATGTACCCGTATTCTCGAAATCTGCTTACATATTGCTTACAAATTGCTTACACGTTTTCGAGGGGTAACAGGGGTGAAAGTAAACCTAACCGCGGGCAGGGTAGACGGATTCAAAGCCGGTGCTGATGGGAAGCAAGCCTTTCTCTGGGATTCCACGGTGCCGGGGTTGGGTGTTCGCGCCACCGCGAAGAGCAAAGCATTCATCTACCAGAACCGGTTAGATGGTAAAGCCTTGCGGGTGACTATCGGGGACGTGAAAACGTGGGGGATCGACGAAGCCCGCGCTGAGGCCCGTAGACTTGGTACCCTGGTTGATCAGGGCATAGATCCCCGCCTGGAAAAGAAACAGCGACTGGCGGAAGTCAGGGAAGCTCAGAAGGAAGCAAAGCGCGCTGATGCCATTGTGGGTGATGCCTGGTCAGAATACATTGATGCCCGAGAGGCCCGCTGGGGTGATCACCACCTGAAAGACCACCTGAAGATCAGCAAGCCCGGTGGCGAACCTCGCAAACGAGGGAAGGGTAAAACACAACCCGGTGTATTGACCCCGTTACTGCCGATAAAGCTGGCGGACATAGATAGCCACACCGTGGGGCAATGGTTGCAGAGGGAAGCGAAAGACCGACCCACACAAGCTCGGTTGGCGTTTGCCCTGCTGCGGGCGTTCCTGCACTGGTGTGGTGATCAGCCCCGCTTTCAGGGGCTGGCAAGCCCCGATGCCTGTTCTAACCGACTGGCAAAGCAAACTCTGCCCCGTAAAGGGGTGAAGGTCGATTGCCTGCAAAGGGAACAGTTACCCGCCTGGTTCTCGGCGGTCCAAAAAATCCACAACCCCGTGATTTCTGCTTACCTGCAAATCCTATTACTCACCGGTGCCCGGCGGGGAGAGTTATCAACTCTGCAATGGTCAGACGTTGATGATCGGTGGGGAAGCCTGGCAATCCATGACAAGGTTGAAGGGGAGCGGGTAATACCTTTGACCCCGTATGTGGCCTATCTGATCGATTCTCTACCACGGCGGAATGAATGGGTGTTTTCCAGTCCCACGGCAAAGAGCGGGCATCTTGTCGAACCAAGGGCACAACACACACGGGCCTTAAAGGTGGCAGGCATTGAAGGGCTGACCCTACATGGTCTGAGGCGGTCTTTCGGCACCTTGTCGGAATGGGTAGAAGTGCCCGCCGGTATCGTTGCCCAAATTCAAGGTCACAAACCGAGTGCCACCGTTGAAAAACACTACCGCCAGCGTCCCTTGGACCTGCTGAAACAGTGGCACACGAAAATAGAAAGCTGGGTTCTGGAACAGGCCGGAATCGAGTTTGAACCACCGGTGACAGGCCAGCGCCTGCGAGCCGTAAAACAGTAAACCCGCCAGCCGAGAACAATAGGAGAAACAGGCCATGATGCAGAAGAGCCAACCCGGTGTTATCACCGAACAGGAAGCCTGCCAGCTTGAACAGTCATTGCTGGATGCCCGGTCAGGCAAACTCGGTGCCTTCACTGTGATGATGCAGACAGACAGCGATCTTAAGGAAGAAATGGAGCATGACTCGCTTTATGCGTCCGACTCGCTGGCGGACTTGCGGGAAGCCTTGGAAGCACACCGGCGGGTAACGGATCTGATGGAGTTATCGTCAAATCTGGTGTATAGCCATCAAGCAGCGTTCCTGTCTGATTGACCTTCTACCGCTTCTCCGTCCCGGAACTCGACGTTGTTAACGACCAGCTCCAGAAGCTGAAAGCCCTTGATGCGTTTCCACCGGT
>NZ_JBSXOB010000046.1:0-91941 GCF_056857915.1 Marinobacter sp. B-12 | reverse complement strand
TGCCACATCACCAGGTCCACGGGTTGTTCGAGCACGTCTTCGGGGGCAATGTCGGGCGAGGTACTGGCCAGCTCCAGCTTGCAGTAGCAGAGACTGGAAAGGTGCTCGGTCAGCTCGAAACGGGCGACCACGAACAGGTCTTTGGGGAGTTGGCCAAGGGTGGCCGTGAACTGCAGTCCGGTTGCCTGGGGCATGTCTTCGATCCCTGAAGATGTCTGGAATTTGACTCAATCTACAAACAGCTCGTCCTGAGCTCCGGTGATTATAACGATCAGCCTGGATAATGTAACCCCGCATTCTCAAAGCCGGGATGTTGACCTCAAAACGAATCTGCTGCACTCTAATCTGGTTTCATTATGCAACCGGAGATGTTTTGTGAGTAACCATACCAATCGAGCGGTGATTCTCAAGCAACGCCCCCAAGGCGAAATTCAGGATGGAGACCTTGCCCTTGAGGAACGGCCAGTCCGGGAACTGAAGGAAGGCGAGGTCCTGGCCAAAGTGCTATGGCTGTCTCTGGACCCTTACATGCGCCCCCGCATGAACGACGCCAAGGGTTACATGGACCCAATTGGCCTTGACGAGGTCATTGTTGGCGAGAGCGTCGCGCGGATTGTCGAGTCCCGGTCAGACGACCTCAAAGTGGGTGACCTGGTGACCTGTTACTCGGGCTGGCAGGAGTATGTGGTGTTCCCTGCCAATGCGGAAATGGTCTATAAGATTGACCCGAAGGACAATGTGCCCCTGCAGGCCTACCTTGGTGTTGCCGGAATGCCCGGGCGCACCGGTTATTGCGGCCTGATGTACGTGGGCAAGCCGACATCCGGTGAGACCGTTGTGGTGTCCGCCGCGTCCGGCCCGGTAGGCACGGTGGTTGGGCAAACCGCCAAAAAAGAAGGTTGCCGTACCGTCGGTGTGGCCGGAGGCCCAGAGAAGTGTCGGTATGTGGTGGAAGAGTTGGGCTTTGATGCCTGCGTGGATTATAAAGCCGGCAATCTCGAAGCCGATCTGAAGGCCGCCTGCCCCGACGGCATCGACATTTACTTCGAGAACGTGGGCGGCGCCGTGACCCGTGCGGTGGCGCCGTTGCTCAACCCTGGCGCTCGGGTACCTATCTGCGGCTTCGTGTCTGCTTACAACGCCGAAGACATGGGCTCAGTGGAAACACCTTTCCACGTTCTCAAGGCGCTGGACCCGGTGCCGGAGCACCGCTTCTTCCTGGTCACAGAGTGGCAGGATAAACATCAGGAAATCACCAATATCCTGGCGGACCGTGTGGCTTCTGGCGAACTCAAATACCGCGAGACCATCGCGGAAGGCCTGGAAAACGCACCGGAAGCCTTCAAGGGCATGCTGAAAGGGAAAAACTTCGGCAAGCAGTTGGTACACATCTCAGATTGATGCGGAAAACCTCCAGGGAAGGAGGTTTACCCGGCAACCTGCAACAAGACTTTCCCGATGTTTCGATTCTCCGCCACATAGGCCATGGCTTCCCCCGCCTTTTCGATAGGCCAGGCACTATCAATCACCGGATCAATCTGCCGGGCACTGAGCAGTGGCCAGACATGCTTGTACAGGGCACTCATGACATCCCCCTTGTCCGCCACGGGCCGGGACCGAAGGGTTGAGCCGATCAGACGATGGCGTTTCATCAACATCAACCCCAGATCCACTTCCGCCATACGACCGCCCATCAGGCCAATGAGTATGATTCGGCCATCCATATTCAATACTTTCTGGTCTTCGGCGATGTAGTTGCCGCCAACGGGGTCCAGCACCATGTCCACCCCGCCCCAGGATTTGATGGCATCGACGAACGAGCCGTCCTTGCGATTCCAGACACCGCTGGCGCCCAGCTTTCTGCAGATCTCGAGTTTGTCGTTGTCACCGGCCGTGGCAAACACCGGATTACCGAGAGCCGTTGCCAATTGAATCACGGCCGTACCAAGGCCACTGGCCGCCGCGTGAACCAGCACTTTCTCACCGGGCTTGAGGGCAGCTTCGTGATAGAGATTCAGCCAGGCGGTCGCGAACACTTCCGGAATGGCCGCTGCCTCTTTCAGGCTGTAACCCTTCGGAATGGGCAACACCTGAACCGCAGGCACTACCACATGAGTGGCGTAACCACCGCCGGTGAGCAGAGCGCAGACTTCATCACCGGGCTTGAGATGATCAACGCCCTCTCCCACCTTGGATACAGTCCCGCTGACTTCAAGGCCCAGAATGTCCGACGCGCCAGGCGGTGGCGGATACACACCGGCCTTCTGCATCAGATCCGCACGGTTGATGGCGGTCCACGCAATATCAATAGCCACATGATTTTCGGGCACCTCCGAAGGCTCTTCGTAGGCCTCCCAACTCAATGTGTCGCCATTGATCTCGATGGCTCTCATCATCTGCGCTTACTCCATGTTTTGAATCAGACTCAGCATACCGCCAGCTGGCCCAGAGTTGCACTGATCACTTTGTAATATTTCTTTTGCAGTGCGCTGAGTCGCCAGTCTTGCGGCGAATAAGGATCCGGAGGCTGACTCAATACTCGGCTCAGCACACTGGCCGCAGCGTCCGCCTCCGCTGCCGGGTTATCTACATGACTGGCATAACGCTGCGCCGCCGGCACATACTCCGGATAGGCCAGTCGGTCCGGCGTCAACGCTAAGCAGCCTGATGCCATAGCTTCCAGAACCGACAATCCCTGAAAATCATGGAGGGCCGTGGAAACCACAACATCGGCTTCCGCCAGCAGGTGATCGTATTCTCCCCGACTCTGGAGGTATCCCCAATTCACAATACGCTCCCGGTGCCGCTCCCTGATTCCGCCAAATGCTGCGGGCTCCTTGCGGAACTGTTCGCCGACCACACTCAGTTGAAAATCCTGCCCAGCGCCAACCAGCGAATCCAGCAGAAGAGCGAGTCGATCTGGCGCCTTGTCGTATTCCCATCGATGATTCCACAAGAGATGGGGGCACTCTGCGTTGAGAGGTTTTTGGCTTTCAGCAAACAAGCGGTCTTCAATCGGTACCGGGACAATCTGGGCTTTTTCACGGATACCATCAATCAGACCACTGGGCAGTCCGTCAGGCATCTTTTCAAGAAACTGACGGGCACCGTCCAGGAAACTGTCCCGGTTCCAGGCACTGTTAAACAGAAGCCTATCAGCGGCAACTGCGCTGTAGAGATTTACAATTTGAGGTTCTGCACTGGAATGCTGTCGGCCAGAGTCCGGATACGCAAACTGGTTCTCATGCATATACAAAATGGTGGGCGTATGAGCCAGATGAGGATGGAAGCCTTTCACGGACGCGAGATCCACCATTGAAGTAACAATTAGAAGATCATAGCGTGCTTTCAGCGCAGGCTCCTGAAGCCAGGTCAGCGCGTTGCCGCGAATTCGCCAGCGGAAGAACCGGGGCGGGAGCGCCAGCACCTCCCAATCGAAATCGGGCTGGCTGGACACCAGTTGTTCACGCCAGCGCTGGTGGCTACCGGCGTCGTAGGCGGACAATAATAGAATGCGGGGCTGGGCTGTCGATGGCATCCGCGCATTCTGCCATCATTCCCGGTTCGACAACCACACACTTTGATAGGGCTTGAGGGTCAGGCTGCCAGACAGGTCGTCAATCTGCAGGCCGGAGATCAGGTCCTGCCATTGATCGGTTCCTATCAGGTTAATGTCACCAAGAGACACCTGCTGGACCTCATCGGTGATGTTGTGAATGCAGAAGATCGACTGGTCACGTCGCATGCTCTGGCGCCAAAAACCAAACAACTGTAGCCCCAGGTGCAACGTGAACTGGGTGGCATTGGGATGGAAAGCTGGCTGCTTGCGGCGAATAGCAATAAGGCGTTTGAGCTCGGTGAACACTTTGTGGTGATGGCTAAGCGGGTCCGTCAGGTCGGCTTCCAGCTTGTCCAGATTCCACTGCCCACGGTTGATGGAACGCAAGCGGCCGGTGTTCTCAACCCGATCATGATCGTTCTCAGTGCCCAGCAGGCTGTGGATATAGAACGCGGGAATCCCTTCCAGGGCCAGCATAACGGTATGAGCGCAGATAAAGCGGTGCAACTGCCAATGGTCAGCGCCTCTCTCTGCTGTTCCCTTTAAGGCGTCAAACAACGCCACGTTCATTTCATAGGGCTGATCCTTGCCATCTGGCGTGCGTCGATAAGAGACTTTACCGCCGAAGGATTCCATGGTGTTGATCAGCCGTAGCTTCTCTTCTTCCGTCAACAGGCCGTCTGTTGGGCGCAGGCCAACACCGTCATGGGAGGCAATGAAGTTAAGGTAGGTGGTGCCCATCTGCGCCGGCGGCATGCTCATCAACCAGGTTTTCAGATGGCGGCAGTTGCCAGTGACCAGAGTGTTGATCAGCAGCGGCGGCAGTGAAAAGTTATAGATCACGTGGGCTTCGTTGGCGTTGCCGAAGTAGGTCAGATTCTCACGGTTGGGAACGTTGGTTTCCGTAATGACAACGCTCTCGGGGGTGTGGTGTTCGGTCAACAGGCGCAGAATCTTGATCAGTTCGTGGGTTTGCTGCAGGTGGATGGACGGAGTACCAACCTCTTTCCATAGAAAAGCCACCGCGTCGAGCCGAAAAATGGTCACGCCTCGCTCCAGATAATAGCGGATGATGCCCACAAACTCGTTCAGCACCTGGGGGTTTGCAAAATTCAGGTCCACCTGGTCTTCACTGAAAGTGCACCAGACGTAACGCTCGCCATCCTCTGTCTGTACGGCGTTAAGCAGCGGGGATGTGCGAGGCCGGACCACGGCGCTCAGATCGTCCGACGGCCTGGCCTCGAAGAAGTAATCCTTACCCGGATCGGTCCGTTTCCGAAAGTTCTCGAACCACCGGCTGCGGGCGGACATGTGGTTGATCACCAGGTCCGCCATCAGTTTGTAGTGGCCGGCTATTCGCTCAATGTCTCCCCAATCGCCATGGGATTCATTGACCGCCAGATAGTCCATAACGGCAAAGCCGTCGTCCGAGCTGTAGGGGAAAAACGGCAGAATATGCACGGCGGATACAGTGTCTTTCAGGCAGTCGTCGAGAAACTGGTACAGGGTCTGAAGTGGCTTCTCACCCTTGCGCTGCACCGTGTCCGCGTAGGTGATCAGCATGACATCGGATTCGTCCCAGTTATTCTGGTGGGCCGGGGGCGCCGAGGTATCCGACGCTAGCCCCATGGTTTCGAGAAGCTGATCCGCGAGAAAGCCCGTATCAATTGCCGGGTAAACCACATCCAGCATCGTGGCGAGCTTGTGATGCAGGGTGTTGCTCATGCTACCGATACTCCTCGTTGTCCAGCTCCACGGCCTCGAGAAGCTGCTGCTTGATATCCGGAATGGCACTGGTGACGCGATTCCAGCTCGGAATAAACGGTGTGTCCATGGGGTTGTCCAGAAAGTAGGCCCCTGCCCGCATGACATTCTGGGCAAACAACTCCACCGCTTTCTCTTCTTTGTGCCGGTCAAAGCTCAGCCCGTTGATCACTGCATCACTCTGGTAGGTCTCGACAAAGTCCAGGGCAATCCGGAAATAGGCCGCCTTGATGGTGCGGAACTTTTCGTTGGAGAAAATTTCGCCATTGGTGGCCAGCTTGCGGAATAAGGCCTTACTGATGTCCGTGCTCATTTTGGACAGGCCGCGGCTGGCGTCCTCCGGTGATAACTCCTGATGCTTGTGATCGTAGGTGTCAGCGATGTCTACCTGGCAAAGGCGGTTGGTGGCATAGTTGCGCTTCATCTCCGAGAGCACACCCACTTCCAGCCCCCAGTCGCTGGGAATGCGCAGGTCGTTGATGACGTCAGTTCGGAATGAGAATTCCCCCGCCAGGGGATACCGATAGCTGTCGAGATAGTCCAGGAAATCGCTGGGGCCGCACACTTTCTTGAGCGCACGAATCAGTGGTGTGACCAGCAACCGGCTGACACGACCGTTCATTTTTCCATCCGCTACCCGGGCGTAGTAGCCTTTGCAGAACATATAATTAAAACCGGGATTGGCCACCGGGTAGATGAGCCTTGCCACCAGATCACGGGAATAGGTCAGGATATCGCAGTCGTGGAGGGCAACCGATTTGCTCTTGCCCGAGGCGAGCACGTAACCAAAACAATACCAGACGTTCCTCCCCTTACCCATCTCTGTGGGTGCCAGGTTCTGCTCGCGCAGTTGCAAATCCAGCGCTTTCAGTCGGGGCCCGTCGTTCCAGAGCACACGCACATGCTGGGGCAGTTCGGAGAAGTATTCCAGGGCGTGCCGATATTCCTGCTCGTTGGCGCGATCGAGGCCGATGACGATCTGCTCGAGGTACGGCACCTTGGCGAGTTCTTTCACAATGTTCTTGAGGGCCGGGCCTTCAAGCTCTGAGTACAGGGATGGCAGCACCAGCGACATAGGTCGCTCTTTGCGAAATCCCATGAGTTCATGTTCCAGCTCTTCCACCGGCCGGCGGCACAGGTTATGAAGGGTTGTGATGATGCCGTTCTGGTAAAAGTCGCCCATGGCGGCTCTCCTGTGGTTAGTACCCGGTTTCAGTAACCGTACTCAATCAGCAGATTCAGCACGCATTCGTTCCACCCTGCTGGGCCGGCCTTGATGGACCGTATCGCCCGACTCTGTGATGGCAGGGACACGCTCTCTGAATGAACGCCCCGCACGATAACCGCAATATCCGCTGCCTCCAGCATGTGTTGATCGTTGGGGCTGTCGCCCAATGCAATGGCAATCAACCGTTCCTGCACAAAGAGTTCCCTGTATTTGCCCAGCAAAAAACGGACCCCATCGGCTTTGTCGAAGGTACCCATGGCATGGAGAAAGCGCCCGCCTTGCACCAGGCGGCAGTTGTGTTCATCCAGTTTCTGGCGAAACCGGACCAGAGAATCCTCGTCGCCCTCCCATAGCAGTGGCTCTGTGCCGGCTCGGTCTTTCGCCAGCTCGGCCTCAGATTCAGAGAGTTTGGCGTGCCCGGCCAGCTCGGACGGGCTCATATCCGCAAAACTGCGAAACTGGAAACCCTCAGCCCGGCATTCCTTCAGCAGCGCCAACACCTCATCCCGGGATGCCCCAAAACTCTGCACTTGCTCGGGCCCCGGTCCAAAACAGTTCGCGGGGACAATAACGGCGGCGCCATTCTCAACAATGAAAGGCGCTGTGTTTCCCAGTTGCTCCCGCACGGCCCGTATCTCTCCGGCGGTTTTGCTGGAATTGAGAACCACCGGAATGTTCGACGCCGCCAGTTTCTTGAGCGCAGGCTTCGCCGGTGACCAGTCATAACTGTCATGGTCCAGAAGCGTGCCATCCAGATCAGAAAACAGGAGCAGTCGGGGTTTAGGCATGGCAATGTCCTCATTACTCATGAAACGTAATTCGTTTTCGGCCTTCTCTTTAAGCTCGCCCTGTTTTGGTGCGACCAGAGAGCGATCCTGTCACTTGTGCTCCTGCAGGGAGCGCCATGTCAATACGCTCGCCATCAAGGGCGCACGCACCATACAACCGTTCCGGGACTTGTCGAAGGCCGGGATGGCGGTTTCCCTGTTGGTTTGTGTTGAGTTTTGCAGTTTTTGTACCAATTGGAATATAGGCGGTGGTTATTTGGTTTGTGGGAAATTGAGGTTATCTGGGACACTGATGCTATGAGCAGCAATGATTTTAAAGTCGAACATCGTTATCTTGAGCTACCGGACAGTTTTTATACCCCGGTGCAGCCAACGCCGTTAAAGGACGCGCGGATGGTGTGTTTTAACCACGACCTGGCCAAGGAGATGGGTTTTCACGCAGAGAACCCCGAGGACTGGACCGGCATCGGTGCAGGGACGGAATTGCTGGAAGGGATGGACCCGGTAGCAATGAAGTACACGGGGCATCAGTTCGGAATGTACAACCCGGACCTGGGCGATGGCCGTGGGCTGCTGCTGTGGGAGACGGTAGGCCCAGGCGGACGACGCTGGGACTGGCACCTGAAGGGAGCGGGGATGACGCCCTATTCCCGGTTCGGGGACGGCAAGGCGGTGCTGCGCTCCACGATCCGCGAATACCTGTGCAGTGAGGCGATGGCAGCTCTGGGGATTCCGACCACGCGGGCGTTGTTCATGGTGAGTGCGAAAGACCCCGTGCGGCGTGAGTCCATTGAGACGGCGGCGACGTTGGTGCGGGTGGCCCAGACGCACATCCGGTTCGGGCATTTCGAGTTTGCAACGCATCATGAGGGCGAGCAGGCGCTGAGAACGCTGATTGAGCACGTGATTACCCTGCACTTCCCTCACCTGATCGGCCTGCCGGAAGATGAACGCTACCAGCGCTGGTATGTGGAGGTCGTCGAGCGCACGGCGCGAATGATTGCCGACTGGCAGGCCGTGGGGTTCTGCCATGGGGTGATGAACAGCGACAACATGTCGATTATCGGGGATACCTTTGACTACGGCCCCTACGCCTTCCTGGACGATTTTGACGCCGGTTACATCTGCAATCATACCGATCAGGGCGGACGTTACGCCTACAATCGCCAACCCAACAGCGGGTTCGTGAACTGTCAGTACCTGGCGAATGCCCTGCTTCCAGTGATGGACGAGGACGATATACGTCGTGGATTAAGGCGTTACGAGATTGCCTACAACGAACGCTTCCTGCAGAACATGCGGGACAAGCTGGGGCTGGCCCAGGAAGACGAATCCGACCTCAGCCTGATCATGGACACCTTCAGCATGCTGCACGAGCACCATGTGGACTACACACTGTTTTTCCGGGGGCTATCCAACCTCACATCGAAAGGCTCATCTCCGATCCGCGACCTGTTTGTAGACCGCGGTGTGGCGGATGAATGGCTCGAGCGGTATGAACAGCGTCTGCAATCCGAAACCCGCGCCCACGACGAGCGGGAATACCGGATGCGCAAAGTGAATCCGAAGTACATCCTGAGGAACTACCTGGCACAGCAGGTGATCCTGGAAGCTCAGAACGGCGACTACGAGCCGATGAAGGAGTTGCTGGAGGTGCTGAAAAAGCCGTTCGATGAACAGCCGGAATTCGAGCAATATTCGGCGCCTCCCCCGGACTGGGGGAAGCACCTGAGTATCAGCTGTTCTTCCTGAGTGCGAGTGAGGATCACACCGCCTTGGCGGTGATGATCTTCTCATGCCACTCAGCGGGGCCGGTCTGGTGAACAGAGGAGCCCTTCGAGTCCACCGCGACCGTAACGGGCATGTCTTCCACCTCAAACTCGTAGATAGCTTCCATACCCAGCTCTTCGAAGGCAACCACTTCTGCGTGCTTAATGGCTTTGGACACCAGGTAGGCGGAGCCGCCAACGGCCATCAGGTAGACAGCACCGAACTCGCGGATGGCATCAATGGCCACCTGGCCGCGCTCGGCCTTGCCGATCATGCCGGTAAGGCCGGTCTTCTCCAGCATGGTGCGGGTGAACTTGTCCATGCGGGTAGCGGTGGTGGGGCCTGCGGGACCAACCACTTCCTCGCGCACCGGGTCGACCGGGCCGACGTAATAAATAAAGCGGCCCTTCAGGTCCACCGGCAGCTCTTCACCACGCTCGATCATGTCCACCATCTTCTTATGGGCAGCATCGCGGCCAGTCAGCATCTTGCCCGAGAGCAGCACGGTTTCGCCCGGTTTCCAGTCTTTCACATCTTCCGGTGTGACCGTATCCAGGTTGACACGACGCACGCTGTCGCCCACTTCCCAAGTGATTTCCGGCCAGTCTTCCAGGCTCGGCGGAGTTTGCAATGAAGGGCCCGAGCCATCCAGAACGAAGTGTGCGTGACGGGTGGCCGCGCAGTTGGGAATGATCGCCACCGGCTTGTTGGCGGCATGGGTCGGGTAGTCTTTCACCTTCACATCCAGAACCGTGGTCAGGCCGCCGAGCCCCTGGGCACCAATACCCAGCTCATTCACCTTGTCGAACAGTTCCAGACGCAGCTCCTCGGAACGATTGGAGGCACCACGGGCCTGCAGGTCATGGATATCGATTGGGTCCAGCAGCGACTCCTTGGCCAATTCCATTGCTTTTTCGGCGGTGCCGCCAACACCAATACCCAACATACCCGGCGGGCACCAGCCCGCGCCCATCTGCGGCACCATTTTCAGCACCCAGTCCACCACCGAATCCGATGGGTTCAGCATGGCGAATTTCGACTTGGCCTCGGAACCACCGCCTTTCGCAGCCACATGCACATCCACGGTATTACCCGGCACAATCTTGTAGTGGATGATGGCAGGTGTGTTGTCCTTGGTGTTGGTGCGCTTGCCGTCCGGATCGGCCAGGATAGAGGCACGCAGCACATTGTCCGGGTGCATGTAAGCCCGGCGAACGCCCTCATTGATGATGTCGTCCAGCGCCATGTCGGCGTCCCATTGCACATCCATACCGACCGTCACAAACACGGTAACGATACCAGTGTCCTGGCACAGTGGCCGTTTGCCCTGAGCACACATGCGGGAGTTAATCAGAATCTGCGCCATGGCATCCTTGGCCGCCTGGGACTCTTCCTTCTTGTAGGCTTCGTGCACAGCCTGAATAAAGTCTTTCGGATGATAATAGGAGATGAACTGCAGCGCGTCCGCTACGCTCTCGATCAGGTCGTCCTGGCGGATTACGGTGGTCATAGGCGTCTCATCAGGTCTGGTTTGTCTAGTAGGGTTATAAACTTGTCTAGTAAAGGAAGCGCGAAGTTTACCAGAAAATCCAAAACCGAGGGACCAAACCCGGCGCGAAGGTTTTTAACGACAAACTTGCCTAAACGGGCACGAAAAAATGTAACATCGCGGGTATCTTCGACATAAAAACAGCAGGAGACACCGTGACCGACCTCGTCCTAACTGAAAAAAAGAACCATATCCTAACCGTCCGGATTAACCGCCTGGACCGTAAAAACGCCCTCACCCATGATATGTACACCGCCCTTGGTGATGCGATTGAACAGGCCCGCGACGACAGCGACATTCGCTGTATTCTGTACACAGGAAGCGATGAGTGTTTCACAGCCGGAAATGATCTGGGCGATTTTTCCGCAGGCTTGCCTGGCGAGTTTGAAGACACCCCTGTAGGACGGTTCCTGCTCTTATTGGCCAGCACCAACAAACCGATCGTAGCCTCAGTAAATGGCCCGGCTGTGGGTATTGGTACCACCATGCTGCTGCACTGCGACATGGTGTTTGCCGGCAACAACACCCGTTTCCAGATGCCCTTTGCCAATCTCGGCCTATGCCCGGAGGGCGGCTCCAGCCTGCTGTTGCCCTCCTGGCTCGGCCGGGTACGGGCTGCGGAATTATTGATGTTGGGCGGTGCATTTACAGCCGAAGATGCTCTGCGCATGGGCCTGATCAACCGGGTGTGCGAACCGTCACAAACTGAAACCACGGCCCTCGAAGCCTGTGCCCGGCTTGCAGACCAGCCCCCGGCAGCCATCCGCGCCACCCGTGAACTGCTGAATCGGGCCAATGGCGATGAACTGAAAGCCGCCATGCTGGCTGAGGGTAAACTCTTCGCAGAACGCCTGAAGTCACCGGAAAATGCCGAAGCCATCAAGGCCTTCACAGAAAAGCGGAAACCGGATTTTTCAAGCTTCAGCTAGGCCGGCTACCCCTGCCCCGGAAGACTCGACAAACGTCCTGGGGCCAACTATTTTTCAATGAAGCCGAACTCCGACCGTGCGGGTAGGCTCCCAATGATCAGAATCACACTTTAGAGCGATCAACTGTTGCTTTACTGCCGCTATAGTCAGAGTTACAGAAATCAGGCACAGAGCGCTGGCCAGAATTTCAGACAACAGTTAAGCAAACCAGGCCACTGACAACGGGTTTACCGGGCCAGGCCGGCCCCGTCAGCTGCCGAACATAACGACACAACAACAGGAAAAGGTTCCACCCATGTTCAAGAAAACTCTAATAAGTCTTGCCGTGGCTTCTTCCGTTGGACTGACAGGCTGCTTTGAAAGCGCTGGTTCAGGGTCCAGCAATGCTAATCCTGACTATAAAATCAGCAATCCGGACTTCACCGGGCGTACTTGGCCCCTGTTCAACCCGATTACTAGCGAAGTACCTGTACCTTCTGACCTCAACTTTGATCAGGAAGCAGCCGATGGCTCGTTCGGTATCGACGGTGACATGACCAACCCTGTCATCGGTGCACTAAACAACTTGAGTGGTGCCTCTACCGTTGCCCCGGCGGTCGTCCGGATGAATGGCGATATCGATATTGATTCGGTCGACTCGCGGGCTTTCATACCCAACCCAGCCTTCGATCCAAGCGCTGACCCACAGACTCAATTGCCGGTCATTCCAAACCCCAATCAAAACGTATTCCTGATTGAGCTTCAGTACGCAAGTGGCGAGCCCGTCCGTGCCCTGTCTGCTGGTGAGCCGCCAACGATACCTCTGGCAGTTACATTCCAATTAGCAGCTGGCCTGGATCCGCTTCAAACTGGTACTGACCTGCAGGGCAGAAATCGAGAACAGGCCATTGGGTTCCTGGTTGGGCTCGCCTCGTCACCTGCCTACGATCATGATGTTATCGAGCTTGGCGGTGATTCTGCTATTCGTGTTCGCCCGAACAAGCCTCTCAACCCCTTGAGCCGGTATGTTGTTGTTGTAACAGATGGCATAAACGATGTTAACGGCGACGCAATCGTTGGATCGCCCTCTTACCAGAACCTGGGCGATGTGGACGGCGCATTGGGCAACCCTGCCCTTGCGCCCGTCAAAACCCTGATTACGAGCTTTTGGGAAAACACCGGGGCAAACTATTTTGCCCTGAACAACAGCTCGCGAGCGGGCGCAGGCATGCCCGAGCTCGACAAGGATAATATCGCTCTTTCGTACAGTTTCACGACAAGTGAAGATAAGAAAGTACTTAGCCATATCGCCAATCCTGCTAACTGGATTAGCGATCAACTCGAAAGGCAGGTTAAGGTCGGTGCTGCCAGCATACGTGCCGCAGCAGCTACTGTCTTCAGCTCTCAGGTAAGCGGAGAGCCTTCTGGACTCGATCCCGAGCGTTTCGGTCTTCCTGAAACGGCAACAGATGCGCAAGTCCAGGCTGCGGTTGTTGCGGCGCTCGGCAAGGATCCCGAAAGTGAGGTCATCGAACCGTCGGACTTTCTACGCCCGGGTAACAATGATCCCAGCTCATTCGGATTTGGCGACACATCCTACTACGTTCAATTAACCACTGCCGGTTTCACTCCAAGCGAAGCTCTCGCCAACCCCAATTTTGCACCCTGTGACGACCTTGCTGGCAAAGCCAAGTTCGATTGCGTCGGCGCAACTGCAGAAGTTGGTTTTGGTATGGCCGGAATTGAGTTCCCCACGCCTGCTGCCCAAAATCTGGACATAGTATCAACTAATGATGCTCTTTCAGTTTCCGCCGTTCTGTCTTCCCTTGACTTTGGTCCAAACGAAGTTGACGTACACCAGGGATTCATCGAGCTCCCACAATTCATTAGTGTTCCGGACGAGAACCAAACTGGCGCGACTTCTTCTATTCGGACTCAAAGCTGGCGTCCAGATTCGGATCTGGCAGCAATACTTGGTGACCAACTTGGTGCGACGATCCCCCAAGAGGACTCCGACGTAAGCGCTGTACTCAACTACAACTTCCCCTTCCCGAAACTGGAAGGCGAAGTCGACGTTCCGATGCTGGTGATCACCCCGGCTGGGCTAGATCCACGAGACGAGGGAGCTGAACTGATACCGGTTATCTTCCAGCATGGCATCACCACCGATAGAAGTGCTGCCCTGGCATTTGGCAGTCAGTTAGTCGCCGCAGCTAGGTCTCTCGATCCAGCTGTGAACCTTGCGGTCTTTGCTATTGATCAACCTCTCCACGGGGTAGCGCCGTTTACACTTGAGGACCAGGAAAACCTGGCGTTGACACTATTGGTTGGAGGCGAGCTACTACCTGAGCCAGAAGAAGACGCAGACGGCGAGCCAATCATAACTCCTCAAGCCCAAGGAACCATAGATGCGGTCGTTGCGGGTCAGTTCCCTGCTCTGACGGTCCAATCAATAGCCTTTGACACATCAGGGGACACACCGACAGTTCAGTGTGAACCAGCACTTTATGACGGCATAGCGCCTGGTTTCGACGATGTCGGCCGTAGTTTTCAAGAAGCGGTTGCCAATGTGCTTCCAGTCCCTGGCAATGAAACTCCACAGTGCGGTGCCACAGCGGCTCAAAACCTTGGATCAGCGTTTTCACTGGACAACACTGTTGCCAATGCCGGCAGCACCATTCCCGGCCTAGCACCCGCAAGCACAGCAACTGGCGTGATTGATGGTGTCAATGAGCGCCACTACGGCTTTACTGCAGGCGCAGACGGCAACCCGATTGCAATGAACTTTGAAGAGGGTGTAGGTAGTTCAGGCTCCCTGTTCATTAACCTGACCAACTTCATGAACAACCGTGACGTCCTGCGCCAAGGCGCCGTTGACCTCATGAATTTGACGGCAACTGTGAACAGCCTAGCGGGCATCACCGACACCGGCGTTACCTTCATTGGGCACTCGCTAGGTACCCTCAACGGTGGAGCATTCGTTGGTGCGGCTACTGCCAGCGGGAATACCGAGTTGTTCGTCTCAGGTACACACTTGCTAACACCAGTCGCTGGTATCACCCGTCTGCTTGAAAACTCTCCCAGCTTCGCCCCGACAATTCTCGGTGGATTGCAGGTAGCCGCTGGCCTAACACAGGGCGACGCGGACCTGGAGACCTTCCTGAATGTAAACCAGGCAAGCCTGGATTCGGTTGATCCCATCAATTTTGCCAATGAGCTGGCAGTTTCAAACACGGTTCTGGCACAGGTAGAGGGTGATCGTACTACACCAAATGCTGCGGATACCCGCTATGGTGATGACAAGGGCCCGTTGAACATTACGTTCCCGAACGGTCTTACCATCAGGTCACCGGAAGCACCGCTGTCAGGCTCTGAGGCTCTGGCTGCCGTAATGGGGGCTATTCCCACAGTTCTTCCGCTGGATACACCGATGATCACTCGCTATGAAGAAGGCGTGCATGGCACTCCGGTGTTGCCGAAGGAAGAAGAGGCTGACGCCGGCGACGTGCTTAAAGACCGCACGATAGCCACAGGCGGAGAGATTATTGTGTCTGCTGACAACGCAGAAGTAACCTTTGGAACCATGGTTCAGCAAACACTATTCCTAATTCAGTCCACACTGCCGTAACTTAACTAAGCATTATCGCAAGTGAAAAGCCGCCATCTTTGATGGCGGCTTTTTTGTTCCCGGCAATTTCGATCCGATGGCAGTAACAAATTACCCTTGGCCATTCCGTTACCTCCCCGGGTAGAACGAAGCATCGGAAGAGAAGCGTTCATATAGTCCCTCCCAAAAGAGCATAGAACGCCCCAGCCTTCCCAACCCTTTACCTGCATTTGCATCCCTGGTTGTCTGGCCAGGTTTCATGCCTCCGCCCAGGCCAACTGAACATTTGATATGTGCGAACAACTCTGTTCGCTATTTGTAGATGATAAGCTAGCGCTTTTCCGGCACTATTCGCACAAAGTTCAAATCCATTAAAAAAACCCCGCGCCGAAGCGCCGGGGTTAGTGTTCGCAATCGATAGATTGCGTTAGGTAGTCCTCAGATTATCAATTGCTGATGTTCATGACGCCACCACTCAGAAGGTTCTGTTCAATTTCTTCATCCGTAAAGAAAAGCTTTCTCGCGTCTTTCTGCGAATAGCGCATGCTCTGGTCCACGAAGAAGTCTGAACCGGCATCTGAAGACTGGGAGTAACTGGTCAGGCCATAAGCCTGCGGGCCTTCATCCGTAAATTCCAGCCCGAAGTGCCAGCTTGTTCCACGGGCCATTAACCAGCCTTCGCCGTCGTTAGCGGACAGCCCCCCCGCAAAACGGAACTCTGTCTCCTCGGGCTGTTTAACACCTTCGTAATCTGGCGTGTTCACTCGTGGTATACGCGTATCTTCAGCGAAAGAGTTATCTACAACACCAATAGCGTTGAATGCACCTTCCACGTTTCCGTCACCGCCGTGCCAGGGAATTCTGGAAGCCAGTACTTCAGCACTTGCAGGATCACCGCCTGGAGGAACCCCGCCACTGGGCTGATAATACTGAACTTCACCCAACTGACTATCCGGAGCAATACCAGCATTATCCAGTAGCACCATGGCCGCAGCGAGGGACTGGAGCATTGCGTCATCTGCGGTACCACGACCATTCGTTGATGGGGCTCCCGGAGTGTTGACCGGGTCTGCGGGGTCGAACTCCGTGTCCAAGTCGTCAGGAAAGCTGCGGTTATAGATGTCGATAAAGGCTCTGAACAGGTGGGCACCTGTGCTGGTTAGATCGTAAGTCCCGTTCCAACCATTCAACGTATCACATCCTATAGTCACATCCTGGGTGCCAGGTGATGTTACCTCAGGATCTGACGGCAGCAGGCCTTGGGGAACATTAACCGGGTCGGCTATCAGGGCGCAGCGCTCCCGCAACTCCGGCAAGAACTGTTCGGCGTACCAGGCCCGGTTGTTCCAGATGGTGTCGATCAAATCGCGCGCGCTGAATTTGCCATCCTGTCCACCGGGCGGTTTAGTGGTTGAATCCAGACCCGGGGCTGTCGGGTTCTGCAGCATCTTGATACCAAGTCTTGTGCGAGGGTTGATCGGTGCATTCTCAGCGCCGTATAAGGGCGAGAACCCTGTAAGGAACTCATTCGGGTTAGTGGCCCAGTGACTACTATTTGAGTTCTGCACCCAGTCTGTGCGCTGCAACTGCGGCTTATCCTCAAAGGGCACCAGTCCCGCGCACTTTCCCTCAACCCAGTCATCACGTGATTTCGAGCCGTCAAGAAGGGTAACGTTATTGTTAAACAACTGGTTGAACGCCGGACTCGCTGTGCGCTTGAAATCCAAAACAGCCAGAGAGGCGTCCGACAAATTAGGTACGGAACTACTATCAATATAGTATGCGTTGCCCTGATCATCCGTGTAAGTAGTATTGGTCCATAAGGTGGTACCGCACTCACGAAACACGTCTTTGAATTCCTCAAGGTTGGTTGCCCGACTCATGCCCAGCCAGGTATCCAGTAAGCCAGACGTATTGGCATTGGCATCGCGATAGGTGTAAGCAGCCGGCTCGCCGTTGACCAAACCGGTGCCACCCCATTCCGGGAAGGCGTCGTTGGCCTCGTTTGCGGCAAGCATCGGGCCGTACTCGGAAAACCAGAAAGTCCTTTCAAGGACAACAGGCTCGGGGCCACCCATGTTCACTTCGATCTGAAAGGTTTTAGAGGTGATGTTTTTTTCGACGCCGTCTTTGATATAAGTCAGCGGATCCCCGGGTTTCAGTTGCAACTCATACCAGGTGAAACGACGGCTGGTGGTCACTGTGTGGGACCAAGCTAGATTCTCATTGAAGTTAATCAGCGGGATAGCCGTGCCCAGAAGACCAGCGCCATTGACGTTCAGGTAACCTGGAACAGTCAGCTGGACCTGATAGAGGCGCCTGTGGCCGGTGTAGGGGAAATGAGGATTTGCGAGTAACGCACCTTTTCCATTTTCGGTCAGCTCAGAGCCAATACCCCAAGCGTTGCTCGCCAGGCCCATGTCTGCAAAGTTGTCGATCTCGCGAGCGTTCTGGCGAGCAGCCTCGGCCACTTGTAGGGTGTTGCCAGTGGCACCACCGGTGCTTGTCACAGGTTGGGCCAAAACCGGGTCGTCTAACTCTCCAGGAGGTACCGCGGCAAAGGCTAACCCAGTCGCAAACTGCGCACCGCTGGCAAACTGCCCCACAATGCGATAATGCGCCAGCAGATCAGTTGGTTCAATTTCTTTCACCCATGGCTGATCACGGCATTCAACCGGCAACATCCCGGGATCCGTTTCACTGACATACCGGTTATACCCGGCCGTGAAACCCTCAACCATGGCGCGGCTTTCTTCGCTCAATTGTGGAAACTCGGCTTTCGCACCGCTGAGTATATCCTGGGCCTTGTAGCTGAAATCGTTGATAATATTGATACTGTCATTGCCTGGGCCAAAATACCTCGCCCTTTCACTTCTTGCCTTGACGAAGGCCTCAGCCAACAAACACACGTTATCCTGAGCCTGCGCGTAGCCATGGCCAAACGCCGCCGACGCCAGATTATCCGCCTTAACATGCGGAATCCCGTTAGTCGTCCTCCTTATGGTTGCCTCAAACGTACCGTCCGCCGGGAAAAGCTGTTCGTTTACCGAGCTATCGGAGCCGGAAGAAGAACTGCTTCCGTCGAAACATCCTGTAATCAGAAAGCTACTGGCCAGCGCTACCCCGGCCGCTTTCAACGCGCCTTTGTCAGCGCTTCTGAAAGGTTTGCGAAGCGATTTCATAGTAATTCGTCCATTGTGATTGTTATGAGTAAGCCAAAGATGACTCACTCTCACAAATTAGCAGACAACCCGCTCTTTAGCTAAGGACTGACGGACGATTCATTTTTTATTGATCCCTCAAAAATCGCCGTTGTCGGCCCCCAATGCTCGACCGATATAACGGCTCTCACAAGGCGTTGCGCTGAATTTAATCGGGTGGCCAATCTGCTTTTGGGTACCCCCATCCCCTTTCGCGACCTCAACAACCATGCCGCGCACTTTCATTTGCGGGTGCTCCGCTGCCTCTGAGATGGTCAGCACCGGCTCCACGCACGCATCAACATCCACAAAGACGTCTTGCCATTCCGCCAGTGTTTTCCGCGCAATGGTGGCTTTCAACGCTTCTCGGATAGCCCGCTGATCCTCCGGGTTCTGGCTCAGAGCGAAGCTCTTCATGTCAGGAATGCCCAATGCATCGCATAGCCGACCGGAAAACTTCGGCTCAAGGCTGCCCACAGACAGCCACCGGCCGTCGCTGGTTTGGTAGTAATCATAAAAGGTGCCGCCGTTGAGCATGGAGCCTTCCGGCTTCTGTTCCTGCCCGCCAGCCAAGGCTGCTGCACCGGCCATCGTATTGAGGGCAAAGGCGGCGTCGGTCATGCTGATATCGATAAACTGCCCCTCCCCCGTTTGCTGGCGGTGAACCACCGCCGCCAGGATGCCCATGACAGCATGGTGGGAGCCGCCTGCCACATCGGCTATCTGGATACCCATCGGTGGCGGTCCCGTTTCGCGACGGCCACAATGGCTGGCCACGCCGGCGAGAGACAGGTAGTTGATATCGTGCCCTGCCCGATCCTTGTAGGGGCCAGTCTGGCCGTAGCCGGTAATCGCACAGTAAATAAGATTGGGGTTGATGGCTTTGAGGGTTTCATAACCAATCCCGAGCCGGTCCATAACGCCCGGTCGAAACTGTTCAACCACCACGTCGTACTCTGCCACCAACTGCTTGACGAGGGCGGCACTGCCCTCCTGCTTCAAATCCAGCCCAAGGGATCGCTTGCCTCGGTTCAGGAAGGTATGGGACGTGCTGACGCCATCTTCCAGCGGCGGCATCACACGGGTCAGGTCCAGACGGCCAGGGGCCTCCACCCGCAACACATCCGCTCCCATATCCGCCAGCAGCATGGTGGCATAGGGGCCAGGCAGCAGTGTACTGAAATCCAGAACTTTCAGGTTACTCAGTGGGCCGGGCATGCAAACCTCCTTCTCTATTTTTGGACAGCCCTGATGCTGCCCTGTTTTCCCTGCGGGGCCAACTGCCGGTTCCATCATTCCCATTGACCATTTCTTCCAGTCCGTCGCGAGGGTGATGGTTGCATTGTACCCAAGGGGTTTTATGATGGGCTTCGTTCAATAAGGATAAAGGATGATATGTCGGAACTCACCGTTTCCAGGCACTTCGTGGAAGCCGCATTGGTTGGGGCCGAAAGAGCGGGAATTGATGCCCATAGAATGCTGAGCGAAGCTGGAATATCACCGGACCTGCTGAGGATCGAGATGGCCCGGGTGAGCAGCACCCAATACAGCCGGCTGATGCAGGCTACCTGGAGTGCAATGGACGATGAGTTTATGGGGCTGGGCCCGCGCCGCTGCCGTACCGGCACGTTCGCCACCATGTGCGCGCTGGTTATCGACTGCCCCAATCTTGAGGCGGTCTATCGCCAGGCGTTTGATTTTTGTCGCCTGTTCGAGCCCATGGTCACCATGAAACTGGAAGTGGACGACAGGACTGCCCGGCTGGTAACGGTGATTGAAGGGGGTATCCACGACCCAATGCACTTTTTCCGGGAAAGCATACTGGTCATCTGGCATCGCTTGGGTAGTTGGTTGATCGGGCAACCGGTGGAGCTGCTTAAGGCGGAATTCAATTATCCCAGACCGTCCCATGGCGACGAATACCGGCATATCTTCCATTGCCCACTGTCGTTCGAAGCCAGTGAAACGGCCCTGACGTTCGACAAGCGTTTTCTGCAGGCACCCGTGATACGCGACAAGCCGGAGATGCGACAGTTTCTGAAAACCTCACCGGCCGACCTGCTGTCACGCCCGGACGAGAGCAACACCTACACAGGGCGCATTCGCGCGCTTATCGGCAGGGACTTCGCCCGTGCCCTACCCGACTTCGAATGGATAGCCACAGAGCTTCATACCAGCCCCCAGACCCTTCGCCGACGGCTGAAGCAGGAAAACACCTCATTTCAGGAGATCAAGGACCTGCTACGCCGGGACATGGCCATCTATTACCTGTCGCGGCCGGACCTGCCGATCAATGATATTGCGTTTCGGGTCGGATTCACCGAACCCTCAACGTTTCACCGCGCCTTCAAGAAGTGGACGGGGGTCACTCCCGGTGCTTACCGCGAAGGCGAGCGGGGTCAGCTTCAGGATTAACTGGGATTCTGCATGGTCCGGATCAGACGGCCAAAGGTGCGGGCAATTTCTTCGGCCCGTTCGCGATCAGGGCTGAGTTTCATCAACCGCGAGCCATCTCGGGGGTCGTAAATCCAGCAACTGGCCGTTGAACTTTCGCAGTTCCATTCAATCTGCGGATTGACGCCGAAAACGCCCATGGATTCAGTCGTTTTAACGACGCGACCACCGGACTCGCGACGGGATTCCTGAATACTGATAATGTCGTTCCGTCTGTCGATCCTGTAAGACACATCAGCAGGGCGGTCCAGCCTCACGATTCGCTGATCTTCGCGCCAACCGACAACGTCCAGGAGCGTGTTGGCGTGAATTACCAGCGCATCGGCGTTCGAATCCACCAGGTAGAGTTCCCGGAGTTTCCCCAACGATTGCTCGCTTGCCGGCTCGATAATGGCCACTGGGTCCGGATCACCAGCGCCGTTGTTCGTGCTATTCGCCCCTTCTTGCTGACGGGCTTTCTCAACATTGGTTATCAATTTAAGTGCGTCGGTGTAGTGCTCGCCTTCACTTCCCACCAGGCTGACGTACTTCTCCAATGCAGCTTGCGCTTCGTTGTAATGGTCAGATTCCAGCATCACGCGGCCGCGAAAATAGAAATAATTCGCCGGTTTTCCCCCTTCCAATTGCTGGAGACGGTTCAGGTACTTCCCCGCCTCGCCCCAGCTCTCTGCGGAAACGGCCTCTTCAGTGGCAAGCATTAATCGACGGGTCTCATGTTCGGGCTCAAGGGCACTAACCTGCCCGGCCATCATTAGGAATGCCAACATAAAGCCACTGACTGAACGACGCCCAACTCGGGTTATCTTTACCATCTTGTTTACTCCTGCTGATTATCCCGGGGGAGCGTCTTCGTCCACCGTGGGCTCGACCGGATCGCCGGTGTCATCAACATCTTCGGCGTCCACTTCGGCTTGATCCATAATCGCTTTCGGTAGTTCTTTTTTAACACGAACGCCCAGCTCTACAAAGCGATTGGCTTGCGAGATAAGGTTACCGCGACCACGGGTGAGCGTGTTCATCGCCGAATCATAGGTTCCCTGCGCGGTGTGCAACTGGCTTCCCAGCTTCTCCATCGCTTCTACAAACACCCGCAGCTTGTCATACACTGCACTGGCTCGGTCGGCAATCCTACGCGCATTCTGGCTTTGACGCTCGTATCGCCAGATATTTTCAATGGTTCGCAAGGTCGCAAGCAATGTCGTTGGTGTAACCACAATAATCTTTCGCTCGAATGCTTCTGCGAATAGGTTCTCGTCCTGCTGAAAAGCAGCCACAAAGGCCGGTTCAATGGGCATGAAAAGAAACACAAAGTCTGGTGAGTGCAGACCGTGAAGCTGGCTGTAATCTTTCTCGCTCAGGGCGCGAATATGATTACGCACCGCTTCGACGTGCTGGCGAAGGGCTTCGTCCTTGGCGGTCTCGTCCTCTTCCGTTGCCCACTGCTGGTACGCCACCAGGGATACCTTTGAATCCACCACCAGATTTCGGCTGTCCGGCAAGTGGACAATGACATCCGGGCGCAGCAACTGGTTGTCCTCATCGCGATAGCTGCCCTGGGTTTCATACTCGATGCCCTTGCGCAAACCTGAGCGCTCAAGGACGCGCTCCAGAATCAGCTCACCCCAATTGCCCTGGATTTTCTTGTCACCTTTAAGCGCCTTTGTGAGGTTGGAGGCTTCTTCAGTGATCTGGCGATTCAGCTCCTGCAGGGACTTGATTTCACTTCTCAACGCTTGCCGATCCCGCGTTTCGGTGGTATAGACATCCTCCACCCGTTTGCGGAAGTCCTGGAGTTGATCCCGGAAAGGATTCAGCAGGGTATCGATACTGGTGCGGGTCTGCTGGCTGAAGCGTTCACTTTTCTGCTCGAAAATACGATTGGCGAGATTCTCGAACTCCTGTTTCAACGCATCACGGTTGCGTTCCAGCAACTCCAGTTTTTCTGTGGTTGCGCGGCGTTCCTTATCCAGCGTTACTTCCTGCTCGCGCAGGGAAACGCGTGCATCTCCGAGCTCGCGGGAAAGCTCGTCCGCTCGCTGTTGCTGGGACTGTCTTTCTGCTTCCAATTGCTCAATACGCGCCAGTCGCGACTTGCTTTCGGATTCCAGCCCGGCTACCCGATTTTCCAGTGTTGCCGCTCGCTGTCGCCAGTGTTCGGTGTCCAGGCCCGCTTGCTCAATCTCGGCTTTGCCGTTTTCGAGCGCAGCTTCAAGCTGATGGAAGCGCTGTTCATCAATTGCCCGTGCATAGCCAAACTCACGGAGTGCGGTTCTGGCACGACTTCCCTTAATCACAGCGAACACCAGAAAGCACAGCATTACCACCACCAATATCAGCAAAGTGACGGTCTCCGGCCCACGCCCCACTACATCGATGATTGCCTCGGGCACCCCGATCTCCTCTAATAATTGACTCGAACATTACGATAGAACAACAGTTTACCGTATTGACGGAACCTTTTTGGTCGGACTCACGTCAAAGGTTTGCCATTCACTGGTTCTGGTGGACTGATTGGCAAATTTCCCGACCCAAAGCATCCGGCTCTGGACTCGGAACGTAATATCATCTAAAACGGTGAATATGGCCTGTTTACCGACAGAATGGCTGGTTTGCTGCCGGGTGCCATGGTCCAGGAGCAGTATAAAGGACAGGAATTCAACATGCTCAAAGAGCTATGGAGAAAACTGGGATCTGAATTCTCCTATTCGGGGTGTTCGGATGTGGAAGGCAGTGAATACCGCAAGCCTGGCGCACGAGCCAGCCACGGTGGTTTCCGCATTCTTCCCCATATGACCCATACCGGGGAATTCCATCTGGAACGGTTGACCGGCATCCTGAAGGGACGCTACGGCAGAACCTTCCAGAACAATGGTGACGAATCCATCCGCGACCTGATTCACTTCGCTTCCCGCATTCAGGATCAGGATGTCCAGAGAGAGCTGCTATTGTTTTACCTGAACTGCTCCCCTGTTGTGCAGGAATACCTCCGCTCCGAAGAAGTTCTTGTCAAAAGCCACTTCCTTTCCCAGGCATCTGGACGAAAATAATACCCGCCGTTAATGATCTGTAAACCGACTCAACAGTTATGATGTTGTATACTTCCGACCTGTGATTACAAGTGACTGTTCTTGCACAAATACGAAATATCCTTGCAGCGCTCTGTAATTAAAGTATCAAAGCCATGGATTCAGGGGTTTCGGATCTTGTCTATACGTTCAGAGTTTGGAAAGTTGGCTGCGGCCGGCCTTGTGATATCACTCCTCGCTGGCTGCACCGCAGATCGTTACTTCATGGTGCCGAAGCAGGATCTTGAAGCGCTGAATACCTCCGTTATAAATCAGGGAGAACAGGTCGTTCGCCTTGAGAACCGGACGGATGAGAACTTCCAGGCGCTGACCCGGCTGAACGAGGAATCCACCAAAACCATCCTCGAGGCAATTACCGAGCAAATCGAGAAACCCGCCTGCCCCCCCGCCCCAAAACAACAGGCCTGCACAGCTGGACAGTCTGATCCCAAGAACAACGGAAGGGCCGACCGACTCAAAGGCAAGGTTGTTGTAGGCGAGCTGGAGAAATTCTATCTGGTTGGCCCTGATCTGATTTACGACGCTCGCATTGACAGTGGAGCGGAAACCTCTTCATTGGATGCCCGAAACATTACCCGGTTTGAACGGGATGGGAATAACTGGGTAAGGTTTGACGTTCCGGTCCCCGGCGCCGACGACTTCGTGACGTTGGAACGGGAAATCTCACGCCGGGTCAGGATTATCCAGTCCAGCACCGATGAATCAGAACGCCGTGTGGTTGTAGAGTTGCAGTTCATGATCGGCAACCATCGGCAACAGGCTGAGTTTACACTGACCAACAGAGAGCACCTCTCGCATACGGTGCTGGTTGGCCGCAACATTTTGAGGGACGTCATGCTGATTGATGTGGGCAAGGAGTTCGCCACCGAACTGCCCGATAAACTGCCAGCCGAAGAAAATGGGGATCAACCTTGAGTAGCCGCTCGCGCATCCCGTTTTTTTTCGCCATCCTCCTTCTCATTGCAGCTGGGATTTCTATTGCCATTTGGCGGCATGTCGAACTCGGCATTCCCTGGTTTACCGGGGAGCAGAAACCCGTCTGGATGGTGGAGGCCCGAATCGACTTCGACGGCACAGGCGAACCCGTACTCGCCAGCCTGAACATCCCCGATCAGCCGCCACAATTTCGCATCATCTCGGAGCAGGCTGCGTCTCCCGGTTACGGCTTTTCCATTGTGGATGACTCCGGTGACCGCCGGGCTGAATGGTCAAAACGCGATGTCAGCGGCCCCCAGACGCTCTACTTCAAGGTCCAGCTGATCCCGGATGACAGAGCCCTGGGCAGCCAGCCCAAACGCCCCCCCAAGCCCGAACCGGTCTTCTGGGAAGAGCCTCAAGCGACCGCTGTGGAAGAACTGCTGCAACAGGCAGCAGAACGCTCCAGCACACCCGAGAGCATGACCCGGGAACTGATCAAATTGCTGCAACCGGACCAGGGCGCCCAGAACACTACCCTACTCGTGTCCGAAGCAAACTACATTGATCTGCTGACCCGGATGCTCAACCATGCCGGCATTCCCGCCCGGACGGCAGACGGCCTGGCTCTGGAAGATGCCAGACGACGCCAGCAACTTCGTCCTTTCCTGCAGATCTACGATGGTGCCCGTTGGCTGACATTCAACCCTCGCACAGCGGAACAGGGGCTTCCGGAGCACGTCTTGCTATGGCGGCAGGCAGCTGTCTCCTTGCTGGATATTGTGGGTGGTGACAATTCAGACGTTAGCTTCTCCATGCTTCGGCAAACCATCCCGGCGCTGCAACTGGCCCAGGCCCAATCCGGCAAAAATGGTCTCGGTTTCCTGAGCCTTTACCAGCTCCCCATCGAAGAACAAAGCATGTTCAGAATGCTTCTGTTGCTTCCTCTCGGGGCGCTTGTCGTGGCCTTTATGCGTATTGTCGTCGGTATACGAACGTCCGGTACGTTCATGCCGATACTGATCGCCGTGGCATTCGTTCAGACGACCCTGATTCCGGGGCTGATAGCCTTTATTTCCGTGGTGGCCATTGGCCTGCTTATGCGCGGCTACCTGTCAAGCCTTAACCTGTTGCTGGTCTCGCGAATTTCCGCGCTTATTATTCTTGTGATCTTTATCACCGCCGGACTGAGCATCGCGGGTTATCAAATGGGCTTCAACACGGGAATGACCGTCACCTTTTTCCCGATGGTTATCATCGCCTGGACGATAGAACGTATGTCCATACTCTGGGAAGAGGAAGGCGCCCGAGAGGTGTTTGTTCAGGGAGCTGGCAGTCTGTTTGTCGCAGTCTGTGCCTTCCTGATCATGAGCGCGCCCCTGGCGAGCCACCTGACGTTTAATTTCCCGGAACTCCATTTCGTGGTTTTGGGGTTGATCCTGCTGATGGGACAGTACACGGGCTATAAGCTCACAGAGCTCCGTCGTTTCTATCCGATGAAGGCGTATAACTGATGGGCTGGATTTCGCCCTTCAAACTGAACCAACTGGGCATGCTAAACATGAACCGGCGCAATGTAGACTACATTGCGCGGTACAATAGCCGCTCGTCCTACCCGTTGGTGGACAACAAACTGAAAACCAAGCTGGTGGTTGCCGAATACGATGTTCGCACCCCCAGGCTGTTGCAAGTGGTTCGCCAACAACACGAAATCTCCCATTTCCGGGAGATGGCTGAAGACCTGGACGGCTTTGCCATCAAACCGGCCAAAGGTTCCGGGGGCAAAGGGATTACCGTGATTACCGGCCGGGACGATAACGAATACGTCAAGGCCTCAGGTTCACGGGTATCCTCGGGTCACCTTGAGCGACACCTATCCAACATTCTTGCCGGACTCTACTCACTGGCCGGCACGCCCGATGTTGCCATTGTCGAGAATCTGGTGGAATCGATTCCATCGCTTGCCAGGTATTCTTTCCAGGGCGTGCCGGATATCCGCATCGTCGTTTTCCAGGGTTACCCTGTAATGGCGATGCTCCGGTTGGCTACGACTGCCTCGGATGGCAAGGCCAACCTTCACCAGGGTGCCGTTGGTGTTGGACTCAATATCGCCAATGGCCACAGCCTGAATGCGGTACAGTTCAATCGGCCGATCACCCTGCATCCCGACACAGGCCTCGCCCTGGAAAACCTGGTGATAGATGACTGGCAGGAAATGCTGGTAATGGCGTCACGATGCTACGAGGCAACCGGGCTGGGATATATGGGTGTCGATCTGGTCGTGGACGCAAACGAAGGGCCTTTGCTGCTCGAGCTGAATGCCCGCCCTGGCCTGGCCATCCAGATGGCCAATGGTCGCGGGCTGTTGCCCCGCCTTAGAGAGATCGAAGCCCTCCGAAGGACGCACTTCACCCCGGAAGAAAGGGCCGCATTCGCTATGGATACCTTTACGTCTAAAACCTGACTTCCGAATAGCAGGCACAAAAAAACCGGGGCGAACCCCGGTTTTTTTACTTTCTCACACGTCTCAGAGCTTGCCCTCGGCAATCAGCAGTTTGCGCTCATGAGTTAGGCCTTTGAGCAGGCCCCAGGTCATGACCAGCAACACAGCTGTGAACGGAAGACCGGCAGTAATTGCAGCCGCCTGAATCGCGCCCAGTGCATCTTCGCCGCCACCGAAAATCAGTGCTGCGGCAATAGCACCTTCCATCACTACCCAGAACACACGCTGCGCAGTCGGGGCGTCGGTTTTACCGCCCGCGGTAATGCTGTCCACAACCAGCGAGCCGGAATCAGACGATGTTACGAAGAACACCAGCACCAGCACGATACCCACGAAGGATGAGATCGCAACGAACGGCAGGTTAGCGAACATCTGGAACATTGCCAGAGACACGTCTGTCAGACCATTCTCAGCCAGAGCACCGATGCCGTCCTGAATCTGTTCCAGAGCGGAACCGCCAAATGCGCTCATCCAGACCACGGTAATGACGGTCGGTACGATCAGTACCGCTGTCACGAATTCACGAACGGTGCGGCCCTTGGAGACGCGCGCGATAAACATACCAACGAACGGTGACCAGGAAATCCACCAGGCCCAGTAGAAGACTGTCCAGCCGTGGAACCAGGCCTGGTCTTCACGACCAAACGGATTACTCAGTGCCAAGGCATTGCCAACGTAACTGGATGAGGTTACCCAGATGGTCTCGAAGACGGTCATGGTCGGACCGGCGAAGATGATGAAGAACAACAAGATGCCGGCCAACGACATGTTGACGTTACTCAGAATCTTTACGCCACCGTCGAGGCCACGCAGCACTGAAATCAGGGCAAGAGCCGTCACACCCGTGATGATCGCCATCTGCACATTGATACCGGACGAAATACCAAACAGGTAATCAAGACCGGAAGCGGCCTGCTGCGCACCGAAACCAAGGGAAGTCGCAAGACCAAAAATGGTTGCCACTACCGCCAGGATATCAATGATATGGCCGGGCCAGTCCCAAACCTTATCGCGGAGCAGTGGAAAGAACGCAGAGCGGATCGTCAGTGGCATGTTTTTGTTGTAGGCGAAAAACGCCAGCGACAGCGCCACAATCGCGTAGATTGCCCAGGGATGCAGGCCCCAGTGATACATGGTTGCACCCATGGCCAGCCTCGCGCCCTCAGCCGTATTGGCTTCAACACCAAGCGGTGTTTCATACCAGCCCGTGTAATAGGCAACTGGCTCGGCGACAGCCCAGAACATTAGGCCGATACCCATGCCTGCCGCAAAGAGCATGGCAAACCACGACATCGTCGAAAATTCCGGTTTGGCATCCATCCCGCCGATGCGGATTTTGCCGACTGGCATGAAGATCAGGGCGAGAGATACAACGACAAAAACGTTGGCACTGAGCAGGAAGAACCAATCAAATTGTGCGATGGTCCACCATTTGGCGCCATCGAGGAGCTCCTTTGCCTCCCCTGGGAAAATCAGTGTCCCTATTACAAACGCAACAACAATAATTGCGGTAATCGGAAACACTGGCGCGTGCAGATCCAGGCCGAACGGATTTATATTATCCTGGCCTGCGACGTAATCCGTCTGGTATTCGTCTTTTACAACGTCGCCCACGTTTTGAGCCTCCTGTTGGTGTAAAACGTTTCAATATTCGGATGCAAACGTTAAAAGCTCGACATCTTATTGCTTTGAGTTCAAAACATCAAAGAGCGGACACATACGCCCTGAAAGCAATCTTAGACCAATATTTCGGTATCTGTGCAAAATACTCCCTGATCCGCTTTGCCACACTGGAACGCAAATCCCGCGCGAATACTGTTAATATTTTGAGAGAAAACGGCACACCCACTCTGAGGAACTTATGGATAAAACCGAAACCTTCCCCTTTCGATATACGCTTTATGCGCTGAGCCTGACCGGCTTTATAGCTTCGTTACTGGCCAGTGCCATTTGGGGAGGCTGGTTTTATGTTGTACCCATCCTGTTCGGGTTACTGGCGGCGACCGGCACATGGGATCTTGTTCAGCGTAAACACACGGTTAGCCGAAATTACCCCATTCTCGCGCATTTTCGGTACTTTCTCGAATCGATTGGCCCGGAAATACGCCAGTATTTCATTCAGTCTGATACGGATGAACGTCCCTTTTCACGAGAACAGCGCACCATCGTTTACCAGCGAGCAAAGAACGTGCTCGACAAGCGCCCTTTCGGCTCACAGTTGGGTATGTATGACGAAGGTTTTGAGTGGATCAATCATTCTCTCCAGCCATCCACCCTGAAAGATGCGGATTTCCGGATCGTGATTGGAAAACAGTGCGCAAAACCCTACAACGCCAGCGTCTTCAACATTTCGGCAATGAGCTTTGGGTCGTTGTCGGCCAATGCCATCCTGAGCCTCAATACGGGCGCCAAAATGGGCGACTTCTATCATGATACTGGCGAGGGCTCCATATCCCGCTATCACCGGGAACCCGGCGGAGATCTGGTTTGGGAAATCGGCTCCGGTTACTTCGGATGCCGCAACAAGGACGGTACCTTCAACGAGGAGATATTCGCGCGCAACGCCACTCTCGACCAGGTAAAAATGATAGAGGTCAAACTATCCCAGGGCGCCAAACCTGGACATGGCGGCATTCTTCCCGGCGAGAAAGTGACGCCGGAAATTGCTGAGGCCAGAGGCGTCGAAGCTGGCAAGGATGTCGTTTCCCCGGCCAGCCATTCAGCGTTCTCTACACCCAAGGAATTTCTCGAGTTCCTGGAGAAACTTCGTGATCTGTCTGGCGGCAAACCAGTGGGTTTCAAACTGGCCATAGGTCACCCCTGGGAGTGGTTCGCCATCGTCAAAGCCATGCTGGAGACAGGAAAAACACCGGATTTCATCGTTGTGGATGGTGGCGAAGGTGGTACCGGGGCGGCCCCCCTGGAATTCATCAACCGTCTCGGAACCCCCATGACAGAAGCCCTGCTACTGGTGCACAACACACTGGTGGGCACCAACCTGCGCGAGCACATTGCCATTGGCGCTGCGGGCAAGATCACCTCGGCATTCAACATAGCCAGAACCCTGGCGCTGGGGGCAGACTGGTGTAATGCGGCGAGGGGCTATATGTTCTCTCTCGGCTGCATACAGGCGCTCAACTGCCACACTGGACGGTGCCCGAGCGGCGTTGCAACCCAGGACCCGAGGCGCAGCAAAAAGCTTGATGTTCAGGATAAAAGCCAGCGTGTTTACAACTATCACAAAAACACTCTGGAGGCGCTGATGAACCTGCTTGAAGCGTCGGGACTCAAGCATCCGTCTGAACTTGGGCCGGAACACATCATCCGCCGCACGTCCAAGACGGAAATCCATTCCTACATGGACCTGTTCACGTTTCTTGAACCAGGCGCCCTTCTGGAAGGAGAAACCGGTGAAAGAGTGTTTGATACCTACTGGCCGAACGCCACCCCGGACAGCTTCGCCCCGCCAGAATTTATTCGTCAGCTTCGCGAAACCAAACTGCGATAGAAGGGCCCGAAGAATTGGCAAATGGATGTTTATTTTTATCCGAGGCTGGTGTAGACTTCGCTCCCGCTAAGCCACTGAGATTTCTCTCAAGTTTCTCTCTGGCCACTGGCAATTCGGGGCGTAGCGCAGCTTGGTAGCGCACTTGCATGGGGTGCAAGGGGTCGAAGGTTCAAATCCTTCCGTCCCGACCAATTAGATCAAACACTTAGCCCGATATCGAAAGAGTCGGGCTTTGTTGTTTCTGGAGAACAGCCTTTCTCGTCACCGTTTGGTCACCGTTTCTCAAACCCTTGGAAATCTCGTCACCGATGACGCCGTGCTGGCGGAGTCTGCCTGGAGCTATCGCTTCCCAGCACGCCAGACAGGTCACTTAAAGCGCAAAGCGTTCAATGACCAGAGCTATTGCCTGGGCGGCCCAGAAGCGCCTGTGTGGACGTTATCGGGACCTGACCCGGGCGGTAAAGAACACCAAGCTCGTGTGTGTCGCCGTGGCGCGAGAGCTGACGGCTTTATCTGGGACATTATCTGCCAGGTGATGCCCAGCGCGCACGCGGTATGAGAGGCCGTAGCCACTAAGCCGGAATTGAATTCAAGTTATCAGCAATCAAACTCATGGAGATACTAGGCACCTTAGGATCGGGCCGGTGTGGAGAACCCTTGGCCGGGCTATACCGACACTTATCAGGGAACATCCCAAAGGGCGTTCCCGGCAAGTGATCCCTGCTCTTAGAGAAAGGCAAGCTCCGCGACGCAGTGAAGTCAGGTGGTAACCAACCCACGTATATCAGTACGATCCACCGTCGCAGTCTGCCGGATCCTGTCCTGACCTAAGGTGCCTGGTATCTGGAGGTGCAACATGTGAAGTCCGTGCAAGCCTTGACAGTTCAAAACATATCAGCCTGTATTCTTCCTCAGAAACTTCTGAATCTCGCCGACGATGCCACTCTGGAACGCGATGACAACCAGAATGAAGATGCCACCGAGTACCGCATCCACCCAGTCTCCAAGGGGCCCCTGGGAGAGTTGATACTCCAGATTAACCACAAAGGCGGCACCCACCACGGGGCCTAACAGAGTGCCGCTACCGCCGAGCAGCGTCATCAATACGACCTCGCCAGACATGTGCCAGTGAGCATCCCCCAGGGAGGCCAGCTGGAACACCACCGTTTTCACCGAGCCGGCCAGCCCAGCCAGGCCGGCCGAAATCACGAAAGTCAGCAACTTGTACTGATTGACGTTGTAGCCGAGGGAAACAGCGCGGGGTTCGTTTTCCTTAATGGCCTTGAGAACCTGACCGAAAGGCGAACCGACAACGCGCTGCACCAGCAGATAACCGCCGAGGAACACCGCCAGCACGAAATAGTACATGGCAAAGTCGTTGTCAAGGTCGATAAACCCTAGCAGCTGGCCACGGGGTACGCCATGGAGCCCGTCTTCACCGTTGGTAAACGGTGCCTGGACGTAAAAAAAGAACACAAGTTGAGCCAGCGCCAAGGTGATCATCGCAAAATAAATGCCCTGACGACGAATGGCAACCACCGCAAAGCCAAGCCCAATCAGGGTAGACGCCGCCGTTCCGGCAATAATACCCATTTCTGTGCTCAGGTCGGAGTATGTGGAAAGCAGGTAGCCAGTCACGTATGCGCCGGTGGCCAGGAAAGCAGCATGCCCGAATGACAGCAGGCCGGCGAAGCCCAGCAACAGATTGAAAGCCACCGCAAACAAGGCAAAGCACAAGATCTTCATCAGGAAAACCGGGTACATCACCGCCGGTGCGAGGAGTAACAGTGCCAGTAAGACACCATTAAGGATCTGCTTTTTCAAATTCTCTGTTTTTTGCTGTTGCAGCATGGTCTTCTGGATATCGGACTGATTCACAGGGTTGGTCATGATTACTCCTCCCTACCAAACAGGCCCGACGGGCGCACCAACAGAACGACCACCATCACCAGAAAGATCACAGCGGATGAGGCTGATGGGTAGAATGTCTTGGTCAGACCTTCGATGACGCCCATCAGAATTCCAGTGATGATGGCACCGGCAATAGAGCCCATACCGCCGATGACCACCACCGCGAACACCACGATCAGGATGTGGGAGCCCATCATCGGAGTAACGGAATAAATCGGCGCCGACAGCACGCCAGCAAAGGCGGCGAGCATCACGCCAAAGCCGTAGGTCAAGCTGACCAGCAATGGCACGTTGATCCCGAAGCCCTGCATCAGTTGGGCATCTTCGGTACCGGCTCGCAGATAGGAGCCGAGCTTGGTTTTCTCGATCATAAACCAGGTGCCGAAGCACACCAACAGCGCAATCACAATTACCCAAGCACGATAGTACGGCAGAAACATAAAGCCCAGATTGATGCCGCCCTTGAAGATGCCGGGCATGGCGTAACGCAGACCCGAGACCCCGTAAATATTGGTAAGAATGCCCTGAACCATCAGCGCCACGCCAAAGGTGAGCAACAGACTGTAGATATGATCCTGCCCGGCGATGCGGCGCAGCAGGAAGTACTCAATTAGCATACCGAAACTGCCAACCAGCAACGGTACCACGAACAACGCTATCCAGTAGTTGATGCCCAAGGCGTCGAACAAAACGACGGCGACCAAGGCCCCCAGCATATACATCGCACCATGAGCAAAATTGATAATTTTGAGTAGGCCGAAGATGACCGCCAGACCGAGGCTTAATAGGGCGTAAAACGCGCCGTTAATAACCCCGAGTAACAGCTGGCCTGATAGCACAGCAACGGGGACTCCCAGAATCATGAACATGTTGCGAACTCCAAAAGCAGCGCAGTCGTGACAACCGGTTTGCGAATCCGTAGTTTTTAGTGGACTCCCGCCGGGAGAGCAGGGAGTCCGGTCGCTCAGAACATCAGTTACCCGTTACGAGCTGGCATTTACTCTCGGACAATGGGCGGAAGGCTTCATCGGCCGGGAGGGTGCGGACGATTTTATACAGGTCCCATTCACCCGTGGACTCTTCTGGCGTTTTCACCTCAACCAGGTACATGTCATGCACCATGCGGCCGTCTTCGCGAATGCGACCATCAGTGGCAAACATGTCGTTGATCGGTGTCGCCATCATCTGCTTACGGACAATTTGCGCGTCATCAGAACCTGTCGCTTCCACAGCCTTCAGGTATTGCATGGTACTGGAGTAGATGCCCGCATGAACCATGGTGGGACGCACTCCAGTCTCCTCGAGGAAGCGATCTGCCCACGCCCGGGTTTCCGGGTTCATATCCCAGTACCAACCAGTGGTCAGCTGGGTACCCTGGGCGACCTCGACTCCCATGGCGTGCACGTCGTTCAGGAACAGCAACGTGGCAACCAAGATCTGGCCGGACTGGGTCAGACCAAACTCACCAGCGGTGTTGAGCGCGTTGATAGTGTCAGAACCCGCGTTGGACAAAGCGACCACATCCGCTCCGGAAGCTTGGGCCTGCAAGATAAACGAGGAGAAGTCTGGCGTCGGGAACGGATGACGCAGGGTTTGGACAACCTCACCACCGCTGGCTTCGACCACACGGATAAGGTTGGACTCCAGTTCATGGCCACCGCTGTAGTCCGCGGTCAGGATGAACCAGCTCTTGCCACCCTCATTAACGACCGCGGTGGCGGTGCCATTGGCCAGCGGATAAGAATCGTACACGTAATGGATGTGGTTAGGCGTGCAGTGCTCGTTGGTGATGCTGGACGAGGCGGAGCCGCTGACAATCCCCAACTTGTCATTTTCTTCCAGGATATTGATGACGGCCAAGGTTACCGACGAGGCCACAAAGCCGGTGACTAGGTCCACGTTCTCATACTCAACCCAACGACGCACGGTACTGGAGGCAGAGTCCGGATTGTTGCGATCATCGGCACTAACGACTTCAACCTTGGCTCCGCCAACCTTACCACCAAAATCGGCAACAGCCATTTCCAGGGCAATTAGGCCATTAGGGCCGCTCAGATCACGATAGGGGCCGGACATGTCCACCAGATAACCGATTTTGACGGTGTCATTCGAAATTTCAGCCTGTGCGCTGCATACTATCGTCGCTGATGCAACAGCTGAGGTCAGAAGCTTTTTTATAATTGTCATTGCTGTATCTCCGTTATTATCATTGCTTAGTTTGCTATGGGGATTTATTGCTTTGTCACCACCGGACCCCATAAGCCCAGGCAGTCATTCAGACGCCCAGATAGTCATTCAGCATCGACTGCCTGGCTTCAAGCTCACCGGCACTGACTTCCAACACAATCTGGCCGCGCTCCATCACATAATGGCGATCTGCCAACGGTGCGGCGAAATGAAAATTCTGCTCGACTAACACAATGGTCAGGCCGCTCTCCTTAAGTTTAATCAACACCTCGCCAAGCTTTTCGACGATCACCGGCGCCAAGCCCTCGGTGATTTCATCCAGCAACAGCGTGTTGGCACCGGTACGCAGGATGCGCGCCATGGCTAGCATCTGCTGCTCACCGCCGGAAAGCTTGGTGCCTTGGCTGAAGCGACGTTCGTACAGGTTGGGGAACATGCTGTATATTTCTTCCAGGCCCATGCCACCACTGCGCACTACCGGCGGCAGGGTCAGGTTTTCCTGAACACTGAGCGCGGAAAAAATGCCCCGGTGCTCGGGGCAATACCCAACGCCAAACCTGGCAATGTGGTGAGGGGCGTATGACATTGTCTCCTCACCGTTGATCATGATAGAGCCGGTACGGCGCCCCACCATGTTCATAATAGCCTTGAGAGTAGTGCTACGACCGGCACCGTTGCGCCCCAGCAGGGTAATCAGCTCCCCTCGTTTCACCACCAGATCGATGCCATGCAGGATGTGGGACTCGCCATAGAAGGCATGCAAGCCGGCCACCCGAAGCTGTTCATATTCTCTATTCGAAGGCTGGCTCATTCGGTAGCCTCCTGTGTCGCGCTGGCGCTGGTCGAGGTGCTGCCCATATAGACTTCCCGCACTCGTGGATCGGCGGAAACTTGCTGGTAGTCCCCTTCGGCCAGTACCGAGCCCCGGGCCAGTACGGTGATGCGATCACACAGTTTGCTGACAACGCCAAGGTTATGCTCCACCATCAGCACCGTGCGGCCCTGAGCAGCCTTTCGCACCAGCTCCACCACTCGTTCCACGTCTTCACCGCCCATTCCCTGGGTTGGCTCATCCAGCAGTAGCAGATCAGGCTCCATGGCAAGGGTAGTCGCCAGCTCCAAAGCGCGCTTGCGTCCATAGGCCAACTCAATGGTGATGGTATTGGCAAACTCGGCTAGCCCCACCTGATCCAACAACTCCATACACCGCTCGTTGAGAGTGTTCAGGCTGTTGCCGGATTTCCAGAAGTGGAAGGAAGTCCCCGCGAAACTCTGCAGCGCCACACGAATATTTTCCAGGACCGTCATGTGCGGAAAGACTGCCGAAATCTGGAACGAACGCACCACGCCCTTCCTCGCAATAGCAGCAGATTTCATCGAGGTGATGTCCTGACCCTTGAACAAAATCTTGCCCCCGGTAGGAATGAGGAATTTGGTGAGCAGGTTGAAGACCGTAGTCTTACCCGCGCCATTGGGCCCGATCAGGGCATGGATGTGGTCCTGCTGAATCTTGAGGTTTACGTCATCGACTGCCACAAAACCCTTGAACTCTTTGACAAGGCCTTGGGTCTCCAGAACAAACCGATCACTCATCTGCCACAGTCCTTTTTATTTTTAAATTGAACGAGCGGAACTTTTATTGACTGTGGATGACCTTATCAAAACTTTTAAAATCACCCCCCTCCCATAAGTGGGGGGCGAACGGACTGCCCGATTGTCGCAGTGGTAAGGTAGCGAGGCTCTGAAGTATCCGAAAACCGGGGAATTCCACATGTGATTGGCTCCGCCAAGCCGAAAACGGTTAAGCTAAGAACAGCAGGGTTGATTCTCGTTGAGGCTAGGAGTGGCGGTCGGCCTCACGAATTAATCCGGACTCAATGTTTAGTAATAGTCAGGGAGGGGTCTCGGGTGACAAAAAAAGAACTTGGCCAAACTGCGCGGGATAAAGTGAGCGCTAATTGGCAGTTGCCGCTGATACCTACCAAGCTATCTTCTCCAAAAGTATCGGGGCACCTGGTGGCTCGTAACCGCTTAGGTAATTTGGCTCCAGTCGTTATGGAGCGCGCATTGACATGGGTGCAGGCTCCAGCTGGCTACGGTAAAACCACCCTATTGAGCCAGTGGCGTGAAACCCATCTTGCCGAGGGGGCGGTTGTGGCCTGGGTCAGTTTGTCGGAAGAGGACAACTCCGCGCACCGTATTCTCTCTTATGTGGTTGCCGCACTCTCTGCGGCTCGGCCAAGCCTATGCGATGGGGCCCGCTCAACTCTCAACTCCGGGCCATCAGTCCCAACTCAGCTTGCCGAGGCGGTTCTGATTTCTGAGCTGGAAGCGTGTGAAGAGGAAATAGTGCTTATATTAGACGACTATCATCTGATTACCGACCCTCAAGTGCACAAGCTAATGTTGCACCTTCTTCAAAATCGCCCCAAAAACCTGCACCTGGTGATCGCAACCCGGTCCGATCTCCCATTGCACTTGTCAAGACTGAAGCTGGAAAATCAGCTATTAAAGGTAGATGTATCTGATCTTCGGCTTGATTTTAACGAGCTCGAAGATTTTATAACTGAAGTGGTGGAGCTGGAACTTCCCAAGAATGTTGTCAGGATGCTCTACACTATCAGCGAAGGCTGGATCGCGGGTGTGCAGATCGCAGCCCTTTCACCTCGGCTCAAGAAAGAACCTCAAACATATCTTAAAGAGTTTACCAGCGGGTCCAAAGATCTACGGAATTATCTCCATGAGGTGGTAATGGATCTCTTGCCTCCTGAACTTGAGCAGACTCTGCTTCGCTGCTCAATTTTGGATCGATTCAACGCCCCTCTCTGTGAGGCGGTGGCTGGGGTAAGCGACGGACGGGCTCTGCTGGAAAAACTCTCGAGCTTAAATCTTTTTTTGTTCGCACTTGACGATCAAAATAATTGGTTTCGATTCCATCGGTTGTTTTCTGATTTTCTCCGCGAGCATCTGCGAAAATTGGGGCATGATGAGATAGTTAAACTCCACCGTACCGCATGCAACTGGTTCGCCGGTCAACAGCTATGGGCCGAGGCGGTCAGCCATGCGCTGGCTATAGAAGATACAGATCTTGCCCAGAAATTTATCGAACACTGTGCGCGGGATATGCTTGGGCAGAGTCGTGGGGGCAGGCTGCTCAATTGGGGGCGGCAATTACCTGAAAACAGACTGAGCAAGAATATTCATCTGCGCTTTGCAATGGTTCAGGCGAAGCTGCTGATGATGGAGCTTCCACCCATTCAAGGTCTGCTGCATGACATTGAATCAGATTTTCAGAGAGACGATGACGCAGATGTGGAAGGTCGGCGAGAATATGTACAGGCTCAGCTTAAGATAGCGTCGTCACTTCTGGCAATGCTGGAGGATCGGCTGGATGAAGTCCGGCTGTCAACGGGCTTTCTGGTGGAGCAGCATGAAAAGCTACAAGAGTTCGACTCTGAGGTGGTTTTTTTTATTTTGGGGTATGTATACCTTCACCAAATGCGTTTTGACCAAATAACAGAGATTCAGCAGCAAGCGGCCCGAATAAAAGGTAAGCCCCATTTTGGTGCGGCTTACCGAAAGAGCTTTGAAGGCTTGGCCTGGTTCTGGCGAGGGCGCCTGGATAAGGCCCGGTTCTTTCTTGAAGAGTCGCTGAACGCTGCAGAAGCAATAGCTGGGCGACACTCAATGACCTCTGTAACGGCGATCGCCAGTCTGGCTGAGCTGTGCTACGAGCAAAATGACCTGGAGCAGACAGAGGAGCTACTAGCCGCAGCCATGACCGCCCCCTTGGATGCCTGCTTGCTGATAACAGCCCAAAGTATCTATTCGACACTGGCACGAATTAGTAATTTAAAAGGGGCAAAGACGGAATCCTGGGAGTCACTTGAAGAGTTAGAAAAAATTGCATTGAAAAGGGGGTGGAAACGGCTGGAGGCTCACTGTTACCTTGAGCGAATCCAGTCTGATATTTTGCAGGGGGATAGCGTCGCAGCGACTGGCGAGTTGTTACGCTTTGAGCAATACCTTAAAACGATTGAGGTTGACCTGGACCTGGTTGCCAGGGAATTCATTCAGGATGATTGGCTGATATCGAAATCCCGGGTAGAACATCTCCATCAAGAGGGTTCTGCAGTGCTCAAGCCATTGGCGCAGCGGATACAGGTCCTTGATCACCAAGGTGCTCTGCATCGCAGCGCCAAATTCAGAATGTTGTTAGCTCTGTCTCAGTGGGGCGAGGGCAATTTCAAGGCTGCCAAGCAAACCTTGATGCCGGCGTTGAAGCTGGGCGAGACGCAAGGGTTTTGCCGTACCTTTATCGATGAAGTCCAGGGAGGGCAGCTGCTTTTGGCGCAAATCGCCTCTGATTTGACGGTAGAAGAAAGTAGCCTAGCTCCTTATTTAAAATGTTTAATCGATGCCATGACACCTCCTAAGGCATCCCTTGGCGTACCTGAACGAGAAGAGCCCGCATCAAACCCTAAGCTTTCAGATTTGGAGCGTTTGAATATATCTGAGGTGACTGGGAGGGAGCGCGAAATCCTCGGGTTAATTGGAAATGGTCTCTTTAACAAGGAGGTAGCTACTGCTTTGGGAATCTCCGAGGGTACCGTTAAATGGCACCTCAAAAACCTCTACAGCAAGCTGGGCGTATCCAGCCGTACACAAGCATTAAAAAAGGCACAAGGTCTCGGTTTGATTGACTGAGTTTTTCTCTGATCGCTCGATGCATACGCAGTTCTATCGGGCGCAATGCATAAGCATTGCGCCCGATAGAGTTAAAGCTTCCAGCTTATTTAGAAAAAATATTTATAGCGGCTGTAGCTTCTTCAACGCCGTAAATGCCGCCGCCATTTTCCTGTATCGCAATTCGGGCACCATCCACTTGTCGTTTTCCGGCCTCGCCCCGCAACTGCGTTACCAGCTCGTAAACCTGCCCAAGCCCAGTCGCGCCGATGGGATGCCCCTTCGATTCAAGGCCACCAGACGGGTTAATCGGAACACGGCCACCAATCGTAAAGTCGCCCTGCTCTGCAGCTCTACCGGCTTCACCGTATGGCGTCAACTGGAGGTTTTCTACCTGAATGATTTCACCCATCGCAGTCGCATCGTGAACCTCCGCCACATCCACATCGGCGGGTGCTATGCCTGCTTTTTCATAAGCCTCTGCGGCGGCCAATGCCGTAAGGTGGTTTTTATAGTCTTCATAGCCCCGGTTTGAGCTGGAACGGACGACGCTACTGAGCAGCTTGACCGCACGAGAAGAGTCCCCTTTAAGGCGTTTCAGTCCCTCAGCGTTACATAACACAGCAGCAGCTGAACCGTCTGAAATTGGTGCACACATTGGCAGCGTGAGCGGGTACGTTATAGGTGGAGCGGCCAACACCTCGTCGATCGTATAAGCGACCTGGTATTGAGAGCGCGGGTTATGAACAGAGTGTAAGTGGTTTTTAGCCGACACAGCTGCTATCTGCCGCTGCGTCGTTCCAAACGTTTTCATGTGTTGGCGAGAAAATGCTGCATAAACATCCATGAACATGGAATATGGCCTAGGAGATTGGGATCCTTCTGGACACTCAACCCCCTCACCCATTTTCAGCAAGGTGTCACGGTTTTCTTCAATGGTCGTAACATCCCAGGCAGAATCAAAAGCCGCAAACATTTTGGATTTGTCAGGATCATTCATTTTTTCAGTGCCAACGGCAATAGCAATATCGCAAGAGCCGCTATTAATCGCCATGGCGGCTAGATGAAGTGCCGTGCTCGCGGATGCGCAGGCTCCTTCCAGATTGAATATGGGAATACCTTCAAAGCCCACTGAACGCAGAGCGATATGGCCAGGTATCATATGCTGGTCGTGCATAAACCCAATCACGCAAGAGGCAAAGTAGGCCTGCTGAACGTCTGTCAGTTCGGCCCCTGCGTCTGTCAATGCTTGCTCAATTGATTCTCGGGTAAGATCTTTATAACTGCGATCGAGATGTCGACCAAACTTGGTCATACCAATTCCGGCAATATAAATTTCGCTCATACTGTATGTGCTCCAGACTAAAAATATTTTAGCAGCTACCTTTTATGCAACTACAGACTAATTGCCCCAGGTCATCAATATTAATCACTGGCGCTATGGCGATTACATTCCAAAAATGCCCACTTTAATCAGGAAATTTGACGCCCTTTTTTCCAATACTGTTCACGAACTTTTCTCCGGAGTACTTTACCGACGACACTAGTAGGAACCTGTTCAACAACCAGAATGGTTTTAGGAGCCTTGTAGCTTCCAATCAAGCTTTTGACATGACTGATTAGCTCTGCTTCAGTTACATTCTCATCACCCCGCAACACAACCTCGGCATGAACAGCCTCTCCCCACTCTTCATGAGGAATTCCAACCACTGCGGCCATCAATACACTGGGATGACTATTGAGTGCGGATTCAACTTCATTGGCGTAAATATTAAAACCACCGGAAATGATCATATCTTTTTTCCGGTCAACCAGATAAATGAACCCGTTATCGTCCATATAACCCAGGTCTCCGGACTTCCAGAATCCATTTTGAAACTCTTCAGCAGTCAACTCTGGCGCGTTAAGATATCCCAGACAAATGCTGCGGGAACGCACCCAAAGCTCACCGGTCTCACCTTTCGGAAGTTTGTTACCTTTCTCGTCAACAATAATACACTCAACACTCGGTGTAGGTTGACCTGCAGAACCCAACCTAACTTCATCCTCCTCGTTATGAATGATGTGCTGCTTGGTGCTCATATTTGAGGCAAAACCAAAGTGTTCGGTAGAACCGTAGCCCTGTACAAATATATTTCCAAGCTTCGCCTGGAGTTGTTTGAGTTTGCCCGAGCTCATGGGAGCTGCTCCGTACACCACAAATCTGAGGGAACTTAAGTCAGACTCAATGTCGAGCAAGCGGTAAAGAATGGTCGGCACCAAGAAAGTGAGTGTGGCCTTCTCATGTTCAATATTGGCACAGTATGCATTCAAGTCCGGACTATTCTGAGTTATCGTACATCCTCCCGAATAGAACGTTGGCAATACCAGCATACCGCTGCCGTGGCTAATAGGAGCTACATGTATGCATCGTGGCTCTGCAATCCACATATCTTTGTCGTCAAAGGCAAACGCGGTATCACGACAGCTCAGCCAGTTATCAATATTATACATTGCTGGCTTGCCTTTACCGGTAGTACCCCCGGTAAATCGAATAATGGCGCAATGCTCACGATCATCAAGCTCGACATCAGGATTATGATCGGGCGCACTATCAACCAAATCCCAAAAATAATGGACGCCATCAAGCTGTTCTTTAGGTTTATCCATTACTACGATTGAAACATTCCGTTCCTTAAGCATTTCATAGTGAGTTTTAAGAAGCTCAGTTTCTATAAACGCCACCTTGGCGCCAGCCGCTTCTATCTGCCACGTGTGCTCGTCAACAGAGTCCCGAAAGTTGGTAAAAGCACCTGTCGCACCACCCTTGAAAATAGTGGGGGCATGAATCAAGGATAAATTGTCATTATCCAGTATGTTAACAAATCGGTCACCGATACCCAGCCCCAACGTGGCCATCATCATATTCACGATCCGATTAGACAGAAGGTGAAACTCGGCAAACGTGTACCTTCGATTACGCTCGATATTTACGATTGCTTCTTGATCGCCAAATCGATTTGCAAGTGATTCTATGTGATTACTAAAATTAATGTTCATATCTTCCACCTCTTGATAGTAGTTTTATTCTTATCTTCCTATACCTACGCTAGAATTTCGTATATCTCTGATCATCTTGACTTAACTTCTGGTCTTAACATGTTTCTATGTTTGAACATTAGTGAGCGAACCCCCATGACCTGCTCACGCTAAACGGTAGTGTAAAACGCCTCCTGGGTCTGATTCATCACATATGACCTTGCCTGTATTAACCAGGTATGTTGCATGAGCGAGGGTTTCTTCAAGCGCCAAACAACGTGCAAACCCACGCTTCTCGCCCCACCCCAAAACACAACTCAAGTCATGAACTGTGCGCCATTGCACAAGGCTACTCAGAAGCTTGTCCAAGACCTTATGGTGATGATCGATGACTTCTCGAACTCTTTTAATACCGTCGAAAAATAGATCATCGTGAGCAGGTAAAATCAGCGCGTTCGGGTTTATCCATTTCTGCATATCCGTCAAACTACTTAACCAACCACCCAGAGGATCGACCTCCTGGCTCATGTAACTTAAGCCAACGTAGGGTGTTATTTTAGATAGAACCTGATCACCGGAAATTAAAACTTCTCGGGAGCTTTTTTGTAGACATAGATGTTCTATAGAATGCCCCGACCCCGACCAAAGGTTCCAGGATTCGCCTCCTATATCCATAGTATCGCCGGAGCGTACTATGTTTACATTTTCAGGAAGAGGCCCGTAAAGAGGGTCCATGTACGCCCAGGCTTTTTTCAGGGTATCTAATTCTTCTGTAGAAACATCCATGCGGCCATAAAACTTGTTAAGCTCGTCATAATCCCTACAAGAGCGGTGCTTTTGTTCCCTTTTTGCTTGTACGTATTCTTTTTCAGAAATATAAAGGGGTACATCGTAATACTCCTGCAACCAACCCGCTAAACCGATATGATCCGGATGAGAGTGAGTTACCAAAATCCCACTCAGCCTTGCTTTATCGGGCAAGTTCGGTACTAGAGCTTTCCACAATCCGCGGTTTCTAGTCGAGTCAGGCCCGGTATCAATGACGAACCAACCATCTACATCCCTAATAAGATAGATATTTATATGGTCTAGTTTTGCAGGTATCGTAATTCGCGTCCAAAGTAACCCATCAATAATCGCCACCCAATCGCCAAAATCGGGTGTATTAATGTCGTGAATTTTTTGTTTCTTCATACTTTCACCTAAACCATTCACGCCTCGCCTTCGGCTCACGTTAAGAGTGCTCGCTAACTTCCTCAAAAAAAGCCCCCCGCGAGGGGCACAAGGGCACACATACGTTGAACCGTTATTTCGACTGCAAAATAGTAGCGGCGTCGAGGCGAATGTAACGACCATTCATATAGCTGTTTTCAATAAGAAATGCACAAGTAGACGCGAACTCATCTACTTCGCCCATGCGCTTGGGGGCTTCACACATGGCAATTAATGCATCTTTAACCTTGGGGTCTAGCGCGTTAACCATGGGGGTCGCAAACATTCCGGGTGCAATCGAATTAACTCGAATACCCCGCGCTCCAAACTCACGTGCCGCCGGTATATTTATTCCATTCACACCCGATTTAGAGGCGCCATAGGCGCTCTGGCCAATCTGACCTTCCCAGGCAGCACCAGAGGAGACATTAACGATGACTCCACGCTCGCCTTTTTCATCAGGTTCGTTTAATGACATTTTTTCGGCACATTTTGCCATGACGGTATAAAGGCCGATTAAATTAACATTAATTACTGCCTTGAAATTCTCTACCGAAGAAGCCTTGCCGTCTCTGTCCAGAATTTTTGCAGGCGCGACAATACCCGCGGCGTTGACATCCGCATGAATAGCCCCAAACTTGACCATGATGGCCTCAACAGCCTTATCTACGTCTGCCTCGGACGTTACGTCAGTGAGGCAAAAAAGCGCATTGTCATCGCCTAGTTCCTCAACTGCCGCGGCCCCCGCATCTTGATTCATATCAAGCAACGCAACCTTCGCGCCTTTCTGCCGAACCATGTAGCGCGCTGTTGCGAGCCCTAAACCGGATGTCCCACCACTAATAACGACAATTTTGTTTTCTAAGTTCATGATCTGTCTCTTTTATTGTGCTCTAAATGATTCGTACGGATCAGCAACCCATAAATTGAGGCTTACGCTTTTCACCAAAAGCCCTAATTCCCTCTGCCGCGTCGTAAGACCGCATATGACGACGAAACAGTACCTGCTCATGCTCCAGAGCATCGTTACGGGCTTTATCACCGGTTGCGTTCGCCACCACTTTCATTCGCTGCAGAGCTATTGGGCTTTTTTCGGCAATCAACTCCGCTAGCTTCTGTGCTTCATCTCGCAGGGAGTCGATACTAACCACGCGATTCACGAAGCCATAAGTTTTCATTTCTTCGGCGGATAGAGTGTCCCCCGTAAAAAGTAAATACTTTGCAACGTTAAGGGGCACAATTCGGGGTAATACAGCGGCACCGCCCGCCCCTGGGTAGACTCCAAAGTTGGCGTGAGCATCACCGATTTTGGCCGAATCCGCAGCAATGACGATGTCTGCGCACATTGCTGTCTCCAGCCCTCCTGCCATTGTAATACCGTTCAAAGCAGCGATAACCGGCTTAGGAAAGTCCCGCAGTACGTTCAATACCCGATCCGTCAATCGATCGATGAAATCTGCCTCTCCATCCGGTAGATGGGCTGATCCTAAAATCTCTTTAAGGTCAGCGCCTGCGCAAAACGCTCGCCCACTGCCTGTTAGAACGAGAACCTTGATCGCAGTATCATTCGCAATCTGCGGCAACAGCTCTTCAAACCCATCTAACATCTCAAGGTTAATGGCGTTCATTGCCTCGGGGCGGCTAAGGGTGATCCAAGCGACCGGTCCGATTTGTTCAAATAGTAATGGTTTGTTCTTCATTTATTTCCCTCACAACTTAAAGCTGCCCACACAGGCCCTTATCTGAAGGCTTGGATACCAGTGAGTGAGCGAGCAATTAAAAGTTTTTGAATTTCAGTTGTGCCATCAGGAATCGGCCCTATGATCGCTTCGCGGGCGAGTCTCTCTACGATGAATTCTTTAGTCACGCCATTACCGCCATGAATCTGAACCGCGTCACGACAAGCTTTGACCGCAATTTCCGTGCTGTACCATTTAGCCATGGCGCACTCTTTGTCACACCGCAAATCCTGATCAATCATCTCAGCAGCTCTCAGCGTTAGTAACCTGGCGGCGTCGATCTTGGTGGCCATGTCAGCGATTTTGTCTGCGATCAACTGATGGCCAGCGATCAACTTTCCGTGCTGGGAGCGGACTTGGCTGTATTTGACTGACTCTTCCATGGCTCGGCGGGCAAGCGAGTATCCCCACGCGGCCATATGGCAACGCGCGCGTTCAAAGGTCACCAGAGTATTTTTCAGCCCCTGACCTATTTCCCCAATCGTGTTCTCCACGGGAACACGCACATCGGCGAGAAAAATCTGAGCCGTTGACTGGCCATTCAGTGCCATTTTCGGGATACCACGAATCTCAATCCCCGGCGTATTTACATCCATGAGAATATGGGTTAATTCACCCTCGCCGGTTTTGCATGTGCAAATGAAGATATCCATATGCTCACCGTTAGAGATCCAGGTTTTCTCTCCGTTAATGACCCAGTGGTCTCCATCACGCACCGCACGCGTTTTGGCTGCAGCCACATCTGACCCCACGTCAGGCTCAGATATACCCATGCCAACGAAGATGTCGCCAGACAGCAGGCCAGGTACATACTTTTCTTTAATAGGGTCTGGGGCATTTCTTATTAACATATCTGCCCCGGAAACATTGATCAGGATAGGCAGTGCCAGATCTATTGCACTAACACCTACCTCTTCCCACAAGCGCAGGTGGGTAACCCAATCCATGCCCAATCCGCCCCATTCTTCGGGAAAAGGCGCTTTAATAAGCCCATACTCTGTCAATGTTTTGATGAAACCCTTCATCATGTCCTTGGGAATGAAGCCTTCACCATGAGCTCGCAATTTCGGTTCAATTTCATTATCGAGAACCTTTCTCAAACCGTCGGTGGCCAATTTCAGGTCTTCTGTCATTATCATGGTCATAACGCTACATTCCTCATTCTGTATGAGTAAAACTTCGGGGCCGTCTAGGTCCCCCTGCATATGCTCAAACTATATCTAATCTTTTTTGAAGGCACCCCCCCCAAAAGCGGGGGTATAAGATTGCGCTAGGGAGACTCTGATTAAGTCTCGAAATCAGCGATAATACGGCCATCGTCAACCGCATAGGATTCGTTGGTAACCGTCCGGCTAACCCATCTTGAGCCCGATGCCGAAGCCTTCAAGATAGTGTCCACTTATTCTTTAGTGGACACTATCTATGAACAACGTAAGCGTAACCTGTAGTGGTCAACTGCTTGTCATAGTTATTAAGTTCTTCTGTAAGCGCCAGGCAACACAGCGAGATCTTCTGGTAACCTACCTCGAAGACATCCTCAATACCCGGCACGAACTGGTGCAGATGGGAAAGCGAATCGACTAAACCGGCTGTGAACACCACTTCGGCCAGTTATATGCGGTGGAATCCGGTCGCCCGGGGTTGCCCATCCGGCTGCATGTGGGCTTACAGCTGCTCAAACACATATTTGCACTGTCGGATCGTGATGTTCTGGATCGCTGGGTAGAGAACCCCTATTGGCAACATTTTTGCGGTGAAGTGATCTTTCAACACCGGCTCCCCATGAATGAAACCACCATGATGCGGTTCCGACATCGCATTGGTGAAGATGGGGCCCGTGAGCTGTTGAAAATGAGCGTCGCTCTGGGCCAGGATGCCGGTGTCATTGCGCCTGAAAGCCTGAAAGTTGCGGTTATCGATACCACAGTCATGCCCAAGGCGATTGCTTACCCGAGTGGTGCGCGGTTGGCAGGCCGTTGCCACCGGCAACTGGTTGATCTGGCCAAGGATGAAGGCATCAAATTTCGCCAAACCTTCTGCAAGGGCTTACCCGGCATGGTCTGGCAGGTGGGGCGCTATGCCCACGCTCGGCAATTCAAGCGGATGCACAGGGTGCTGCGCCAGATGCACCGGAATCTGGCCAGGGTCTGTGAGGCTATCATTGACCAGCGCACAATAGAGCAACGATCTGAGCGCCTGAACCACAAGCTCTACCAAGCCTTGCGGTTGCTGAGCCAATATGGCGACCGCAGCGTTAAACCCCGGCTGTACAGCCTACATGAACCGGATGTGGTGTGTATCGCCACGGGCAAGGCTCGCACCCGCTATGAGTTCGGCTCCAAGGTCAGCGTGGTGACCACAGCCAAAGAGGGCTTTGTACTGGATTGCCAAGCTCTGGCTGGCAATCCCTACGATGGCCACACCGTAGACGCAGCGCTCAAGCGAGTGCTCCTGCACACCAGAAAAATGCCAGAGCATCTGCTGGCAGACCGGGGTTACCGTGGCAGCGAGAGCACCTATCTCTCGAAAATTCATATCACCGGCAAGCGGCAAGGACGCGGCAAGGCCCATCCTGATCAACAACACCGACGAAACAGTATCGAGCCGATCATCGGGCACCTGAAAAGCGACGGCCTGTTATTCCGGAACATCCTCAGAGGGTTTGCTGGCGACAAAATACACGCCGTTCTGTGTGGTGTTGGCCTGAACCTGAGAAAGGTTCTGAAAAGGCTCGCCAAGCTTCTTTGGCCTTATGAAAATGGACGGTATTTACGCCTGATATTGACTATTTTATGGTCAATATCCGTGTTGCCGCATGAACCAACCGACACCCGTGAATTGCTGGTCATCTGAAAACAGCGCTTTTGCAGGGTCGACTATTTATAGCTTATTGGATGCTAACGGGGGTAGAACCCAAATATCTGATCAGCAGCTAAGCACATGAATTTCTGCAAACAGGCTCAAAATTGCTCTCTGGCGCGGACAACAATGATGTCCAAAATATGGAAGTATTGGACATCATTGATAATGAATCGGCACCTATTATGGCCGCAGTTTGCGCAGTGCTTTCTTGTCGTGTTTACCGTAGACCGTGAGCGGTAACGTATCGACGAAATACACGGCCTTAGGCCGCTTGTATTTCGACAGTTCGCTCCGACAATGTTCAATCACGTCGCTTTCGGCGGGCCGCACGCCGTCGGCTGCCACCACAAATGCCGTCACCGCTTCTCCCCAGTCCGCATCCTCCAGCCCGACCACTGCCACTTGGCTTATACCGGGACAGGAGTGAATAGCATCCTCCACCTCCTTGGTGTACACGTTCATGCCACCTGAGATGATCATGTCCTTCTTGCGGTCCAGCAAATACACGTAGCCGTCGGCGTCTTGGTATGCGACATCGCCGGTATGTAACCAGCCGTCGATGAGCGTTTCGGCAGTCTTATCCGGCAGGCCGTGGTAACCCGCCATGGTATAAGGCGTGCGCGCAGCGAGTTCCCCGACCTCACCCACCGGAAGCGTCCGGTTGTCGGTGTCGACAATACGCACCTCGGCCATCGCTACCGGTTGCCCACAGCTGGCCAACCGATGGGCGGTATCGTCATCCGGGCGATGATCCTGGCGGCGTAGCCGAGTGATGAAATTGGGCGCCTCAGTCTGGCCGTAGATCTGCATGAATACGGGTCCGAACAGCGCCAGACCCTGGCGCAACCGAGGTAAGGTGATCGGCGCAGCACCGTAGAGGATGCTGCGCAGAGAGGACAAGTTGTAACGCGTATCGCCGATCCAGTCGATAAGCCGATAGATCATCGTCGGCACCATGAACGTCAGCGTAACACCGTCGTTCTCGATCCGCCTTACGACGATTTCCGGAAGGAAGTTACTTTCGACGAAATGTGTCGCCCCCTTGAGCAGTCCGGCGAGCATCAGGAAGCCGGCGCTGTGGGGTAGCGGCGAGCACAGAAGTAGGCGCTCGTCGTCGAGCAACTCCATTTCGACGACGTGGGATAACACATTGAGCACCATACTCTGCTGTGTAAGCATCACACCCTTGGGCTGGCCGGTAGTGCCGCCGGTATAGGCAATGACCGCAAGATCGGCGGGGTCGCTGGCAACATCAGGCGGTGTTTTTGGTTGTCCCGAGACAAACTCTTCCCACGGCTCAAAGCCATCTGGGCAATCCGCGCCCGGTGCAATGCCGATCACAATTTCGAGTTCCGGCCAGGCATCGCGATTGCGCACAACGATATCGAAGAACGCCGGACCGACCACGAGCACCCGCGCGTTCGAGTCCGCTATAATATAGCGAATCTCTTTTTCGCCCAGCATGTCGTTAAGCGGAACCTTGACGCCTCCGCTCTGGATGATTCCCTGATCTGCCACCGCGTATTCCAGGCAATTCGACATCAGCAGAGCGACCCGCACATTCGCCGTTACGCCGACCGCAGACAGGCCATGAGCGAATCTGCAGCCTTCATCAAGCAGTTGTCGGTAACTCAGGGTGTTCTCATCGCAGTTGATTGCTATGCGCTCAGCGTACTTGTGCAAGGCATTCGTATACAACGGTTTGAGCGTCAGCAGGCTAGACGCGCCGGTCTGGGTGTTTTGGGTCATCGTCATTGGGCTCCAACGAAAGTGCCTCGTCTTTCCTGAGGCTCATGGGTTTGAGTCTTGTCGCTATGGCTGACTCACGCAGGTGTCAGTTGGCTCGGTGGTGTTCATAACCAGTCCCTCAGATCCGTTCAATGATAGTGGCATTGGCAGTACCGTGGGCCTCGCAGATGGTCTGCAGGCCAAACCGTTTACCGGAGCGTTCGAGCTCGCACAACAGATCGGTGAGCATGCGGGCCCCGGTGGATCCGAGCGGGTGCCCGATCGCGACCGAACCGCCGTTGACGTTGAGCTTGTCGTCGGGGATGCCGAACTCGCGCTGAAACATCAGGGGGACGCCGGCGAAGGCCTCGTTGACCTCGAACAGATCGATATCCTCAACGTCCAATTCTGCCACCTCGAGCGCCTTGCGGGTGGCGTCGAGCACCGCGGTGAACTGGATGATGGGGTCCGCCGCAGCAGCCGACATGGCACGAAAGCGGGCGCGCGGCGTAAGGCCATGCTGCTGCGCGTAGGCGCGATCGGCGATCAGCAGAGCCGCAGCGCCGTCGCTAACCTGGGACGCGTTCGCGGCCGTTGTACGACCGTCCTCTGCGAAGACCGTCTTCAGGCCGGCCATTTTGTCGGGGTCGGGATGCTCGCGAATGCCCTCGTCGGCTGCGATGCGGGTACCGTCGGGATCATGAGGATCGGCGGTGATCGGGACCATCTGTTCAGTAAAGGCGCCGGCCCGAGTAGCGGCAAGAGCCCGTTCGTGGCTGCGAACGCTGAAAGCGTCGAGTTCCTCACGGGTGAGCTCGAAGCGTTCGTTCATGAGCTCTGAGCTGGGCCCCTGCGCCATCAGCCGCCCGTCGTAACGTTCCAGTTCAAGCGGACCGTACTGTGGGCCCAGGGGGGCACCAGGCAGGAACGCCGCGGGCATGGACACCTGCGACATCGACTCGACCCCGCAGGCGATCACCAGGTCGTAGCTGCCCGCCATCACGCCCTGGGCAGCGAAGCTGACCGCTTGTTGGCCAGAGCCACACTGGCGGTCCACGGTCACCGCGGGCACGGACTCGGGCAAACCTGCGGAGAGCACGGCATGCCGGGCGATGTTGGAGGACTGCTGATCGTGCTGCAGTACACACCCGGCGATAACGTCGTCGATCGTGGACGGCTCCACGCCGCTGCGATCGACCAGATGGCGCAAAGTGTGGCCAAGCAGGTCCGCGGGATGCCACTGGCTCAGCATCCCCCCTCGCCTACCAACCGGGGTTCGCACGGCTTCGACAATAACGGCTTCACGAGTGATCATATGTTTCTCCGGAGATGGGGGTTTTGACGGTGGCCAGTGGTGTCGATACAGGGGCGATCATGTGGTGCGCATCCGAAGGTAGGCCGACGTGGTCAGGACGAGTACCTGCTCGGCGTGCTGGTTGGTCAACTCGCCACCGTAATCAATCCGTGCACGACCTCGACCGGGCTGGAGTTGGACGTCTGTAATAACAGTAGTTCCGGTGAGGGTGTCACCGGGGCGTACTGGCTTGCGGAACTGAAGATCACGGATCCCCGCCCCGCCAATCAGGTCCCAATGCTGGAACAAACTGTCAACCATTAGACGCTGATAGATGGCCAGGGTCTGGACGCCACTGGCGATGAGGCCACCGAAGTATCCGTCGGTGACGGCGCGCTCCTCATCGACGTGAAAGAACTGCGGGTCCCATTGACGGGCGAATGCCACCAGCTCGTCCGTGCTGATCGTATAGCTGCCGAGTTCAGCACGGTCGCCGGGGCTCAAGTCCTCGCCGCACAACACGTGGGTTGGAACGTCCGGTCTCATAGTGCCCACCTCTCACCTGTGCAATGGCAATACAAAAGTACATTATCAGCCGACCTTGCCGATGCCTAAGGTGATACCTCCGTCGACAACCAGTTCAAGGCCGGTAACATATTTGGCCCGGTCGCTGGCCAGAAAGAGTGCGGCATTCGCTACGTCCCATGCCTCGCCCATGTGTCCCATTGGCACCTGGCGGTCCCGCGTGCGCATCATCTCCTCGACATCGTCACTGGAGTATGCATCAGCCAGACCAGGCACGTTAGTGACCATCGGCGTCCTCATCAGTCCCGGGAGGACAGCATTGACTCGCACGTGACTTGATGCGAACTCCGCGGCGGTCGTCCGGGTCAAGTGGTTGAGTGCTGCCTTACTCGCGTAATAGCTGGCGTAGGGAACGCCGCTCCAGCGGATGCTGGCGACCGACGATATATTGACGATGCTCCCACCGCCGGCATCCGCCATGTGCGGAATGACATGGCGCATGGTGTTAAATACACCCGTGACGTTTACGCGAAACACCCTGTCCCATTCATCGGGGTCAAGACTCGTCACTCCGCCCACAGAGGCGATGCCAACGTTGTTGTCCAGCACATCGATTCGGCCGTGCTCGTCCATGACACCCTGGACAACGCGAGCCACACTGTTCTCGTCGGTGATGTCAAGGTGGACGGAGGTGGCCAACAATCCCTCGTCACGGATCATCCTGGCGGTGTTCTCGGCCGATTCTGCGTCGATGTCGGCGCAGATCACCGTCGCTCCCTCACGGGCAAATGTGATGGCGGTGGCTCGCCCGTTTCCGATGCCGTCTGCGATGCAACCGGCGCCAACAACCAAAGCCACTTTCCCTTCGAGTTCTTTCATGCCTTTCCCTCTTAGTTGGTGCGCATCTGGTCGATCCCGAAACGCGCTCATCCGCCCTTCTTTAGCGTTTTATCTTGTGTAGTGGTCAAGTGTCGGCCAATGAAAGCATAGGATCTCCCCTTGTTTCGTGTTATGAGGACATTATCTGGGGTAGCCATGTAGATATTGCAGGAAATGCAAAGAGAATAGAGATCGTAATAAACTCCATCAAAACAAACCAGGACGCTCCCTTGAATATCTCAAGCAACGGCGTATCCCGATCAATCCCGGCGATGACATAAACGTTCAGCCCCACTGGTGGTGAAATCAGACCAATCTCGCACATTTTGATGGCGAGGATGCCGAACCAAACTGCGTCGAACCCCAGCGCCTGTACCGTGGGAAACATGATCGGGATAGTGATAACCAGCATTGAGAACGCATCCAGGAACATGCCCATTGGCACTAAAACCAACAATAGCGCTGCAACGATCAGATAGGGCGGCAGACCAGATTCCACCACCAACTCTGCCAGTTGGTTAGGTACCTGGATCAGGGTCAAGAAATAGCTGAAAATCGCCGCACCCACCACGGTGAACAGGATCATCACCGTGGTATTGATGGTCGAGCGAAAACTATCAATGATTCGACCCGTCATACCCGGCCAACAGGCCCGGCGCGCCAACAACATGAGAAGCGCAACAAAAGCCCCTACAGCGCCTGCTTCAGTCGGAGTCACAAAACCAATGTAAATCCCGCCCATAACCACCAGAAACAGCACAACCACCTGCCATGCTTTACGGGTTTCGCGTATAGCGGATCCTAAGGTGGCGCGTTGCGTCACTGCTTTGCCCGACGCCGTGCATCGGGCAATGAAATAGATCCCGATCATAAACATGGCCGCCGTCAGCAGGCCAGGCAAAAAGCCCGCAACCAGCATTTCGCCCGCTGAAGTTCCGGTCAACGCGGCATAGAAGATCAACAGGACGCTAGGCGGAATGAGAACGCCAAGAACGCCACCTGCGGCCACCGCACCAGCCGACAGGCTGCCCTCATATCCGGCTTTTTTCATTTCGGGGATCGCCACCGAGCCAACGGTCGCCGCCGTCGCTACGCTGGACCCCGATGTCGCGGCAAAGCCCGCACTGGTCAGAACCGCCGCCATGGCCAGGCCGCCGGGCAGGTGACCAACCCATCGTCTGGCGACGTCAAACAGTTTCCTCCCCACCCCAGCCTCTTGCGCAAAACTGCCCATAAGGATAAACAGCGGAATGATCGTTAGCGTGTAAACAGCAGTCGTTGAATAGGATATCGACTGGAGCCGGGACATCAGAACCGGCAGGTCTTCGACCATGATGATTCCTGCCGCCCCGGCTAAGGCCAGCGCGGCAAAAACCGGCACCCCAAATGCCATAAAAAGAAAGATCAGCGCCACGGCGATATACGGAGCAAGACTGAAGAGATCCATCATTTTTCCTTGAGTTAGGTGATGCCGGCCTTTGCGCGCGTTTGCTGTTCCGGCTCGCCGAAGAAAAAGCACTGGATGGACTGGACAGCCATCTGAATGAAGGCGAACCACAGGCCAGCCGCCAGACTTGCTTTGACCCACCAAATCGGAATCTTTACCTGACCCCAGCGAAATTCCCAGATGGAAATGGAATAGATCGCTTCGCTCGTTGACGGGATTGCGAGTAGAAGGAGGGCCAACGCACCCATCGCCCAGCCGATACCAACGACCCGGCTTCGGGTCGTATTGGGTAGCTTGTCGATCAGCACGGTCACGCGGATATGTGAATCTCCTCGCTGTGCCCAACCAGCGCCCAGAAATACCATCATCACCAGAGCGATTTCAGTGAACTCAAACACACCGGAAATCGGACGGCCGATCACCGCGCGCACGATCACATCCAGCGTAATTCCGAGCATCAAAAAAGCCAAAAATAGCATGGAGACCGCACCAAGCACGTCGGAAACGAGGTTAAGAATCCTATTGAGAATCTGCATCATCCAATTCTTCTTTTTGTGTGGTCTCCGCTATCCGTTAGGATGCCTGACTGATCTCGTAGGGGCGCCGAAGCGTACCCTTGGGGTCGTGTTTGGCAATCGCCTCGTCAATCAGCGATTGCATTTTCTCACCGTCTACACCCGCTTTCTTCGCCGGACCTTCTAGCCAGCGGTTAACCTGAGCAGGCTGCACGCGTTCTCTTGCCAGCGCTTTCTGGTCGTCCGACATAGTGCCCAAAATTGCACCTTCGGACTCTGCAATTTTGACGTAGTCCGCCAATACTTCCTCATAGATCGCAGTGGTCTTGCTATCATAAATTTCTTTCGTGATTTCGTCCGACACTTTGCGTACGTCATCAGACAGCCCGTCATAAACTCGCTTGTTCATGACTATCGGCGATGGCCCATGCGGGCCATCGCCGATATCGTAGAAATAAGGCGCAGCTTCATGCAGCTTGTAGGCAACGGCCGACACGAAGTCGAACCCACAGACCCCATCGATTATGCCGCGTTCAAGCGCCTGATAAACCTCGGGCGCAATCATGGGAATCGCCGTACCGCCAAATGCCTCGATCACGTCAGCTGAAACGCCATAGGCCCGGATTCGCTTCCCTTTGAGCTCTTCAAGGGAATCAATCGGCTCACGCATAACCATCGGCGCATAATTCCAGGTCGTCCAATAAAGAACTTTTGAATTGTGCCGTTGTTCCCACTCGGCACGCAGTGGGTCGAACTGGTCATAAACGTCACGACAAACTTTTTGCAACGCATCAGCACGATTCATTCGGAAATACCAATCCAGACCGCGCGTCACCGGCAATTCAGACTGATAATAGCCCGGAGAAATCAGAGTAATTTCGGACGTCCCCGCACGCACTGCAGAAAGATGCTCGCCCACCTTATTAAGCGACCCCGACCAGTAGCGGCGGATTTTCATCTCGCCATTTGTGCGCTTTTCAAGTTCGTCCAAATACCAGCGTGCTATCCACGACGGCCCGGAGGTTTCGGACACATAACTATCGTATTTCAGAGATCTCGCCGCCCACAACAAAGATGGCTGCCCAATAGCCAAGGCACCCGCGACGGCTGCACCTGATTGTATAAATGTCCTGCGCTTCATATAGATACCTACCCTTTGACGATACTTGTGTTTGTTTAGGCTCGATTCTTCCTGCCAGCTCACACCGACGGTTTCTTTTTGGAGAGTAGCTCTGCACGTTCTCGCAGGCTAGTTTTTAGAACTTTTCCGTAACTGTTCTTGGGCAATTCTTGCAAAAAATGATACTGCTTTGGTTTCTTAAACGAAGCCATCTGGCTCTTGCACCAAGCGTCAAGCTCGACGGTGTCACATACTTCACCAGCCCCCAGAACCACGAATGCGACGACTTCCTCACCCCATTCAGCGCACGGAACCCCGATCACCGAAGCTTCGAAAACTGCGTCATGGGCCAGTAGTGTTTCTTCCACCTCGCGGGGATAAATATTGGAACCACCAGAAATAATGACGTCCTTCGAGCGATCCGTCAGGGTCAGAAACCCATCCCGATCCATCACCCCAAGATCGCCGGTACACAACCAGCCGTCCACGATCGCCTTGGCGGTTGCATCGTCGTTGCGCCAATAGCCTTTCATCACCGTATCGCCCGCGACTACAACTTCGCCCACCTCGTCGGGCGCCATGTCCTGCATAGCCTTGTCCACCACCCGCACCTGTACGCAGGCCTGCGCAAATCCGACCGATGCGCGCCGAGCGCTGGCATTGGGATGTGAGGTATCAGCCACAAGATCGCGGGGCAGCACCGTGATCGTCATAGGACTTTCACCCTGACCATAGGCATGGACGAAACGCCCCCCAAACCGGCTCAGCGCCTCGTCGATATCGGCCTGATACATCGGGCCACCACCATAAATGATGGTCTTGATGCCGGATCCGTCATACCCGCTTTCGATGGCATGAGTGATCAGGCGTTTGACCATGGTAGGTGCGGCAAAGAACACCAGATTACCCAAATCCCGCGCCAGCCCGGCTATTTCCGCAGGATTGAACCCACAGGACTTTGGCACGATATGGCAGCCCCCCGCGCGAACGATTGGAAAATTGTATAGTCCTGCGCCGTGTGACATAGGTGCTGCGTAAAGTGAATTGTCCTTTAGTGATGCCGTATCTACGTCGAGCGCATAGGACATTGACATCATTATGAGATTACGGTGGGTCAACATAACGCCCTTGGGGCGGCCGGTCGTGCCGGAGGTGTAGAACAACCAAGCGACTTCGTCAGAGTCCGCATCGACCGGCGGAGTCGCTGGCGGTGCATTCTGCGAGACATTTACCAGTTCAACGTCCATAATACCCAGTTCGATGCACTCACCGTCCAACTCATCTGCATCAGAATAAACCTTGCCTGTTTCAGTTATCACCGCCTTGGCGTCAGCGTTGCCAATAATCCAAGCGGCCTCACGCGGATGCAGTTTGTAGTTAATCGGCACGGCGATAGCGCCGATCCAAAAAACTGCGTGCAAAACTTCTAAATATTCTGGACAGTTGCGCAAAAATAACGCGACCCTATCACCCCGACCTATATTCAGCGTGTTGGCCAGATAATGCCCAACAGCTGCACTACGCTGTGCAAATTCACCATAAGTTGCGTGCAGATCAGTACCGAACCTAATCGCTGGTGTAGATGGACGAGCCAACGCTGTTTGATAGAGCCAGTGTGAAATATTCATCTCGGTTCAACTCTTCTGCGCTTCTAGTATTGAGGCATAGTTGGCCACTGCCGCCCCGCCCATGTTGAAAACCAGCCCCAGATTGGCACCTGGTTTCTGTATGTCTCCGGCCTGATCCGTCAGCTGCCGATAGGCCTGCACATACATGGAGACGCCCGTAGCCCCCACTGGATGACCTTTAGCCTTGAGCCCTCCGGACAGGTTCACTGGCAGGGCACCTTCTCGATAAACTATACCCTCCTCAAGCGCACGTGCACCTTGCCCTTTTGGCGTCAACCCCATCGCCTCGTAGATCAATAGCTCAGCGATGGTGAAACAGTCATGCACTTCGGCGAAGTCGATGTTTTCCAGCGCAATGCCTGCGGAACCAATCGCCTTAGTTAATGCCTGCTCAGGTCCCTCAAAGGCCAGGAAATCACGACTCGACATCGGCAAAAAATCACTAATGTGCGTAGCTGCGCGAATACTGACTGATCTCGGGAAGCTCTTGGAGTTCTCGTTGGTTGTCAACACCAACGCAGCGGCGCCGTCGGTGATCAGCGAACAGTCTGTCAGCCGCAGCGGCTTCGCAATCTCGGGGTTGGAGCTGGAAACTGTGCTGCAATGCTCAAAGGTAAATTCCTTGTGCATCTGTGCCAATGGGTTGGCCATTGCATTTGCATGGTTCTTGACCGCGATTCGCGCCATCGCGTCCAATGGGCTAGTATAGCGCGCCTCGTATTCGCGGACTGCTACGCCAAACACTTGCGGAAAACTCAGAGCTGCCTCGTCGGGATTATTTTGGTAGCCCGCACCAGCCAGAGCTGCCGTCACCTCGGAGGTCGAGCGGCTGGTCATCTTCTCAGCTCCGACGACCAAAACGGTACGTGCCTTACCAGCCAGAATCGCGTTGATCCCAGCATGAATTGCTGCTGAGCCAGATGCGCAGGCATTTTCTGCCCGCATTCCTGGCTTAAATCGTAACTGTGGGTATGCTTGATGAATCAACGAAGACGGAAATCCGTCTGATACCAAACCTGAGTTGTAATGGCCCAAAAAAACCGCATCGATATCGGCAGGATCGATGCCGGACTCCTCGACTGCCTCGCGCGTCGCAGCAATGATTAGCTCTTCAAGGTTATCTTGGAGACGTCCGAATTTTGTGTGGCCACTGCCGACAATGGATATTCCTGTGCTCATTCTTTTCACCTTAGTGTTTCATACTCAGAATGCCACACTAGAAATTTGATAATATCGGTCAAAACACGTAATTTAATACGTATATTTACCCAATTCTCTAGATAAAGGGACTTCATACTCATGAACGCATCTGTAGGGCAGAAGATGGCAGTATTTGGGTTTCAGGAGTCGCCAGTTGCACAAATCATCGTGCGTCATCGGCGTGTCGTTGAGGTGAACAAAGCAGTGGAACGTTTGTTCGGTTATAGCCGGGACGAAGTCTTGAACCATTCGGTGCGGCGGCTTTACCCAACAATCGCAGATTTCAAACAAATAGGTGAAAAATGCGAAACCCGAATGCTTGCAACTGGCAATAATTATTACGAGGATGAACGCTTTATGCAGACTAAAGGTTGCGAGATTTTTTGGGCACGTGCAAAGGGGATGACACTCACTCCGGAATACCCTTTCTCCCTGATGGTCTGGAGTCTTGAAAAAATCATTAATAAATCCTATCGCTCCGTAAAAATAAGCTCGCGAGAGCGCGAGGTAGCACATCACCTTGTCAATGGCCTTACATCACGCGAAATTGGAGCCACACTGTCTATTTCCCATCGCACCGTAGAGGCACATCGTGCTAGTCTGATGCATAAGTTCGGTGTGAAGAATGTTGCCGAGCTAGTTTCTGAGATCGTGCTTTCTGTCTGAAAAACGTCCGGGAAAAGGCTAGAGACAGTTACACTCCCCACAAACAGCAAGTATTCTAGATGCCATATTGCTCCAGAGAGAGTGAAGTTCCATAGAGTGCCTAATACCCCTTATTTTGACGGCGGACTCTCCGCTTTAAAGCACACATATCTTTTCATGGAAATTGCTACTTTTACGCGATTTCAGGTGGCCGTCTTATCGCTGATTTTTGGAACTGATTCTGAGACTCTTCGGCTAACCAACTGTAAGCGTCCGCCCATCACATCTTGCCAATGCTCACCGGCTTCCAGTTGTGCGGTAGCAGTTCATCAATGGCGTTGTTTTTCTGCGTCGGCAGTTTCGTCAGAACATCTTTCAGATAGGCATACGGATCGTGTCCAGCGTTTAAGACTGTAGTCCAGGGCCCTGGCCGTGCCGGAGCCATCCGGCACTTTCTGTCGGTGCGCGAGCATCCATAGGTGCAAGGCATCGGCAATGGGCCGGGCTTTTTCATTTCTGATGGATTGTCGTTTATCCGGCAGCAGCTCTTTGGCTTCTCGCTCGATCCGGTAAAGCTGGCCAATATACTCCAGGGCCTGTTCCGCTATTTGACTCTGGTTCGCCTGATGCAGGTCGTAAAACTTGCGCCGGGCATGAGTCAGACAACCGATTTCAGTAATGCCGTTACCGAAGCCCGCCTTGTAGCCCGAGTAATCGTCACAGACCAGTTTGCCTTGCCAGCCTTCCAGGAAGGTTCGAGTGTGCTCTCCCGCCCAGGTTGGAGCGAAGTCGTAAACAACGGCCTTCAGATCGGAGAATGGTGTGGTGCAGTAGGCCCAGACGTAGGCTTTGTGAGTTTTCTTCTTGCCCGGGGCCAGCATGCTGACCGGTGTTTCATCGGCGTGCAGAACGCCGTGTTCCAGCAGTGCATTTCGGAGAGCATTCACCAGTGGTTGCAGCTGCACACCGCAAGCGCCTACCCACTCCGCCAGAGTGGAGCGCGGGATGGCGAGGCCAGCACAGCCGAAGATGCGCTCCTGACGGTATAGCGGTAGATGATCCGAGTACTTGGCCACCAGCACCTGAGCGAGTAATCCGGCGGTGGGAATGCCTTTATTGATGACCTGTGGAGGCGCCGGTGCCTGGATCAGGGTTTCGCACTGCTCACAGGCCCATTTGCCACGGATGTGCCGCTCTACCGTAAACTCGCCCGGCACGTAGTCCAGCTTTTCACTGACGTCTTCGCCTATGCGCTTGAGCTGGCAGCCGCAGCGGCATTGGGTGTTTTCAGGTTCGTGATGGATCAGTGTACGGGGGAGTTCGGGCGGCAACGCTGCGCGTTTGGGCTGCTTTTTCGGTTTGGCCGATGTTTCATCCTCGGTAAGCTGAGCCAGTTCCGCTTCAATGGCGGCCAGGTCGCCGTCGATCAGCTCGTCCAGCAGCTTGCCCTGAACAGCGTCCAGTTGTTCGCTGCGTTGGGCGTACTTGTGGCGCTTCAGTATCGCCAGCTCATGGGTCAGCTTTTCGATGACCGCATCGCAATGCACCAGCGTTCGATCTTTCAGTTTCAGTGCCTGTTCTTTGGCGTCCAGGGACGCCATCAACTCCGTTGCCAGGGCACGGAGTTGATCGGCAGCGAGTTGGTTAAGATCGGGACGTTGTGACATACAAAATAGTATGCCAAGCCACGGACACCGTGACGATGCGCCATTCTGATGAGGGTCTGGGTGGCAAGCTTGTGGTTACAAAACCGAGATCACACCGGCAGCACCGAGACGTTGCCACGGTAGCCCTTGAACCAGCGCGGCCAACTGTTCGTCCGTTAACAGCAGCTGCTTGCCACGCCAGGTTTCGCCCCAGTGGAACTTGCCACGATTCAACCGACGGGCACAGAGCCAGATGCCTAAGCCATCATGGATCAACACTTTCATTCGGTTGCCCCGTTTATTGGCAAACAGGTACGCACAATGAGGTCGGGCTGAACCGAACACATGGACGACACGCGCCAGCGCCGTATCTGGCCCGGCCCGCATATTCAAGGGTTCGGTGGCCAGCCAAATCTCGTCAATGCGGATCATGGCATCAGCTCGCGTAGAAACGCCGCGCATTGATGAGCTTGATCGACGGGCCACTCCACCACAACCGAGCCGCCGGCTCGTGGAATCTCGATGCGGATGGTGTGACCCTTATCAGCCGGCTTCGTCGTATGCCCGCCCGCAGCCGGCAAACGAAACGGTACAAAGGCTGGGGGTTGGCTTCCCTCTACTTGCTTCGACTCTCTGATCCAGCGCCGAAGCTGGTTGGCGTTAAGATCGTTATACAGGGCAATACGAGAAACAGACGCACCAGGGCTATGGCACTCGGCCACCAGCCGAGCTTTAAATTCCGGAGCGTGCCAGCGACGTTTTCGGTAAGGGCGGGTTGCGCTTACGTTGTTCATAGATAGTGTCCACTAAAGAATAAGTGGACACTATCTTGAAGGCTTCGGCATCGGGCTCAAGATGGGTTAGCCGGACGGTTACCATGCAGCGACCAGATGAGTGGCCAATGTAGGACCACTCGTTTAATTTCATCCGGAAGCTGACGTGGCAGGTTCGAGGCCCCTTTTTAGCTTCGATACGACAGAGGAACCGTCTACTAGCCCCTTGTCTGCATCTTTAGTCACTGGATAAAACTCCTCAACCACCTGACTCATCTCACCTTCATCATATTCAAACAGCGCATTGCCGAACCCCTTTGCAGCCGCAGCATCCAACGCAGCCTGATCAACGCCCTCCTCCTTCATCTGCCTGGCTTTTTCCCTTGCCTCGGCCACCGCTTCTTGCAATGACATCCCGTCTTTGATCACCAAATCCACGTAGTAGATTGGCGTTCGATGGCTCTGCGTCGTGCTTTTGCCTCGCAGCTTCAATTCCAGCGGCATGTACGCCAATAGACCACCAGAGACGGCCCGGTAATAGCTCAGCCTGGCGGCAAGCGTCCGGATACTGTTGTAACCGGTCGTGCGGAAGATGAAGGTACCGAGATCATCGTCATCACCGACCTTCACGTTCAGGCGGCCATACGGCTTGCACAGACCACCTTTACCGAACTCACACAACGTTGGCCCCGGGCATGGCAACGACTGGACTCCTGATTGCGTCAGACGCTTACAGGTGTCGCCATTACCGACACACATGGGCCGCCCGTTTTTGCGGTCGAACATGGTGTACTCAGCCCGCAGGTTGAGATCCGCCTCGTTGAACAACATGCGTACCGGAATGGTGCGCAACTTGCCGTTTGGCGCATTCTTTCTCAGCTCTTCGTCCATGGGATGCAGCACCCATCCATCTTTCTCCTGGATCTGCGAGGTGATGGTGAATTGATTGTCTTTTTGTGGCAAGCGGATGCCGTTCTTCTCAATTACCCGACCGATACTGATGCGCCCCAACACGGGCGGCGTAATCGCTAAGCCTTTAATCATGATGTCTCTCCTGAAAAAGGGCCACGGGGCACTCGTCACGCCCGCATGGCCAATGGGGTTTTATGCTTGAATGAGAAACCGCCGACTGCCCGGCTTGGTGAGTGGGTATTGATCCAGAAGCTCTGGCTGATCCTTCAGCAGTTGCTTCACGTTGAGCCCCACGGAATCCTTGCTCCGCTTCCAGCTCACGCTGCCACTGGGGAATGTTGCCTTTGAGGCTTCGCCCATCTGACTCTCGATTCGCTGTTTCAGCTGGGATTCAGTGGATTTGAGGCTTTCCATTTCCGAGCGGATGGCCAATAGCTCGTCGAACGCATCCGACAGTTCCTTACTTTGGCTGAAGTCCAAGGTCTCCCCTCGGTCTACCGGGTACAGGTGGCGTAAGGCACGTTCGGCAGAATCGGTACCGTCAACGGGTGGCGGCGTGTCCGTTTCCACGAAATCCCAGAACTGGCGCTCCAGCACATACAGTGCCTCGATAAGCTCGTCGTTCCGTTCAACGCGGTAGATCTTCAACTCCTGACCACACAACAGAACGCACACGTCCGCTGCCTGCTTACCGGTCACCGCCAACTGATGCTGCACCTGGCACTGGATATAGTCGGGTACACCTTCCTTCCATAAGCGTGACCCAAACTCTCCTGCCGTTTTACACTCAAGGATTTGCACTTCGTCATCGGCTGCTACGGAGTAATCGAGGTTCGCCAGCATCCAATGCTTGTCGGGATCAGAATGCTGCAGCACCGCATTCACTCGGCGCACTTTGCGGCCTGTCTGCTGGCTGTATTGCTCAGCTACGATTGGCTCCAGAACATGGCCCCAATACACCGGTGAGCTGGGATTGCCTGAATCCGGCTTTGGTAAGCTCGCATCCCGCCCGGTTTTCACCATCCACAGCTCAAGCTGGGATTGATATGGGTTCATGCCAATGGCTGCAGAGGCATCGCTACTGCCAATACCCTTTTTGCGCACCTTCAGCCATTCGTCTCGGCTGAGATCCTTAGTGGAGACCAGCCGCAAAGCTGGGCGCTGCTTTTGAATTGCTTTTGCACTCATGCCCATGATGTTTCCTCCAGACATAAAAAAGCCCCGCAAGAGCAATAGGCTCAAGCGGGGCTTTATGACGTTTTGGTTTTAGTAAGCGGTGTTAAGCCACAAGTGACATGGCCTGCTCTAGCGCCCGGTTCTTAACGGCGGCGCCGGTTCCAAACCAGGCAGAATCTACCCGGTGATCTATGGTTTTGGCTCTGCGGTGGTGGTCGATAAATTCAGTGACCGCACTCAGTATTCCATAAGCCGTGCCATCCGACGACGCCAAAGCGGCACCCATGCCCTCACCTTCATAAAGCGCGAGTGCGCGGGCCATGGATCGTTCGTTGGTTTTGCCCACGCCCTCCTTCACATCCTCCGTAAACACTTTCAGGAAGTAGTTTCGTGCTTCCGTAGTTTTGACCTTGCGCTCGCTCAGCGTTTTGAGACGATACATAAAGTCATCCCAGGCGGTAACCGATATGCCTAGCTGCTTCTTCACAAGATCCGCATCGAAAGCCGTGTTGTGTTTTACCCTAACTGCCGTAGCCGTGGCATCTTTCAGCGCAACCGCAAGAGTGTTGTTGCACACCACGCGAATACTGGTGAATTGAGCCGTCGTTGCCATAGTGCCGTCACAAGCTGTGGCTAGCAGCACGTAGCCATTGGTTTGGTCGTTGCCCTTCAGCACACCAAATTGACCGGTACGCGCCAGTGCCCACATTTTTCGACCACCTTTCAAAACACCTGCTGTTTCCAGCTCAAAACCAGAGACTTCAGTCAGATCCCGGTAGAACTCCAGAATCTCTTCTGGCTGAACGACCTTGAACCGGTTGCCAACAACAGACAGGGGAGCTTTGGTATCCGAACGATACAGCACCTTGCTATCCGGATAAGCCAAAATCTCTCCGAGAGGGCCACCGGCATTGGTGACGAAGCGCACCGGGCTTTCTTCAATCTGCCAATCCAAGCCAGCCTGTTTGGCCCAAACTTCCAAGGGCTGATTTGAAGTCAGTTCGCTCCCCAGGCCATGCCAAGGGGTTTGGCCAACGTAGGCCATTTGCTCGATAAGATGAGCCATGGTTGTTCTCCTTTGAAATGTGCGAGGGGAATTAACGGATGTCGTCGTGAGAGTCAGAATCAGTACTGAAGGAATAGCCGCATTCAAGACAGTGGTAGTTGTCGAGAACTCGGTCATCCAAGACATCGCCCAGAATCACGCCAGCAGATGCACCGGTAGCGCCACCCAGCAACGCACCGATTAGAGCACCACCGATACCACCTACAGCTGCGCCTACCGGGCCAGCAACAACCCCAAGGGACGCACCCGCTTGAGCTCCAGCTGTTGCAGCCGCGTAGCCGCCATAAGTACCAGCAGACGCGCCGACCACGCCGGCCGTTTTCTTGCCGTAGTTGTTCTTGCCAATCCGAATGGACAGGCAGTTAGGACATTGTTCGGACATCGGAAATCACCTCTGTGAATTGGGAGAGAAGGCACGGTCAGCGCCTTTGTTCACCGGGGTGATATAGGTTTGAAATCTTTTGGAGTAGCCGAATTAGCTGCTACGTCCGCTACGCGTAGCAGAAGTAGCAGTGGTTCAGGCCTATCCCGCCTGAAAGTTAATCTGAGTCTAGGGATATTCCGGAATATTCCCGGCATAAAAGAGCGTCGCAACCCGATGCAGGTTTAGCCTTTACTCAGATTGATGAGGAGGCAAACCATGAAAGACACACCTAAGCAAAAAATCCGTTTCATCCGGCTAAGAACCGTGATGGAAAAAACTGGATTGTCTCGCGCATCAATCTACAACCGACTCAAGAAAGGCTCAAAGTACTTCGACGCAGATTTCCCGCAGCAAATTAGGATCGGGGGTGGCGCAGTGGCTTGGATCGAGTATGAGCTCGACGACTGGATGGAACTTCAGATTGAGAAGTCACGAAATCAACAAATGTCCGGGATTGAGGAGATTATCAGTGCAACAGAATAGACCATTTCCAACAAGGTGGCACAGCCAACCAAACCTATTTGATCGGTACACCGGGCTACCAGACCCGTTGCAATTAGGACTGCTCGGTGAAGCCATCTGCGATGCTGGCGAAAAAATCAAGGCGCCTTACGCTACTACATTGCTCACCGCCCTAATTGCCGCATCCACAGTGACACAGCCTTTATGCAATGTTGAACGCCCAGCAGGAGGTATTACATCCCTTTCCTTATTCGGGCTTTTAATTGCGGATTCTGGTGAAAGGAAATCCAGCCTAATCAACTATTTCTTCAAGCCAATTCGCAATGCTGACATCGCTGCCGAGCAAGAGTATCAGAGGCAATTGCGCCAGTGGGAACGTGACATTCATATCTGGGAAATTCACCAAAAAGAACTCCAGAAGAAGCTCAGCAAGACAATTGAACAGAACATCAACCAGATTCTGGCAGAAGGACCAACTGATGAGTAAATCCACGATCGAAAAAGCGCAAGCGCTTCTTGACGCACATCTTCAAGCTAAGCCTAAAAAACCAAAACTATTTCAACTTTTATATGACGACACAACCTACCCGGCATTAGTCCAGGGGATGCATCAAAATACCAAAAATGTATGCGTGTCTGCTGATGAAGGCACTGGGACTCTCAATCGCTTGGTTACCCCTGGACTATCAATGCTGAACTCCAGCTGGAGCAACATGCCATTGAAAGTCGCACGGAAAACATCAGAGTCATTTCTGCTACAGGACCAACGGCTGGCCTTGCTCATATCCATTCAACCGGGCCCCTTCCAGGAATACCGTCAACGAAAATCTGATTTAGCCAAGGCCTCAGGTCTTTGGGCAAGAATGCTTGTCTGTGGCCCCTTATCCACCATTGGCTACCGAGAGATATTACCTAACGAAGGGTATAGCTTTGATCCGGCGCCATTTATGGACCGGATGAGAAAGCTTATCAAAAAAAGTGCAAACCGCTGAGGTAAACCGTAAACATGAAGCACACGCTAAAGTTCGAACCCCCTGCACATGATCTATTCATCAATACAGCTAACGAAATTGAAAGGTATATGCAGCCAGGCGGGCTCTACCATAACGCAACTGACCATGCCTCAAAGCTTATGGAGAACATCGCCCGAGTAGCCGGAATACTGCATGTATTCAATAAAGAACATGGAGAAATCAGCCTTGAGACACTAAATACAGCAATTCACATATGCGTTTTCTTTTCGAAGGAGTACATGATGGTTTTCGACTCAACACCTCAACATATTGTCGACTCCATGATCCTCTATGACTGGCTCACGGCCAATGCCAGGAGCCAGAACCGACAATACATCTCGAAACGGCATGCAAGGCAATATGCTCCTTCAGCTATCAGACAACCTGGACGGTTTAGAAACGCTCTCGAATACCTTTTATTCAATGGAAGCGTAAAAGTCGTCAACGATGGTAAAACCACTTACATCGATACAATGCCGCAACTGAGCCCATAGTATAGGACACTAACTTAACGGCCTGAAAACCAATATTTTCAGGCCCCTACTAAGTAAAACCAATCGCTTTAGTTCTGGTACTTATTCTATTATAGGTAAGCATGATGAATATATACCAGTACAATCAAAGGAAGATATTGCAATACGTTATAAACCAGTATCAGATGAATGTGGTATGAGATAGACAGCAGGAACCTACAATGAACCTAAATATTGAATATATTCACGAATCCATTGATAACATAAAAGATCTAGAATCGATAGAGGCGTTGTCAATAAAGATATGTGGTGGTATACCAAAAAATAAACACAACCATTCAAAGCTAAATATAATTCGACTTTTATCTATACCAGAAGACTATTTTTCCGATACAGCACCACTTTATTCAACCAATCCTTATGTTTCAGCGTTCTTCTGGGCAAAATCGATAACACTATCGCCTTTACTACTTTTCTCAGACATTAAAGAATTATTTAATGGCAACATTAGATCGAACGAGACATACATGAGATTCGAAAATTCTTTAATAGACTACATGTCTACGCCCAACATCAAGGAAATCACCAAATCAATGAGAAAGTCTCAAAATAAACGAGAGTCAAGCTTAGAGAATTACATCGATGCATTTATTAACATTCATGCCAGGCTAACAATCATAAGACTAGATCTTCATTTAAGGCTCGAACCACAACAGGTAAACTTCACTAGAGATTTGCTAGCCGATATGACAATGTTCTGGGGTCAATTCAGACGAGACCTGAATGAATCTAAATCCATACCGAATCCAGCCGGCTTCGTCGGTTCTCTTGAACACGGGCATTACAGAGGGTTTCATTTCCACGTACTGCTAATCTATGATGGCTCAAAATACCAGAGGGACATAAGAATTGCTCAACTAATCGGTGAACACTGGAAGAATAAAATAACAAATGGTAGAGGCGGTTACCACAACTGTAATGCAAAGGACCCATACGGATATAAGTACTATGGTGTCGGACGTGTAGATCACTGGAATACTGTTAAAATTTCCAATCTCAAGTTGGCAGCCCGCTATTTGGCAAAGACGGACTATTCTTTACAAGCAGTAATTGGTGACAATCGAACGTTTTTTCGAGGTAATATGCCTCAGCCAAAGAAAAATATGGGGAGACCAAGGAAGATCCTTAGATAAATAATTTACTTCTTTTCTTTTATTCTGATCAGCTGACTTATTGTCTTCGAAAGATGCCATACTGACTTGTAACCTAAAGACTCAAGCTCATCTTCAATCCATTTGGCATGGTTATGTGCATTTCTCGATCTTTTTGCAAAGTAAATACACTTAGACTTTTTTGAAAGTTCAACCAGCATTTTACTATTATCGACGCTATGGGGTAATAATCGCTCTTTCACATCTTCCACTTTCTCATTTTCAAATCTTTGAAGCTGCCCCCTTGGATCACCTGAAAGATTTCTCGAGCTACTCCGACACTGAATAAAGGTCTGACTTTCATAATCGAATCGCGCCAAAAAATTCACTACATCTAACAAAGTCATCGTTAATTTACTGCTGTATAGCCTTATAAAACCCTTTGCAAAAACAATTGCGTCGTCAGAAATTATTTTAACGATATCATTAAGTTTTTGAGGCGAGAATGGTTCCAATCCAGAATATTTTTGATAATAATTTTTTATTTCTGATCTTATTGAGTCACTATCGTGATTTTCCCCATTCTTGATATCTAATGCTACTACTTCGGCTACTTTATTTACTATACGAATCCCCAACCCCATCCACAGTATAGTTGAGGGTCTGATATACTCAGGATCAGTCTTTTGTAATTCTTTTATATAGGTATCGAGATCAGATTTTTCAATTAATACATGATCTAGATTGATAGCAATGCTTACCGCTTCCATATCTCTTTTTAAAAGGCAGTCACCTTCAATATTTTTCGATAAGCCACCAACAAATTTATGCCTCTTACTGTGCATTCGAATAAATGGGTTAGCACTAAATCTTCCTATATTACTATCCCTTTTAAATATTTTATTAATTGGATTTACGAAGAGAACAACCTCTTTGATAGTCTTTCGACGTATATTAAGATCCTCATCTATCTGAAACAAATCAATTATTTCATGTACATCGCAGGCGCCCCAAGAGATAAGCTGTCTTGATTCGTCGAGTGTCAAATAAATAACCAAATTAGTTTTTGAGAATCGAAAATAGGACCTTCCGCTTTCTATACCATAACGGTCCACCGTGGATTCTTGAAGAAAAACTTCTTGGGAGGGTGGGACTATGCACCATATCCTTTTCCCCGTCTTTAAGTAGAGTTCCTGGAGAGGCTTACGATGTTCATCTTTATCTAACGATATGGACTGCAGTCTGATTAACTTTTTTTGGTCATTACTCACGAGAAATACCGTTTAGCCGATGCCAGTGTGGAAAAGTTTTCGAAGGTACACGCCCAAAAGATCCCACGCTTCTCTCTTTTCAGGACCATAGCTGTGACGCTGGTACACTCTCTTTACCTTGTTCTCTTCGGTATGGTTAAGGCAACGCTCAGCCACCTCGGGTATAACTCCCTGGGCAGTCATTATCGTGGCTCCTGTCCGGCGAAGATCATGAGGCGTCCACTTGCCACCGGCTAATATCAAAGCTTGCCCTTTCGAACTCCTACCCTTATTCGGCTCTTTCCCAACGGGTAACTGACGATCCCGGATTTGCTTAGTGATAGATTTCGGACAGACTGGAGCAGAATCCATTGAGTTGGGATAACACCACTGAGAATCTCCAGTCAGTTTTATTAAATCTCTGAACCAAGCGATAGCAAAGCTGGAAAGGGCAATTTCGTGAGGCTTTCCGTTCTTGCTATTCTCTGCAGGGATTTTCCAAATGCCCTGCTCCACATCGACATCAATCCACCTTGTCCTGATCAACTCACCGATCCGGCAGCAGGTAGCCAGCATAATCCAGATTGCGATTGACGTAGAGGGTAGCATTTGGGCATCCGGTATCTGGTTGGCGAGTTCCTTTATTTCATCCTCACTCAATACCCTGTCGCGTTCAACGTCTTTGCCGCCAATTTTTGACTTCCGGATACTGGCTGTGGGGTCGTACTCGATCAAATCCCGGTCGACTGCAAAACGAAACATCTGCCGGATTAGGCTCAGCGTTAGCTTCGCCATGCGGGTCACACCCCGATTCAGCTGCGCATCAACGACCTCTGTGACATGGCCTTTTTTGACATCTTCAACCGCAAGCTGGCCAATCTTAGGAAGCACGTCCTTCTCAAAAAGCCGACGAACCTCTGCACCGCAATCTTTCCGATTCTTCAGATCAATATCCGCCCAATGCTCGAAAAGCTCCTTCACCGTCTTACGGGCGGCCTGGCGTGCTTTTTCTGCTTCTGCAGCCTCTCGCTCAGCCCGCAGCCTGGCCATCTCTGCCTCATGTGTGGCCTTACGTGCATCCTCCTCCGCTTCTTGATACTCCCTCAAATCCCGAATGCCAGTCTGATATAAGCGAGATAGCTCACCTGCCTTCGTTCTCGCCTCTCGCAGAGTTAAGCCATCTTTACCGGACTGGTCGTAATTGCCGACTGGGAGGAAAACCCGTTCACCCTGGGAATTTGTATATCGGAAGTAAAACAGCCTGTCTCCGCTTTTCATTATGCGAGCCATAAAACGCCCACACCCCCTCGGAGCATCCTCAGTCAACCAGACCGATTTCGCTGGCTTAGAGTTCATTTGCTTGTCTGTAATCGTTCCCATTACCACCCACTCAATTAAGGCCGGATTCTCGTCACCGTTTGGTCACCGTTTCTCGATCGCTTAAACTGGATGGTATTGGATTCCGTTGGAAAACACAAAACGGAAAAATCAATTAAATCAGGGGTAAAGGTTTTTATGCTAGATTGGATTAGACCCTATTGGATGGCTATGAACCTTTATGGGGTGCAAGGGGTCGTAGGTTCAAATCCTACCGTCCCGACCAATTACGGAAATGAAAAAGGCCAGTTCTTCGAACTGGCCTTTTTCATTTCCAAGCCGGGAAAGTATAGTTCAACGCCCTTCACTACCTGTTGGCTCGGTAGAAAACCACTCCTCCTCTGCCTGCCCACTCGGCGCGTTTACCCAGAATGGCGCTTCAAATTGCTCCAGCGCATTCTCTGCAGAATTATCGGCAGCCGGCACCGATTCAGCCGCCCGAAACTCTATGAAGGAAGTGCAGTTTATGTCTCCTTCAAGAGGGGCTATTACTGCCAGCACAGCTTCTTCAACCAGAGGGCTATCGCTCAGATCGAGTTGCTCTTCAATCAGTTTCTCCGTGGCAACAAACACAACCGCATCCACCAGGCCTTCGGGGTCCAGATCATAGGCCTCCCGGCAACAGAGCGTTCCAACTGTAAAATCAGATGGGACCTCCAGCGATCGAGCTGGACCAATCCTGGCATTGACCTGAGCAACCGTTTGTTTCAGCGAGCGCTCAATTTCCGGCACATAATTATCCAGCACATCAGACTCGTCTTCATAACTGCCAGGACACTCGCACGACTCGACTGAGTTGGCCAGACAACCAGCGTATGCGGGGTCTGTGGGTTGATTATCGACATTGAATGCCTCGCAAGGCTCGCCAGCAACCACCTTTTGCGATACCCAGCGGGATTGAATGTCGACTGGGCATACCTCGGTCGTTTCCCGAAACAATGCACCCGGTAGCCCGTCGCTGCCCCGCCCGACGGCGTAATTTGGAAAGCCCTGCAATGCGTTGAAGTAGCTGACGTTTCCAGATCCCGCCTGAGCATCAGCACCCACGCTATCTGTAGTCTCGTCACTGGTTGTCTTGATACAGGGCGTGCCGCTGCAGTTCTGTTGCGAGTAATAAATCGCCTCCCTGGAAGTGAAGCGATCATCCCGCACTCCAATCAAGGTCCGTCGGGTCTGGCCATCACCCAGGGTCCGGTCAAACAGGAAAATACGGGGGGCGTCGTGTTCGTCGAAGTCAACAGCCTTGCCCAACAGCTTTCCAGTTGCATCGGCAACAATCGCCTCCGTCGATTGCTTGTTCACATAGTGCTTGAACAGCGCATCACGGATGGCAATAAGTCCCACCAGCGAGCCCAGCACAAGTATCGTTATGATCAGAATCAGTTCAACCGTCACCACAAAGCCTTTCTGATTCGAAAGCGTCAAAGATGGACGCGTCTTATTGGTTCCAGTCATGAGAAGACACTCCTGAATGCATGCAATCCACTAAAGAATGCCTTTAAGCAACTGAAAGATTTCAGCCAGCTTTATCATTGCCGGAAAGATCACAATAACCGTAAACACAGGGAGGCCCACGACCATCATGGCAAACAGAAGCAGTATGCTCTTCTGGCTTATAAGTTTTCGATTCAGTTCATCCTGGCGGTCCCTTATAACGTCGGACTGCTGGGCGAGGGTGTCGGTCATTGCAGCACCTGCCTGGCGCCCTACCGTAACCACCGCGGCCAACCGTTGAAGTTCTCGCACGCCTGTTCTGAGATACAGGCGCTCAAATGCCTTGGCGTAAGATTCCCCTGCTCGTATCTCCATCGCGACCAACTGCACTTCCATTGCCAAAGGGTGTCGTCGCTCGAAACCGAATTCCCCCGCCAATTCAAAGGCGCGCGCCATGGAAGCACCAGAGTGCAAGTACGCATTCACCAGATCGACAAAGAAACTGAGGTTGCCCTGAAGAGTTTGGCGGCGCTGCTTACGACGTTGCCACAAAAGAAAATCCAGGGTGAAGAAGGCACTGAGAGAGCTCAACAGCAATGTCCAGACCGGCGCTTCGGTGTTTAACTCCGCGAGTACCAGGGGCATTGTTACCGCCAGGGATATTTTCAGTGGCCAGTACACAAACCTGAAATCCGCCGGCATAATCCCGGCGTGCCTCATTAGCTTCGCGGGATAGAGCCATCGATACTCCCCCGAAGATCTTAATATTGCATCAGCATCTGGGCGAAGCTCGGTACGGCTGAGAAGATAAACGCCCCCCATCCCGCATAGAACACCAATACAAAGACCGATATCGATAAGCAGTGACGTCACCATGCCTGCTTCCTCATGATGGTTCGCATCCAAAGCAACCCGCCAATCTGGCAAAGTATCGCCGTATAAAGGACGGTTGGGCCCGCTGAAGCCTCTGTAAGAGGCAGTAACCAGTCCGGTTCCTTCCACATAAAAAACGGAATCAGCAGATATGGAAAACCGGCTGCGAAAAGCAAGGCATACCGGGCACCTGACAACTGACCCCGCATCTGGACCATAAATCGGCGGCGCTGGCGGAGGGTTGAGGACAGGGCCCGTAACAGCGACTCAAAATGCGGCCCGTCATGCCACCTGGATCTGAGCGCCATGATGAACAGGCGAACCCCTTCACTTCGATAGGCATGCAATACCGGTCTCGTTGCGTTTTCAACGGTATCCCCCAGTTTCAGGCGAGAGACAATGTCCAGTAGGGGCTTACTTACGAACTTTGGAGAGCCTTTCGACGCAGTATCCAGGGCATACAAAGGTGACGCCCCACTGGCACTGAGGGCCGTCATAAGGTCCAGCACATCCACCAGGGCATGCTCAAATCGCTGGGCCCGCCATAGAAGCAGATCCTTGAGAATGAAATAGGATACCGGCAGGAAGCTGATACCGGCCAACGCAGAAAGCCCCGGGTGTTCGGGGAATACTGTCGAGAATGCAAGAGAGACAGCCGTCCCCGTCAGTACGATACCTGCGATAAAGAACAATGGCTCCAAATTGATCTCGAGTACTTTGAGTACCCTTCGCAACGGTGAGAGGCGAACCCTGGCAAACCTATCAAAATCCACAGAACCAACACGATCTTCCTTGACGAGATTTACATAAACCAGGCGGGCGGAACATAGAAACGCAATCACGGACACCACAATTCCCAGAACATTCAGCATGATTCCGACTCCCGGACAGGCCAGAGAGTATTCAAAGACGCTGGTACCTCCAACCCCTTCTCCCAAATACCTTCGAAAAAGCCAGGTCGGACTGAGCCTGCCTCGAACACGAATTGCCGGCGACCGGTATCACTCTGACAAGATTCAACATCCCGCCCTGTGCAGAAAAGCTCGGTCAACTGATACCCCGTCTCGCCCGCCCCGACTTCACAGATGCTCGTCACATGACGATGGCCATCCGCTGTTCGGGAAATCTGTACAACGATCTGGACCGCCGATTCGATCAGATTACGAACGGTCTCTCTGGCAATCTGGCCATCGGCAAGCATGGCAAGCGTTTCCATTCGCCTCAGTACTTGATAGGGGTTGTTGGCGTGTATGGTGGTCAGGCTTCCGTCATGACCAACGTTCATGGCCTGGAGCATGTCGAATACCTCATCGCCCCTGACTTCCCCGATAATGATCCGATCAGCTCGCATACGCAGGGCGTTCCGTACCAGCAGTCTGAGATCGACTTTACCGCGGCCCTCGCTGTTCCCCTGGCGACCTTCCAACGTAATGACATGCTGGTGCCTCAACGCGAGCTCCGACGATTCCTCGATGGTTATGATCCGCTCGTTATCAGGAATGAACTCCGAAACAGCGTTCAGTAACGTCGTTTTACCTGCCCCAGCGCCACCTGCAAACACAATATTGACCCTGGCTTTTACAGCAAGAATCAAGAGGTCTGCCATCTCCCGAGACAACATGCCTGACTGGATCAGATCATCCACCGATGAATGGGACGGCCGAAAGCGGCGAATACTGACAATCGTTCCTGTGCGGCTCAGGGGCGGAATCACAATATTCATGCGGCTGCCATCCGGGAGGCGGGTATCTACAGTCGGGGTTGTGGAATCAAGGTGCTTACCTTCGGCTCCCACATAACGGTCAACAAACCTTCGAACGTGCGCCTCATTATCGAATTGGACGTCAGTCAGCTCAAGCTGCCCAGAGCGATCTACCCAGATGGCATCAGCACCATTTACCAGAATGTCGGTTACGTCCGGATCCGCCATAAGTTTGGCCAACGGGCCAAAACCGATGACCTCGTTAGCGACCTCTGTACAGATAACGTCACCCTGTTCGGAGCTCAGTCGCAGGCCGGTAGCGGTCTTGATCGACTCCAGCAAATGCCACAACCGCTTTTTAAGCCGTTCCGGATTGCCAATTACCAGAGGCTCTGATTCAACGGAAGCGATAAGCCGTTGATGAAGGTGCTGCCTGAGCCGGATCACCAAATCATCCGTCATAACGGTGCTTTGATGCATCAGGCGTCTCCTTCTACAAAGGCTGCCAGCTCAAAACAAACCTTGTGCCCGGCAAGAGCCATCAGCCGCCCCCTGGGGGCGTGAAAATCACGATTTCGGCTGTACGACGTCACGTATTGCTCACAGGCGGCCGGTTGGTTCTTTCTCGCTTCGAATATCAGCCCCCGGTGGTAAGCAATACGCCATTCAGGTGCTCCCAGCCGCTCTGCCAACGCAAGACTGGTCATGCTTTCCGGGAATTTCCGATTTGCATAATGGGTGGCCGCAAGCATTTCATGCAGCTCGAAGTGCATTGGATTCTGGCGTATCTGTACCTCCAACAGGGTCCCGGCACGATTGACACTGCCCTCTTCCAGCGCAATTCTCGCTCTTAACACGGCGGCCTCTGGACGTGGAAGACCTTTCGCCAGCAACTGGTCGAGAACAAAACGTGCCTTCTCAACCTGCCCCGACTGATAGCTCACGATAGCCATCGCCATATTCACCCGTTCATTGTCGGGATAAGCCACGTAGATCTGGGAAAGGCGACGAAGGACTCCATCACATTCCTGAAAGGAGTCGTTGCCCAGATCACCAGTACACGACCGGCCTTTGCTCATGTTTTCCAGATACAGTCCCAGCAGGCGATCCACCTCCAGCCCTGGGTCCACCACATCGGTAACGTATTTTTGCGGCTGCGCTGCACAGCCAGCCAACGTCACCAATAGCAAGATCAATATCGATACGTTTTTCATGGTGTCAGTTCTCCTGGTAACCATGCGAAGACAACGATAGTGTTCGATCAGCGATATCAGTGACCGCGGGGAAGGCCCATTGATGAATCAGCCCGTTCGGTTCCCGAATCAGTGTCGGTGTAACCACGATGACCAGTTCACGGTCCTGCTCACTTTTTGACGTCGCTTCGGCGAGATGGCCAATCAGTGGTATATCCTGCAAGCCGGGGGTGTGATCGTTCTGGGCCGATTGTTCTCGATATATCAGGCCACCCAGAATCAATGGCTGACCGTCATTCAAACGGGTGGTGGTGTGAATACTGCGCGTGTTGAAAGCGGTGGAATTCAAACTGCTGCCTGTGCTCTGGCTGATTTGCTGCGTCAGTAAGGTATCAGGCGCGGAAATCGTCGGATTAATGTCAAGCGTAATGCGGTCGTCTTCATCCACCATGGCACGCACACTGAGTTCAACACCAAAAGACTTGAACGATGTGCCACTAAAGACACCCGGGGTATTGGCCGCCACCTCATCGCCAGACTTCAGGCCGCTAGGAGCAAATGCCGTTGGCACCGGCACTTCGCCACCCACACTGAATACTGCGGATTCTCCCGCCATCACCGTCAGGTTGGGGCGTGACAACGTTCTGGAGATACCATCCTGTTCCATCAGTGAAAACAACAGATCAAATGCTGCATCACTTCCACCGACTTGCAGATTGTTGGTCAAGGTGCCACCCAGAATCTGGAGAGCATTTTCGACCATCGAACTATCAGCGGCGCGAGAAGATAAGCCACCAAGCGAGAACAGTCCGTTGGTGTTATAGCCCTCAGTCACCAGCGATAAATCAGGCCTCCAGCGAAACATGCGGTTACGATTGATTTCGTGTATCTGAACGGCAACCCGCACCTGCGGTAAATCCCCGACTTCAATGACCGACAACAAACGGCCATTACCCACTGAAATCAACTTTGATCGCCCTACGTTCGACTTGATCCGATTGCCCTGGCCGCCTCCGGCAGAGGAACCCAGACCAGTACCGAACGTACTGGACAAGCTGGAAACACTGCCTCCACCTGTCCCTATAAGCCCTCCAGCCTCATCAGTCAGTGCAACCAGTGCTCCGTTGGCCGCGGCACCATCCCTGGTATTCAGGAGCAGCTTCGAGGCAACATTGAGTACGCGCGTGAGCGTTACCTGGTCACGGACTTCTCCTTCCAGAATGAACGTGTCCTGCGCATCATCGGGCACCACACCACGCACCACCCGGCGGATATTCACATTACCAGCCCCCATTGGCCTGATAGCCTCGAGGATCTTTGCTTCGAAGGTGGCAGGGAGCTCTTCTATCTGAATCAGATTGATAATCGCAACCCGGCTGTTTTGAGAAAGATGTTCCGCATTCAGCCGGAAGGCATCACCCGGTGACTGTTGTACCTGGCTTAGAATGTGAAGCGGGTTATTATCCAGTGTCTGCCCGCCAACTCCCGGCAGTCGACCATGCTGGCGCCTGGAGTCCGTACGGGCGCCAAGATAGTGAGTGGCTGCAGCCTCAGCAGCAATCTTGAAATCGACACTGGGTACTCGACCACGCAGTGTCAGAGCAGGACGGTCCGGTGCAAGTTCAAGCCGGATATCCGGGTGAATGTCCCTGAGAGCGCCTCTCAGTACTGACAGGTCTTCCGTTACACTGAACAGGAACGTTTCAGTCTCGCCACCCTGATACCATACGATCAACGTGGTTCGCCCAACCTCTTTGGCCAAAAGAAGCAGCTCCCTGCCTCCCAGCACCTCGACTTCGAGGGTTTTAGTCTGGCCCACGGCAACCCGCTCAATTTCCCTATCGAATACAAGCCGGGAATGGGTCCATTGGATAAGGGATCGATTCTCCGACGCATGGCGACCAGTCGCATCTTCAAGATAGACAAGGCGGCCCTGTGCGGACACCGACACCAAAGCCAGCGCCAAGAGCAGAAGTCCGGGCCAGGCAGCGAAAACTGGCGGTTTTTTCATGATGCGTCCCTTGAGTTAGCGATGGAAACCGTACTGTTATATTGAGAGCGACAATCCGACTTGCCTCCCCTGGGTTCAGGAGCGCGAATAAAGGTAGCGAGTTCAACCCGGCGACTACGTTCATGCAACGCAACCGGGTGGTCATAGGCCGGTGGAATTGACTCACCCGCAGCAACAACATGGATGTGCTCCGGAGAGATACCGTTCAGGATCAGGTAACGAGTTGTATTGAGAGCCCTGTCTTCAGAAAGTGCGCTGTTAAAGCCTTCCGAACCCCTGCTGCTGGCGTGACCAATAACAACAACATGAGGTAGAACCGCGTTAGCTTTGAGCGATTGAGCGAACCATTCCAGATCTGCTTTCAGGGCTTCTGAAAGCATGGACGTCCCAGGTTCAAAGGTGGAACGAATAACGTGGCGTTGATAGGTCGACAGGTAACCGACTTCAGGACCTATCCCATCATTGAGATACCGTTGCAGTGGTGGTTCGTGATCCATCGCCCGGCTATGGTTCAACGTATAGAACTGAAGCCGACATCCAGGAGCAACCCATTGACGGGCCATTACAGGCTGCCCCATACCACCCCGATCCGGATAGTCAATATCTTGCGCCAGGACTCTGTGAGTCGCGATGTTTCGGGCTTGGGTAACCTCAATCCGGGTCTGTTCCGGAAGGTCAACTAAGGCGGGATGAAAATGTCCGCATCCGGCACTAAAGAGCATTAGGCATAAACAGCCGAGCTTCATCATGTGACGACTCCTCACTTTATACAGCTCCGAAATTATTGGTTGTTCTCATCTTCCATGGGAATAGCAGGTTGCGTGCCACATTGTGAAATCATTTTTATGGTTAAAAATCAGAAAGATAAGAATCATTAAATAAACGACTTGGCGTTTTGCACAAGGCATTTGCATAATGCAAAGCGAATAAGAAAATTAAAAAAAGCGGCCTGATACATCGGCCGCAAATCTTGAGAATGAACGAGGGAGAACGCCCGGTTCTACAATGTTATTTATGGGTCCGATATCGCCACTGAAATGGTCTTCCTTTTCAATCCGGACACTACTTCAATCTGTCGATGGGTCGGCTGGGGATCAATATGTGCTCTTTGACTAGAGACTTCCGACGTTTCTCCATGAAGCACAATGGATACTTTTTCCTGCGGATTAATATGTGCCAGCGGATAAACGTACTCTGGCGCAACCGCCACCACCAAAGCGACACTTTTCTCTCCGGGTGAAGGCTTCGAGCTTGCCAACCCGAAAAGACCGCCCTGATCGAGCGCTGGGTTCTTACCTGTAGTGCGGCCACCGGAGACTCCGATCAATCTTACATCTCGCGCTACCGTTCGAACGCCTCCCCGCCCCGTGGCAATAACATCGAACGAGTCGCCGTTTCTTAGCTGGGTATAGGGTATGGATCCTGGCTGTGGAACCATCGTGTAAAGGACTTTGCCGTCAGGAACCTGTTGCGCCAGCCATGATTTCCTCGCACGCTTGAGTTCGCCAGGCCGAAGGATTTCGCCGTCTTTCTTGGCAGCATTTAATGTCAGCCCCACAACCTTCCGTGGGTCTGGAATTCCGGATACCTCTTTATCAACCCGGATTTTTTTCAGCATTGCCGGTTGCAGAGATACACCTGCCGGCCAGTCGCCATTGAGCCCAAGTACCTCATGAGTAGTGAAGCGCTCAAACTGCCTTGCCCCAAGCACACTGGCAAACACTCCGGAAATCAGAAACATGCTGATGGCGGCGGTAGTACTTCCGGTCAGTTTCTTTTTCATGATCCACCCCCGATATTCGAACTTAAAGCAGCCGCGACCCTCAAGCGCCGCGGCGTGTCATCTATCTTCAGCTTACGGCGTGTTTACAGTGCCTGTATTTGCTGAGGAGCTGGCACCCAGGCTCGCTGCGGTCGAAGCACCCTCAAGCGGCGTTGCGGCCACAAAGGTGAACTCGACATCATCACCCGCGTTGGTGTCAGTCGCGTCGCCGTATACAGAACCTTCAATGGCTGCGGTGTTCTGACCATTTACGATGCCGTTAAAGGCGTAGGTCTGATCGAGATGACCAATGGCTTCAGCGACATCCTCCATTTCTGCGGTCAATGCATCCCGCATCGTCACCATCCCGGCAACAAGTCCGACAACCATGACAGTAGAAAGAAGGACCAGCTCGGTGGTCATCACAAAGCCCGCTTGCTTACGTGACAGCTTGCTAACTTGTATGTTTTTCATTGTATTTACCTCAAACTTTGCTCTGGTTTTAAGTTGGGTGTGACGTATGTCTCACAATCTTCTTAAAGCACATTCAGTGCCAACTTTTTATTTTGTTAATAATCAATGACTTAATATGTTTTTTTGGCGCATCCACATACTATAAAAACCGACACATGCCGATTGGGTAGCAAATTGCAAAGCTACTTGCAGCACCCGGCCTAGCGATGAGAGATTAAAACGTTCGAAGGTTGGGGCCATGGGAGATTCCCCACCGGGCAGGACCTGGAGACTTGACGAGATTGGTGTTTCAGATGGTTGACGACAGCCCTTCCCTGGCCGTCGCAAAGATTTCGAGGGTTACGTCAATCAGTGGGTTGAACGAGGAACATATCCCCCAAAAAAGACGTCAAAGTGATCCCTGTCTACGGGCCGTCCGGTCAGGTACCCCTGAACAGAATCGCATTGCGCGTCCTTAAGGCAGGTCAGTTGTTCTGGTGTCTCCACACCTTCGGCAATGACATGAAGGCCCACCTCGTGTCCCACGGTGATAATGGCCTTCGCGATGGCGTGTGCGGTTGGGTCATTGGCAATGCTATTCACGAAACTACGGTCGATTTTGAGACAGTCAATCGGCAGCTCGCGCAAGTAACTGAGAGACGAGTAGCCGGTGCCAAAATCATCAATTGAAATGCGAACTCCGTTTTCCCGGAGTTCATGAAGATTGGCCAGCGCTCTGCCAGCGCCCTCAATCATGATGCTTTCGGTCACTTCCAGTTCCACAAGATGGCAGGGAATATCCCGCTGCTCAATACCGGCCATCAGTTCCTCAACAATCGTTTGGCTGTTGAGGTGATGCCCTGAGATGTTGATGGATACGGGAACGGCAGGGCTCCCCTCTTCGCGCCAACACACAATCTGATCAAGAACCGTTTCAATGACGAAGTGACTCAGCGGTATGATTAAACCCGTCTGTTCAGCCAGCGGAATGAAGCGCGCTGGAGAGACAGGCCCCAATTCCAGGTTGTTCCAGCGAACCAACGCCTCCATACCGATCAACGAGCGATCAGACAAAGCAAATTTTGGCTGGTAATACACTTCAAGTGCCCCTGTCGCAATGTCTTTCCGAAGCAGTCTCTCAAGTTCCATCGCCCTGCCAATGTTCTCCTGAACACCGGAATTATAGAAACGGATACGATCGTTTCCATTGACCGCCAAACCGGATTGGATGGCATACGCGGTGGCGCTCAGCAAGGCATCTGGTGAGGTTGTTCCGGTGCTGGTTGCAATGCCAATCTTCCAGTCCATTGGACATGAAAAACCATCGATTTCGACACAATTAGTGAGCACGCTGAGAATGCTCTGCGCCAATTCCTCGATGTTGTCTCCCCTAACGCCATCTCCGGAAAGGGCAATCGCATAGTGTGATTCCGAGATACGGGCGACGAGCGGCGGCTCACTAAGAACCAATGATGTATCTTTAGCGAATTTTGTTACACGGCTATTAATGCGACTAACGATGGTGCAGGCAAGTTTATTAAGCCCGGAACGTCCCAGTCGTGGTTCAAACTCCTGAAAATCAGAAGTGGCACAACGAATCAGCACCGTGCTGGGGCCATTGTCCCTCTCCTGTTTCAGCCGCAGAGTGAGTTCAGAAATGAGACGCTTTTCATTAGCGATGCCTGTGCACTGATCAACATAGGCCAGTTCATACATTTTCCGTTCGGTGACAAAAGCTTCCGTTTGATCCTGGAGCAGACACAGCATTTCGTTTTCAACACCGGCGATAAAACGTCCCTGAATGTTCATATCGGAACCGTTCGCACCAAACTGAAGAATGAATTCATCAATGCTGTCGCCGTTCACTGCATTTTCCCAGGCTTTTGCAACACGCCCTGAGCACTCAACCGGCAATACATCGAAAAACGCACATCCTGGTCGAAACATTTCTTTCACCGCTTCAGGAAGTTTTTCGGTGTGCTTTCGTTCCTGAATTACGGCATTGCGGTCCATAGTCAGGACAGCTTCGGAAGACGTTTTCAACATGGAGGAAATCTGAAGGCTTCGCCCATTGAGGTGAATGCTGGCTTCACGGGCGCGGATCAAAGCACGCAGGCGCTGGATGATTATCTGCCAGTTAAGAGGCTTGGGCGCAAAATCAGTGGCACCACAGTCAAAAGCGGTCTGGATAGATACATCATCATCCAGCCCTGTAGCGATCACGATGGGAACAGGGTCCATACCCAGTCTTTCGCGCATTTGTCGGCAGGTTTCAAATCCATCGATGCCTGGCATTCGAGCGTCCAGAAGAATCGCATCGAAACGATGAGACTTTAGCCAACTCAAGGCCGTGTAGCCGTCACATGCTTCGGTAACGCTGAATCCAGAATATTCCAACGCAAGACGCGAAACAGTCCGAATAGCGGAATCATCGTCGACAACCAGCAAGCGGGAAGGCTCCGGGCCTCGTGAAGATAGGCGATCACTACTCGAAATGGCGGTTTGCATGTCAGTGCTCCACTGATGAATCATCAATTGCCAGAAGCCTTGTCTTCTGGCGCCTGATACAACCTAAGCAGATTACGTGCCAGCTATTAAAATCATTATTTATCAGAAAGATAGGAGCCACAACACCATCTTCGCACCACCTCCTTTCAGGTCGTCGCAAAATGCAACCCAAATTGCATGTCGGAAACCTACATCTTTTCCCATTGCAGGCGTTTCCGGTAGATGGTGGAAGCACTGATTTCAAGAAACGCCGCCGCTTTAGGCACATTACCATCGCATTGTGCAATTGCAGCCTCAATAATGCGTTTTTCTTCCCGCCATAACGGCAGTATTCCACTATTATTCCCGGTATTTTCGCCACTACCACCCTGTACCGGAAACATGGAGTGACCAACGAACTGAACCGAATCGGACAACCCTGTATCGATATGCTGTTGTACTCCCGGAACCGGGTTACATGCGGCGGATATCGGCGACGGCAGCATCGCCATGGTCACGGTTTCACCCTCGTTCAGAACCACCACATTGCGAATGATATTGCTGAGCTCGCGCACATTCCCCGGCCAGCGGCTCCGTTCCAGGAACGATTCCACTTCCCGACTGAAGGATCGGAAAGACTTGCCCTCATCGTCTGAGTATTGGATCAACAGCGAACGGGCGATGAGTAAGATATCGTTGCCCCGGTCCCGGAGAGGTGGCATCTGTATCGGGATGACATGCAGGCGGTAATAAAGGTCTTCCCGGAAACGGCCTTCCTGAACCTCGATCAAAGGGTTACGGTTGGTCGCACAGATAAAGCGGACATCAACCGCGATTTCCTTGCTACTGCCAACCGGCTGAAACGTTCCGGACTGAATAAGCCGAAGTAATTTGCTTTGCAAATCCAGGGGCATTTCGCCGATCTCATCAAGAAAGAGAGTTCCGCCATTTGCTCGAAGAGCCGCCCCTTCACGTGACGACGATGCACCGGTAAAGGCCCCTTTCAAATGCCCGAAAATCTCACTTTCAATAAGATCGCGGGGAATGGCAGCGCAGTTCAAAGCCACGAACGGCTTGTCCGACCGGTCACTTTCAGCGTGTAGCGCCTCTGCACACAGCTCCTTGCCCGTGCCACTCTCACCCGTAATGAATACAGATGCCCTGCTTTGCGCCGAACTTTCGATAATCCGATAGACGCTCTGCATCGGCAGCGAGGAACCAATCATTCTGTGGAACTGCTCACGAACAAAAGACTTTTCATACTCAGCAACAACATCTTCAAGTTGCTGCTTCTTGAAAATGTTTGCAAGCGTGACTTCAAGCCTCGCTTTGTCAAACGGCTTGGTAATGAAGTCGGCGGCTCCGCGTTGCATCGCGTCCACCACCATATCCACCGAGCCGTGGGCAGTGATTACAACAACTGGCAGATCCGGAGTGTCTGATTGCACGCGATCAAGAATATCCAACCCGGTGGTGTCCGGCAGGCGAACGTCCGTTATCAGTGCCTGGTAATGATGCTTACCCAGGCAGAAAAAAGCTTCGCGCCCGGTATGAGCAACATCAACGTCGTAAGTGACCTCCAGGTAGCTCTGGTAGACTAATGAATTGGAAGGGCTGTCTTCCACAAGTAACACTCTGGGCCGACCGTTTTCCACCATTACACTTTCCTTTCCATGAAGTTGATCCAAAAAGTCAGGACGCACGCCCAAGATCCGCCTTATACTGAGCGTATTCAATCAAAGTCTGCTCCGCCACTATTCCGAGTTCCTCAATCAAAACAGGTAACTTCTGGGTATTGCCAGCACTGGCCGCGTCTTCCAGAAGCCTTGCCAATTCCCGCAAACGCAGACCGCCAAACGTGCCAGCACAGCTTTTCAGGGCATGAGCCTGCTCCCTCAACTCGCTTGGGTCGCTATCATCAGCAACACTAATGATCAGACTGACCCGTTTACGTACCTCCTCCTGAAATACCGTAATCATCTTGGGAATTGCTTCGCCGGAGGTATCCCGGGCGAGTTGTTGTAAAACAGTCGCTGACAATAACTCAGCCGTCTTGCCTGATGCTGATTGTTTCATATCGATTGCCCCGGCTACCTGAGTACATTGATGGATTGATTGCACGAGACGCTCCTGGGTAAATGGCTTGCTGATGAAGTCGTCCATTCCTGCCTCTTTACAACGGCCAATTTGAGTTTTCTCAGCGTTGGCCGTCAACGCAATTATCGGTGTTACGGCATTTATCCCTCCGCCCTCACGGATACGCCGGGTCGCCTCCAATCCGTTGAGTCGTGGCATTCTGATGTCCATAAAAATAATGTCATACTGACTTATCAATGCCATAGCGACCGCTTCAACGCCATCCCGGGCCGCATGCACCTCTATACCCATACTTTTTAGCATTTCCGACGCAATCAGCAGATTCGCCTCCACGTCGTCGACGACAAGCACAGACAACTTCTGTTGGGTCACAGTATGCCTATCCTGCTTTGTAATGGTCCCGGATACGTCATTGGTTCGTGCTGTCTCCAAATCGATTGAATGAGGCGTTTCTGATGTCGAAAAGGGGACTGTCACGAAGAAGGATGTGCCAACCGAGACCTCACTCTCGATACGGATGGTGCCTCCCATACCCTCAGTAAGCTGTCGCGCGATAGCCAGTCCCAGCCCAGACCCGCCCAAGCCAGAGTCACGGGCCGGGTCAACCTGTTCGAACTCCAGAAACACAGTATCAACCTGATCCGGTGGGATACCCGGCCCCGTGTCCCGGACTTCAAACGCCAGCAATCCAGTCACCGACCCCATTGGCACTCTCTCCACGTCTACCCGAATAAGGACATTCCCAGCCCCCGTATACTTGCGCGCGTTGTCCAATAAAATCGTCAATACCTGTCTCAAGTGGTCACGATCTGCAATGATGGAATCTGGTACATACTCGTTGACTACCAGATTCACATCGACCTCCGTGTCGTTACGATGAACTCCTACCGCACGTTGCACCTCTTCCAGCAAACGCCTGATATAGAAGTGATGTTGATCAAAACTGACATTCCCCGCTTCGATTCTCGAAAAATCCAGAACCTCATTTACCACCTGCAGCAATGACTCGCCAGAATCAAGCGCCAGCCGGATAAATCGGTCGTTCGGGTCATTGGGCTGAATACGGTCGTTCATCACAGCAAGCGAACCCAGAACGGCATTAAGTGGTGATCGGATTTCATGGCTCATATGTGTTAGAAAACGGGATTTCGCCAGAGACGCCCGCTCGGCTATGTGTTTTGCATCCAGCAACTCTTTTTCCCGCGCAATCAATTGTTGATTCGACTCAACCAGTTCACCGTTCATGGTTTTTAACGCTTTTTCCCGATCCTGCAACGCCTCCGCCATCGTATTGAAGGCGATCAACGCTTCGGCAAGTTCGTCATCACCTTTGACGGTGATGGCCTTCCGGAATCCTCCGTTCGCCAGTGCTTGCGCTGCACGTCTCAACCGATTGAGCTTGCTCGTCAGGTAATTGGCAAAAACCCAGGAGCACAAAGCCACAAGAATGAGTTCCGCCAATGCAATGCCGTAAAACCTGAGTTGAGCCTGTGTCAGCGTTTGCTTCAAACCGCGAACTGACATTCCTATTGCAAGCGTGCCGAACACCTGGTCCGCAACAATCAGTTCGTGGATCTGATCAAAAATACCATCCTCGGCCTCCGCCAGGGTATCGTCCAGCTTGCGATCGCTGTTCTCATCTATGCCGACCGACACCAGAACCCGATCAAATCCCTTGATGCGGACATACTCGACGTCTTCCAGTTTCAAAATCTGCTTTGCCTGTTCTTCAAGAGTAGCCAGATCATAGGCAATCATCGATTTCGTCATGACAGAACTTGCAAGCATCAGCGTGTCACGGGCACGCGCCAGAATGGTCTCTTCATTGGACTCACGAAGATAGCTTGAGGCTTGCCAGATCAGCAGGGACAGAAAGACCAACTCAATCAGACCGATGCCCAGAATAGTCTTCCATCTGAAAGACATGTTGAGAGGCCTCCCACCAAATCGCCACAGATACTAAAAACCAGTAAGTTACCGCTTTCCGATATCCAACTGCCGCACATCGTCCCAGTCCGAGTCATCGGCCGGCTGGAAGCCACTCATTCCTATAGCACTCAGAAGACTCCGTCCCGACTCGCTGTCGCCAACAGCCAGAAACGCACTGACGAGCTGGCTTCGCGCTTCGTCAGACACACGCGGGTGTGTTGCGATCGCGTGACTGGTATAGCCCGGTGATAGCCAGAGCACTTCAAGTTTTGACTGAATATCAGAGTCAAGGTCCTGAAGCGTCCTGACGATGCCACCACCTGCTGCAAACAATCCATCTGCCACCCCGCGGTAAACAGAATCATGTGAGTTGACGAACGTTGTTTTGTAGCCGGGAGCCTGAGTATTCAGATGGGAGCGGGTGATCAGGGTAGCGGCGAAGGCCATCGGAGCCGGAAAGGCAATTGAATGTTCCGCAAGCTCGCTCACAGACTCGAAGCGAAGATCACTCGATACGACAATAATTCCACGAAGCTGATGGTTTTTCTGGCGGACAAGCGCACGATAACCCGCCTCCTGGCCGACAGTAATGAAGTGGTAAGGGTTCATGTAGGCAATATCATAGGTCCCCAGGGATAGCCTTCGCTCAAATTCAGGTATGTTTGGGGCCGTTGCAAAGCGAATCTGCTGCCCGACGGCATTCGAAAGCAGGCCCATTAAGGGAACCCAGTCTCTGGCCAGTTTTTCGCTGGCCTGCTGTGGAACAATGCCGAATGTTAATACCGACAATTCACCAGACTCGGCCACGGCACGTTCACTACACGATAGCCACAGACCAAATATCATTGGCGCCACCCATCCTACACCTAGCTTCATAACTTCGACTCCAACAGGGGCATGGCAGCGTAGCCACCAACTCAACGAAGTTTGCTAAGCACGTTTCGATCCAACTTTCGAAAACCGGGCGTATTCCGCAGTTTCCGACACAAATTGCTCCCTAATTTGCGCCAACGCGCATTTCAATTCGCAAAATGCAAACCACATTGCAATGCAAGTGCGTGGTTTCCCGTACACATGCGGCAGCCGCAACAGGATATTGATCTATGGCATTGCTCTTGCACAGACACTTGAAATCGACCGTTTCTCCGCGAGAAGGCTGCGCCACTATAGGAAATGTCCAATGACTGAAACTTCTCCATACAGCAATGAACGGGAAAGATTGATGGCACTGCGCCAACTGGAGTTGCTGGACAGTCCTCCTGAAGAACGCTTTGATCGCCTGACGGCAATCGCCCGAGCGCTATTCGATGTGCCAATTGCACTTATCACTCTCGTGGATGAAGATCGACAGTGGTTCAAGTCCAGTATTGGAACCGATGAGATCGAGACTCCCAGAAGCGTGTCTTTCTGCGCCCATGCTGTTGCTGCGGATATGATGCTGGTCGTCGAGGACGCCACCAGGGATCCCAGGTTTCTAGACAACCCTCTGGTCACGGGTGACATGCACTTACGTTTCTATGCTGGCCATCCCATCCATTCACCGGACGGACATGCGGTAGGAGCGATTTGCATAATTGACCAGCACCCCAGGCGTTTTAACGAGAATCATCGTCTTCTTCTGAAGCAACTTGCTGAGATGGTTGATAAGGAGATCCGCGAGCAACCACCAAAGAATTTAGACGGGCCAACCGAAGACGAGCAGTTCGGCCGCATCCTGCAGCGCATTGGCTCCTTCATTTCCCGACGCTCGGTGGCACTAGTCATTTCCGCACTGGTTTTTTCCATCATTATGCTGGTTGCTCAGGCAGAATTCCTGAATGAACTTGAAAATAAACGACTCCAGAAGCAGGCGTCGTTGTCTGAAACCTTGTTTAACGTTCGCGGGCGCCTGGAAACCGAAGTGAACGCACGCCTTCACCTGACACACGGACTCGCAGGTTATGTGCGGTCAGGTAACCCCCGTATAGATGGAGATAGCTTTCAGAATTTCGCTGCAGACCTGGGCAATAGCTTGACGGGTATTCGCAGCCTGCAACTGGCCCCAGATGGCATCGTCACGTATCTGTGGCCCGAACCGACCAATCGGGCTGCGGTTGGACACAACCTTTTGGCGGACCCGAACCGAAGGGACGCCGCGTTAAAAGCGATCGAAACCAAACAGTTGTGGGTTGCAGGCCCTCTGGAGCTCCTTCAGGGGGGCACTGCTCTAATCGGCCGTCGTCCTATTTTCGTCACGGACTCCGGATCTGGATCGGATAGCTTCTGGGGTTTCGCAACCGTACTGGTAGACCTGCCTCCCCTGCTGGAAGAGGCTGGGTTTAATGACCTGTCACCAGACCGAAATATCGCCATCCGTGGCCGAAACGGATTGGGCGCCAGCGGAGAGGTGTTTTATGGCTCTCCAGAAGTCTTTAATGGTTACAATCTCAGCGCCGATGTTGCCTTACCATCAGGAAGCTGGCAGATGGCCATTGCAGCCGCAGAGACCACAACTTTGAACGACATCGCACCTGCCCGCTGGGTCTTCGCAACCAGTCTGGCACTCGTCGTTGCCTGCCTGGTTTACTTTGTGCTTCGTTTGCCTTTTCGTTATGCCAGCGCCGTCGATAAAGCCAAGGAAGACCTTAATCGCAGCAATGCCCGTTTCAAGGATGCCATTGAATCATTACCGGATGGCTTTGCGGTGTTCGATGGTGATGACCGACTTGTTCGCTGCAACCAGAAATACCGTGAGTTCTTTGACGTACCTGAGCAATTGATATCACTTGGGACACGCTTCGAGGACCTGCTCAAAGATAGCGTGGAAGCCAACCGCTATGTTCTGGAAGACGATACACCCCACGGCAAACAACAGTACATAGGCAAACGACTGCAACAACACCGTCAGCCTGCCTCTGGCGTTATCGAACTCCACCTCCGCTCAGGACGGTGGTTACGTGCCGAGGAGTCCAGGGTCCCCTCCGGCGGTACCATTATCTCCTATACCGACATTTCTGAGTTAAAGAACAAGGAACACGAACTGGCGAAAGAAAAAAGCCGGGCCGAAAATGCAAACCAGGCAAAAACCCGTTTTCTTGCCACCGTCAGCCACGAATTACGCACGCCGATGAACGCCATTCTCGGTCTTCTTCACCTTGTTCAGACCAGCGGAAACCTGAATCGAAAGAACCAGGAGTTTATTGATACGACCTACGAATCCGCAGAACACTTATTAAGCCTGCTGAACGAACTTCTAGACCTGTCGAAAATGGAGGCTGGCAAGGTTGAGCTGGAAATGAGCCAATTCAATCTCGCCGAATTAATCCGAAAAACACTGAAAATCTCTGAAACGAAAGCCCATCAGAAAGGTCTGACGTTCATTGATGAAATCAGTGACCAGGCTAACGTGATCGTTGAGGGGGATGCAGGACGGATTCAGCAGATCCTCATGAACCTGCTAAGCAACGGAATCAAGTTTACTGATCAGGGATCCATCTCTCTCAGCGCATTCAGATCGACGCCCGATCATTTTATATTCAGCATTGCGGATACCGGAGTCGGTTTTTGTGATAGCCAGACTGAGGCGCTGTTCCAACCATTCAGCCAATTGGACTCTACGGCATCTCGACGGCATGAAGGCACAGGGCTGGGACTGGCAATCTGTAAACGCCTTGTCGCTGCAATGGGAGGCAGCATTACAGCCCGGGGCAGACCTGACAAAGGTGCGGTCTTCAGATTTGAAATACCGCTCTCGGTTATTTCAGAGTCCCCGTCTTACCTTGGCAACGAAGAGCTGCATCAGGAGGATCTATCGCCGATTCCATGCGATAGGGAGCCACTCAGGGTATTAATTGCAGAAGACTCCCCCGCCAACCAGATAGTGTTCAAGGCCATGCTTGCTGATACCGGGTACATCACGGACGTAGTGGGCAACGGGCTGGAAGCCGTCGAGGCTATCAAGAGACTGGACTACGACATTGTCCTGATGGACATCTTCATGCCCGAAATGGATGGCCTGGAAGCTACGAGAATCATTCGTGGTGACGGACGAATGAGCAATAAAGCCATTATCGCCCTCACCGCGAATGCCATGCCTGGCGACCAGGATAAATTCCTGGAGGCTGGCATGGACGACTACCTCTCTAAACCAGTGACAAAGTACAATTTAGTGAAAATGCTTAATAAATGGGCATCACTGCAGGAAGAATGATGACGGACACATGAAACCAACGTGCATCAGGGACTTTGACTAACCAAAGTGGAAAAAGGCCAGTTTATTCCCATCGGGGTCTCTTACATAGGCCCCGTAAAACTGGTCAGGGATCCGCTGGCCCGGCTCGCCGTCACAGCTCGCACCCAAATCCAACGCTCGCTTGTAGTGAGCATCTACAGCCTCCTTGGACCCTGGGTGAATGGCGACCATATTGCCATTGCCCGGTTGATTGGGTTCGCCATCGAAAGGGGTGCACACGGCCAGCATCGGCGCCTTCATACTCTCCCCAATAAACGCAATGCGGCCCATATCCAGAAGGACCTTAGCGCCGATATCTCCCAACAGTTCCGAGTAAAAGGCCTTGGCTCGGGACATATCACTGACGCCAATCGTAACGTATCCAATCATTTTGTTCTTCTCCTCTCCTGATGTCTGGCAACTACTCGACAACTATACGAAGTTTTCGCTCAATATGGAGCCTGCTCAAACAAAAAAACCGAAGGCTAACCCAAGCCGTTCACTTAAAGTGGATCTGGGTTGGCCGGACCGGGTAGCAAGAGGGTCGATGGATATTTCCATCGGCCCTTTTTTATGAGCTGACCTTGGTGTATTTGTCCAGATAGATGATCTTTTCTAAGTCCACTGGGCCT
>NZ_JBSXOB010000045.1:0-124698 GCF_056857915.1 Marinobacter sp. B-12 | reverse complement strand
GGGTGTTTGACCGTCTGTCTCTGGTAAGCTTGCTGGATACGATGGTTCGGCTTCAGAGCCAATCATGAACCGCCGTGGTACGGAACCGTATGCCCGGTGGTGTGAGAGGACGGGGGAGGTAACTCCCCCTCCTACTCGATCTGGTACCGCCTCTCCTGAACAGTCCTGACTTAAAAGTGACGCATTTTTGTCACCTCTTCTCCATAGAGTGTCGTGTACAACCACACGTGTAACGACAGAAGAGGCAAACATGACATTCCAGAAGTCACTCCTTACGGCAGCCATCCTCGCATCCACCCTGGGCCTGATGGCCTGCGACGGTGATGATGGCGACGATGGCAGCGCGGGTTCGCCCGGCACCAGCCAGACCCTGATCGAGTTGAATACCCTCGGTACCTATGCAAGCGGTGCTTTTGATGAAGGCGCAGCGGAAATCGTGGCCCACGATCCGGCCAACCAACGTCTGTTTGTCATCAATGCCAACGATTCAACCGTGGACGTGCTGGACATCCAGGACCCGGAGATGCCGCTCAAGCTCAGCACCATTGATGCCACGGCCGAAGGTGCTTCCGCGAACAGCGTGGCGGTATACGGCGGTTTCGTGGCTGTCGCCATTGAAGCCAATGTCAAGCAGGACAACGGCAAGGTAGTGTTCTATAACAGCACCGACCTGAACAAGGTGGGTGAAGTAGAGGTGGGCGCCCTGCCGGATATGCTGACGTTTACTGGCGATGGCCAGAAACTCCTGGTGGCCAACGAGGGCGAACCCAGTGATGACTACAGTGTTGACCCGGAGGGCTCCGTTAGCATTGTTGACCTGTCCAACGGCGTGGCTGCGGCGACGGTAACCAGGGTCGGGTTCGCCAGCTTCAACGGTCAGCAGGCCGAGCTTATGGAGCAGGGCTTGAGAGTGTTTGGGCCGGGCGCCACCCTGGCCCAGGATCTGGAGCCGGAATACATCGCGATCTCTATCGACGGTAAAAAAGCCTGGGTCGCGATGCAGGAGGCAAATGCCGTTGCCGAACTGGACATCGCGGCCGGGGAAATTACCGCCATTATTCCGCTGGGCTTCAAGGATCACAGCATCATCGGCAACGAATTGGATGCTAGCAACGACGATAGCGGTATCAACATTCGCAACTGGCCGGTGAAGGGTATTTACCATCCGGATGCCATGACCAGCTACGGCTTTAACGGAAAAACCTATTACATCACCGCCAACGAGGGTGATTCCCGTGATTACGACGGCTTCAGTGAGGAATTCCGCGTCGCCGACCTGACGCTGGATGCCACGGCCTTCCCGAACGCCGCCGAGCTACAGGAAGACGCTAACCTGGGACGCCTGAACGTTACATCTACCCTGGGTTTTGCCAATTCCTGCGCGCCTAGCGATCCGGCCAACGTTACTCTCATGGGCGGAGAGTACGACCGTAGCTATGTGGAGAACAACTGTGTCTACAATGAGCTCTACGCCTACGGTGCGCGATCGTTTTCAATCTGGTCGGAAACCGGCGAGAGGGTCTTCGACAGCGGCAGTGAATTCGAGCGCATTACCGCGAGCCTGATTCCGGACAACTTCAACAGCAATAACGACGAAAACGCGTTCGACAACCGCTCCGACGACAAGGGGCCAGAGCCTGAGGCGGTCACCGTGGGTACCATCAATGGTCAGACCTTTGCCTTTATTGGCCTTGAACGGGTCGGGGGCATCATGGTCTATAACGTGACCAATCCGCAGAACCCGGAATTCGTCCAGTACCTCAATAACCGCGATTTTTCTGCCTCCCAGACCGATCTTGAGAATGGCATGGCCGGTGATCTCGGGCCCGAGGGACTTGCTTTTATCGCTGCTGACGACAGCCCCAATGGCAAGCCTATGTTAGTGGTGGGTAACGAGGTGAGTGGTACGACCACTCTGTATGGTATCGATGTGATTGAACTGGCCGCTGACTGACCGTCGTCGTGGTAAGGAAAGCCGGAGCGGGAGCTGCCCGATCCGGCTTTATACGTTCTCTCAGCCTTGGGAAACCGTCGCCAGTGGTGGAACCTGCTGATGCAGGAACCATTTTTCGGTGACGACCTTGCGGGTGAACCAGTGGGACCGCATCAGGGTACTGGCCAATGGCATTTTTACCCAGTCAGGCACTTGCCAGCCCCCATCCTGAGGCATGGCGCGATTACCAAAACGGCTGGCAATAGCTTCGCCGTAGGCTTGTAGGGCCTGGGCGGAATAATCCTCCTGGTCGCGAATAATGTCTGCCGCCATCAACGCGGACTCTATGGCAGGGCGAATACCCTCGCCGCTCTGGGTGTAAGCCAGGCCAGCAGAATCACCAATCAACAGCAGGCCGTCATCGGCCAGTGGTCTCTCCGCGTGGGCGTATAGCAGGTAGGCATGACCTTTGAACTTGCCCGGTAAATCGGCCGGTATGCGTCCTTCGGTTTTCATCTCCTCCACGAAAGCATTGAGGTGCTCGGTCAGTTTGTGATTGTCTTCCCGACCAAGGCCGATATTGAGGAAATTACCTTTTCGGAACACCCAGGCGTAGCCCTTCAGGTCACGGCAGAACCAGAGCTCGGGGGTGTCGCCACGGGCTTCGCACACCTCGGCCTGTTGAGGCGTCATCTCGAATTCCACCTCTTTGGCTGCCACCACGACTTCGTGGCTGCCGGGGCCGTCTCCCATCAGCTTCGCCACTGGGCAGAAATGGCCCCCGGCACCTACGATCAGGGGCGCCTCCCAGGTATCGTTGATCACCCAGTTGCCATCGCGACGAACAATGGACTTGACCGGTGTATTCAGTTGCTTCGGCACGGTTGTCCTGTCCAGAAGAAACGCATCGAATTCGCAGCGCCGTATGCCGTAACTGACAGTGTCACCGTGGTCATTTTCCACCGCCGATTGTCCCATCATGCCTATACGGAACCGCCGGATGGGCTGGAGGGTTCGCCCGGTGCCGTAGTGGTTGATGTCGATGTCGAGACTGTCCATCACCGCGGGGGTAACCCAGCCGGCGCAGGTCTTGTCCCGAGGGAAGTCCTTCTTATCGATCACCAGAATGCGTTTGCCAGTGTCCTGAAGTGCGTGGGCGAGGGTAGAGCCTGCAGGCCCGGCACCCACGATAATCAGGTCGTAGTAGTCCATGATTATGCCTCCGGAGCTGCGGGGGACGAATAGATATCCTGGCGGTTTTGTGGCAGTTGGTTGTTCCCGCCATGGGTGAAGACCACCTGGAACAGTTGCAGTGACCCGGCCCGGAAGGCGGCTATGGAGCCGGCGAGGTACATTTCCCAGGCCCGGGCAAAGTGCCCGTCGTACATCTCTGTGACCTTGTCCATGTTGCTTCTGAACCGTTCCATCCAGTGGGTGAGCGTCTGGGCGTAGTGCAGTCTGAGGTTTTCGACATCCAGCACCGAAAAGTCGCTGTGTTCGCAGATGCTCATGAACTCAGAGATACTCGGTGGGTAAGCACCCGGAAAGATGCGTTTCTCAATCCAGGCGTTCATCAGCATGGGCCGGTTGCGGCCGATGCTGTGCAGTAACGCCAGGCCGCCCGGCTTCAGGGAGCGACTGATCAGCTCCGACAGCGCCTGGTAATTGTCCGTGCCGACATGCTCCAGCATGCCGATGGACACAAAGGCATCGTATTGGCCGCTGATATTGCGATAGTCATCTTCAACGTATTCAATCAGGTGGTCCAGCTGCTGACGTTTGGCTTCTTCCCGGGCGTACGTCAGCTGTTCTTTCGAGATGTTGTAGGAATGCACCTTCACGCCGTAGTTCCTGGCCATATATCGCGCCAGACCACCCCAGCCACAGCCGGCTTCCACAACCGTCATGCCGGGTTTCAGCCGTAACTTGCGACAAACGTGCTCCAGCTTGGCCAATTGGGCCTGTTCCAGGGTCAAATCCGGCGTTTCGTAATAGGCGCAGGTGTACTGCATTTCGGCATGGTCCAGCCAGAGCCGGTAAAACTCGTTGCCCAGATCGTAATGGTGGTGAATGTTCTCCCTGGCTTCAGAGACGCCGGTTGAGCGAGGGTTGTGGTTGCGCCAAAGGGCTTCCAGCCATTTGGGCCATTTCTGTCTGGCGTTGTGAATTGAGCGGTAAAGTGTCTCCATCAGCTCCGAAAGATCGCCATCTACCTGCAGCCTGCCTGCGCTGTACAGGTCCCCAAAAGCAAGGTTGGGGTTGGTGACCAGCGTAAACAGCGCCTTGGGGTCTGTCAGTTTGAGCGTAAAGCGGGCATTGCCCTCTTCGGGGTCAATGAATTCATTGTTCCATAACTGGAACCGTAGCGGTGGTGACCCGGCCATGCGCATCAGCTTGGCGATCAGCCAGCGCTCATAACTGTGAGGCTCACGGTCTGCCTGCTGCTCTTCCAGGGGCAACGTCAGGACGTGAGGCCTGTTCTCCGGTCGGTCGTTGGTGGGCGCTGGGGTCTTCCGGGCGGTGCTTTGGCTCATGGATACATATCTCCCTTTTTCAGCTGGTTAATCACGGACTGACGTCGGCGGGTTTGGCCGACAGTGATTCAGCATCAGGGCGTGTCCCGATATCACAACTGAGAATCGCCTGCTTCGTCTTCAGTATAGAAAACAAGCGTGTTTTGTCATATCCCCCACCACACACCAAAGAATGGAGGGTTGCTATTGGGGCAATAGGTAAAAGGGGTAAAAGCGGGAGTGGCGGGCGAAAAAAACCGGGGCTGCAAGGCCCCGGTTTATCGGTGTGCTGTGGGCTGGCGCCGACGTCAGTAGGTCGAACTCATGCCAAACCATTCCGGGAAAATGACGATCATCGCCAGCACCAGTACCTGCATCAGGATAAACGGTAGTACCCCTTTGTAGATATCGGTGGTCTGCACACTGGGTGGTGATACACCCTTGAGATAGAACAAACTGAACCCGAACGGGGGTGTCAGGAAGCTGGTTTGCAGGTTCATGGCAATCAAAATCGCGAACCACAGCATGTTGATGCCCATGGCTTCAGCCACCGGCGCCAGGATTGGCACGATGATGAATGAAATTTCCACGAAGTCGATGAAGAAGCCCAGTACCAGGATGACCAGCATGGCCAGGATGATGAAGCCCCATTTTTCGCCGGGAAGCTGCAGTAGCCATTCTTCCAGCAGATAATCGCCACCGGTGTAGCTGAACACCATCGAGAATGCGGTTGCACCCACCAGGATGGCGAACACCATGGCGGTGACCTTGACCGTGTCCTTTGAGGCATCCCACACCATCTTGAAGGAGAACTGGCGGTAGATGATGGCCAGCACCACGGCACCGACACCACCGAGCGCTGAAGATTCCGTGGGGGTGGCAATACCGGCAAAGATGGAGCCCAGCACGACGATGATCAACGCCAGCGGCGGGATAATGGCCAGCAGCGCCGCGCGGATTTCCTTGCCTCGAGACAGGCCACTGTCATCCGGCATGGCAGGGCCGGTTTCAGGCTTGAAGCGAGTGAGAACAAGGATGTAGATGATGTACAGACCGACCAGCACCACACCGGGGATCACGGCTGCCCTGAAGAGGTCGCCAACCGGGAGTCCGAGCACATCGCCAAGGATAATCAGGATAATCGAAGGCGGTACGATCTGGCCCAGTGTACCGGAAGCACAGATAGTGCCCGTAGCAAGCCGCTTGTCGTAGTTATGGGCCAGCATTACGGGGAGAGAGATCAGACCCATGGCTACTACACTGGCACCGACAACCCCCGTCGATGCCGCAAGCAAGGCACCCACCAGGATGGTGGAAATGGCCAGGCCCCCTGGCAAGCCACCGAACAGTCTGCCCATGGAGGTCAGCAATTGCTCGGCCAGCCGCGTGCGTTGCAGAACCACACCCATGAAGATGAACAACGGCACCGCCATCAGTACCGTGTTCTGCATGACGCTCATGATGCGATAAGGCATGAAGGCGAACAGATCCATGCCTTCGGCATAGATCCCGAAAAACAGAGCAACCCCGCCAAAGGTAAAGGCAACCGGGAAGCCCAGCATCAGCAGGAGGAGGGCCGCTCCGAACATAATCATACCGATCATGCGAGACCCTCCGCGCCGTGCTTGGGCTCATAGGTCTTGTCGCCTGAAATAACCCGAATTGCGAAGGTCACCATGTTGAACCCGGCGATGCCGGTAAACACTGCGGAAATCGGAATCACGCTCTTGATCACCCAGCGATGGGGCAGTCCGCCGGGGTCTCCGCTACCTTCACCCATGCTGTAGGACTCAACGGCGAAATTGTAACCGTAGTTCCAGATCAGATAGGCGAAGGGGATAACAAAGAGGACGGCGCCAATGATGTTGACCCAGGCTTTGGTTTTGTCACTCCAGCGGGTGTAGAAAACGTCCACGCGAACATGGCCGTCCGTGCGCAATGCGTAGGGAATGCCAAGCAGAAACACGACAGAGTACAGGTGCCACTCCATCTCCTGCATACCGATCGAAACCTCATTGAAAGCGTAGCGGGCCACCACGTCGTAGAAGACGTTGCCGGCCATCAGAATCATTGCGGCGCAGGCCACCCAACCACAGAAAATGGACAAGTAGGCCAGGCCCTCGTCCAGCTTGATAATCCAACGCATTGATTGTCCTCCGCCGGGAAGCCGGCGATTTTCAATTGCTATAAACGACAAAACCGGGATCACTGCTGGAGCGATCCCGGCTCAGTTACTGCCGATATGTTACTCGACTTCTGCCATCGTGTTCAGGTAGGCCCGCTCGGAGATGTCCGTGTAGGCCCGGCTCTTCTCAAGATATTCCTGTTGGGACTCTACAATCTTTGCGGCTTGCTCATTGTTTGCCGCGGCTTCCTTCAGGAGCTTTTCATTGGCCTCGTGCATGGCCTGGAAGATCTCCTCAGGGAATTTCTTGATCTGTACGTTGGGGTACTCTTCCTTGATGTTGGCCCAGGCTTCCGCGTTTGCGTGCTGAGAATGAACCAGCATGTCATAGGAGGCTGTGCGCATGGCGACGCGCATAATTTCCCGCAGGTCTGCTGGCAACTTTTCCCATACCTTCTTGTTCACCAGGAACTGCAGCTCCGTAGCGGGCTCGTGCCAGCCGGTGTAGTAGTAGTCCGCAATTTGCTGGAAACCGAGACGCAGATCCAGGGAAGGACCAACCCACTCAACCGCGTCAATGGTGTTGCGCTCCAGGGCTGTGTACAGCTCGCCCGGTGGGATGTTGGTTGGATTAACGCCTACTTCCGCAAACACCTCACCGGCGAAGCCGGGGATGCGCATCTTGAGGCCTTGAAGGTCTTCGAGAGTGTTGATTTCCTTGCGGAACCAGCCGCCCATCTGCACGCCGGTGTTACCGCCCGGGAACGACAGCATGTTGTGAGGTTCGTACACCTCCTGCATCAGTTCCATACCACCACCGTGGTAGAACCAGGCGTATTGTTCCATCGCGTTCATGCCGAAAGGCATGCTGGTGAAGAACAGGGTGTTGGGTACTTTGCCTTTCCAGTAGTAGGACGCAGAGTGTCCCATGTCGTACTGACCGGCCTTGACCATATCAAAGACGCCGAAGGGCGCTTTGTGCTTGTTTGACGAGTCGATGCGGACCTTCAGGCGGCCGTCGGACATTTTTTCGACAGTTTCAGCGAACCGTTTGGTGGTGTCACCGAAAATCGGGAAGTTGGGCCCCCAGGTTTCAGCCAGGCGCAGGGTAAACGTGTCTTGAGCGAGAGCCTGTGTGGAAGCAAAGGTAGTTGCTACAGCCAGCACAGCCGCGGATAGAACAGAACGGATCTTCATTGCTCTTCTAGCCTCTTTTGTCGTTGTTGTGTTGAGAGCCTCTCCCTCTGTCAGGGAAAGTAACTCCTAATTCTAGTTCAAGTTATCAACAAACGTTAAGAAACGGAACGAAAAACCCGCGTCTGTACGACCTAGGTCTTACGACTTTCTCCCGCTGGTCAGCGTGAGAAAATGGTCATGGTCTAGAACAATCCTATCTGCTCACCCGCAGGACGCCTGAAGAGGTCGCTTCTAAGGGGGGCTGCCTGATGAAGGTTCAGGCCCAGTTGCCTCGCGCGCTTTGCGAAGCGCTGGCGGACAAGATCTGCGTAGGGGCCCGTTCCCGTCATCCGGCGCCCGAACTGGGCGTCGTAACTTTTGCCGCCCCGCAGATCGCGCATGCGATTCATCACATGACTGGCCCGGTCTGGAAAATGCCGCTGCAACCAGTCCTGGAATAGCTCATCCAGTTCCAGTGGCAGGCGAAGCATGATCCAGTTTGCCTGTTCCGCACCTGCCTCTGCTGCGGCCCCCAGAATGCTCTCGATTTCATGATCGTTGATGAACGGGATGACCGGCCCCAGGATGATGCCGGTCGGAACGCCGGCGGCCGCCAACTCACGAATGATTTTCAGGCGTGTGGCCGGTGCTGCGGTACGCGGCTCCATCTGCCGTTTCAGGGTGTTATCCAGTGTGGTCAGGCTGACCCGGACTGAGCAGAGGCCCTGGCAGGCTAATTCTGACAACAGGTCCAGATCACGCAGGATCAACGCGCCTTTAGTGATAATGGAAACCGGGTGGCGGTACTCGGCCAGTACCTTGAGTATGTTACGAGTAATTTCCCGGTGCTTCTCGACTGGCTGATAGGCGTCAGTATTTACGCCAAGAGCGATGGGCGACACCCGATAACCGGGTTTATCGAGCTCCCTCCGAAGCTGTTCCTCAGCATTGGGCTTGGCGATTAACCGCGTTTCGAAGTCCAGCCCCGGCGACATGTCCCAGTACGCATGGGTAGGCCGGGCAAAGCAGTATATGCACGCATGCTCGCAGCCCCGGTACGGGTTTATGGACTGGTCGAACGGCACATCCGGCGACTGGTTGCGGCTGATGATCGTACGCACCCGCTCATCCACCACTTCGGTTGCCAGGGAATCCGGGCAGGCATCGTCAGCGGGGTCCCGATACCAGCCGTCGTCGTATTGGCGGTCGGTAACAATGGGCTGGAAACGATTCTGTGGATTGAGCGGCGTCGCGCGAGTCTTCATTGGGAAACTCTCGATACTGTTTAAATATACAGTACTATCGATAGCTCGCGATTTCCAGTTTTCACGCTCGGAGAGTGGAAGACCTCAGACGTCATCCATCATGCCAATCTGTCGTGCCAGCCTCATGGCTTCGTTCTCCTCCATGGCGCGTAGGGATTCGGCGAGTTCCTTCGCTTCTGGAATCTCGGCTTTGCCGGCCAGGCTGTCATACAGGTCGATCAGCTGGTCGTGGAAGCTAAACACCTCTCTGACAATACTGTCGAAGTCGAGATTGGCGTAATGATCATCACAGGTGCGGTGGGTTCTGATGGCTTTGTGTTCGTCGTTCAGGTAATCGTAGAGTCTTGTTTTCAGAGCCCGAGAATCCGCCTGTTTCTCGAACTCCGCTGTGATGCGTTCCAGTTCGGCTTCATGATCCGCGAGGTAAGTCAGTAGCGCCCGGGCTCGTTCCTCCTTGTTCTTTGTTGAGCACTCCGACAAACATCGGGACAGGTGGGCGTGGAGCTCGCGAGCCCACTCAATCAAGTCTTCAAAACTTTTTATGTCCATTTGCCAGGCTCCTTATCCACATGGGTCATCGGAGAACGGATGTGAAGCATCACTACGAGAAGTCTAGCCGACATTGGTAAACTTGCCCGGTGACCCCCACAGTCTGATGAGATACTCTCTGGACGGTATACCATCTGTGTACTCGCGAAATGGAAACGCCAATGGCAGAGCAACCCCCGCTGGGAATCATTGAAGGCTTCTATGGACCGTTGTGGAGCTGGGAAGAGCGTCGGCAGCTGGTTGCGGCTCTGGCTCCCCACGGTTACCGGAACTACTGGTATGCACCCAAGGCGGATGCCTTTCTCAGGCGCCGTTGGAGCGAGCCGCATCCGCAAGCGGAAGCCAATGAGCTGGCCGACTTCGCCCGGTTTTGTTGCAGTCACGGAGTTCGGTTCGGAATTGGCCTGAGCCCGTTCGAGGTGTTCAATAATTTCGATAGCTCGGCGAAAACCGCGCTGACGCAAAAGTTGGCAGCGTTTGATCAACTGGGCATCACCGATCTGGCAATCCTGTTTGACGACATGAAAAGCGATACGCCGGAACTGGCGGCTCGACAGGCGGACATCATTCATTGGGTAGCAGAACACAGTTCAGCGGACCAACTCACGGTCTGCCCCAGCTACTACTCCGACGATCCGGTTCTGGACCGGGTGTTTGGTCTGCGCCCAAAGCATTACCTGGAAGGTCTGGGCAAGGCATTGGACCCGTCCGTACAGGTGTTCTGGACCGGCGAGGAGGTATGTTCACGGGAAATATCGCCGGGCCACCTCCAGTGTGTTTCGGAGGTCCTGGGGCGCAAGCCGGTATTGTGGGACAACTATCCTGTGAACGACGGTGATCGCATGTCTCGCCATCTTCACCTGCGGGCATTTACCGGCAGGCCAGCGGCCAACGGCCCGTACCTGTCGGGCCACGCCATTAATCCCGCGTTACAGCCAACGCTCTCTGCGATTCCGGCCATCACCCTGGCCGGCAGTTACGAGCAGGGGCCCAGCTATCAGTACGGCAAGGCATTCCAGCGGGCCGCCGAGGAAGTGTTGGGTAAAGAATTGGCGCAACAGGTGCAGGCAGATTTACTGTTGTTGCAGGATGCCGGCTTGCACAGGATCAGTACCGAGCGCCATCAGCTGTTGACGGAGTGTTATCGCCGCTTTGATCACCCTGCCGCCAGGGAAATCCTGAATTGGTTGGCTGGCAGCTATCAGGTCACTGATGAAATGGTACAGACCCAATAGCCAATGGCCTATTTGAGATAGTACTCCACGGTGGTCACCACCCGTACGGTTTTGGTCGGCTGCTGGCCCTCACTGACTCCCGGTGCCTGGTCGCGGGCGAGAATCTGGAACACGCCCTGATTGGCACGGCGAAGGTTCCCCAGTTCGGTCTTTGCATCCCTGGCAAACTGTGCGGCGGCCTCGCGGGCGGCCGCGGTGGCCTCTGCAATCATCTCTGGCTTGATGTCGTTGAGCCGGTTGAACAGGTAGGTCGGCCCTCCCGGGCCATAATCGGAGGACAGAATCACGCCGGAATCCACCAGTTCACTGACGGACTGCGCAGCCTGGCGAATGCGATCGATATCGTCGCTGCGTACCATCAGGGTCTGGTTAATGATGAACTTCTGGCCGTTGCTTTCCTGGTAGGGGTTGGCGCGGGTGTCCGTGACGTCCAGACGTTGCAGTTCCACCATTTCGGTGTCGATTGCCTGCAGTTTGAGAAACGCCATGATGGCTTCGCGGCTGCTGTGTGCCTTCTCACGAGCTTCGTCCAGGCTGTTGCCGGTGGCGACGAAACGCAGGGGCCACAGTGCAAGGTCCGCCTGTACCTCCCGCTCCGCAACGCCCTTGACGGTGACGAACCGGTCTCCGGTGCGCAGCCCGGTCAGGCCATCGGCGATGAGCGATGCGGAAACAATGGCGGCAATCGCCAGGATCAGGGCAGACAGAATTTTCATCACGGCGTCCTTGTGTGTGGATCTGGCGGATACCATCGCCGCTAATACCGGGGGCGTCAAGCGCCCCCGGGGAAGGTTTGCTATGAGGAGGCTGTTGCCACCTCGGCCTTGCCGGTCTTGATCATGGCATAGCCAAACCCGATCACCAGTGAGCCGATGGCTATGGCGGCCACATAGGGCAGTACCGCGCTCACTGCATTGGGAATGGCGAGCACGAACAGGCCGCCATGAGGTGCCATGAGTTTGACGGTGAACAGCATGGACAGGGCGCCGGTGATGGCGCCCCCTACCATGCACACCGGGATAACCCGCAGTGGGTCCTTGGCCATGAAGGGGATCGCGCCTTCCGAAATAAAGCACAGTCCCAGCACAAAGGAGGCCCGCCCGGCCTGCCGTTCCGCTTCGGCAAACTTGGTATGGGCGATAAAACTCGCCACACCCATGCCGATGGCAGGCACCATGCCAGAAGCCATGATCGCTGCCATGGGGGCTGAGCCACCACTGCCTTCCGATAGCAAACCGACACCGAAGGTATAGGCGGCTTTGTTCACCGGCCCGCCCAGATCAAAGCACATCATGGCCCCGAGAATGCCCCCCAGCAAGATGGCATTGGTGGTGCCCATGCTTTCCAGGAAGTTGGTCAGCCCATCCATCAGGGTGGCGGCGGGTTCGCCGATCACGTAGATCATAGCCAGGCCTGTGACCAGGCTGGCCAGCAGCGGAATGATCAGAATGGGTTTGAGGGATTCGACACTCTCTGGCATTGGCAGTTTCTGGCTGATGAAGCGCGCCACATAACCGGCCAGGAAGCCGGCGATGATGCCACCAAGAAAGCCGGCACCGAGGGTGCTGGCCAGATAGCCACCGATCATGCCCGGCGCCAGGCCAGGCCGGTCGGCAATGGACCAGGCGATATAGCCGGCCAACAGAGGAATCATCAACTGGAAGGCAGTGCCGCCGCCGATCTGCATCAACGCGGCTGCCAGGGTGCCTTCCTCTTCAAACGCGTCAATGCCGAACACGAATGACAGGGCGATCAGCAAGCCGCCGGCCACCACCATGGGCAGCATGAAGGATACGCCCGTCAGCAAATGCTTGTAGGGGCCGCGTTTCTCGCCACCACCTCCTGAGGTCGCTTTTTTCTGGCCTTCCTCAACGGAGGCATTGGTCATGGCGTCATCAATGGTGGGCCCCGGTTTTTTCAGGGCGCTGCCGGTGGATGTGCGCCAAAGCCGCTTGCCGGCAAAACGGCTGGGATCGACCTCGATATCACAGGCCAGGATAACCACATCCGCCGCCTCGATTTCCTCGGCGGTCAGCGGGTCCTGTGCGCCCACGGAGCCCTGGGTTTCGACTCGGATCTGATGGCCAGCAGCCGTCGCGGCTGCGGTCAGGGCTTCTGCCGCCATGAAAGTGTGGGCAACGCCGGTGGGGCAGGCGGTGACGGCGACGATGCGTTTGCCTGCGTTACCTGAGGTGGCATGCTCTGGCTCTGAAACCTCTGTTGGTTGATAGGGCTCGGCCTGCTTTTCGGCCTGGTCCAGAATCGTACCGGGATCGGGTAGGGCGGCTGTTACGGGTACCTGATAGAGACGCTTGCCGGCGTAGGCGTTCAGGTCCGTTGGTGTTCCTGTTGCGGCAACGACCAGGTCCGCCGAGGCGATGACATCCTCGGGCAGGGACGACAGTGGTTGTTGCGGGCTGCGAATGTCTGTTCTGGATTCCCAGCCTTTTTGCTGCGCGGCCCGTTCCAGGGCCCGGGCCGCCAGGAAGCTGGTGGCCACGCCCTGAGGGCAGGCGGTTACAATGATCAGTTTCATGATGGCATCTCCCCATTGTTGTTGTGCCCGGGCCAGGGGGTGAAGGAGGTGTAGAGAGTGACGCGGGTTTGCTGAATCAGTTGGGTGAAGTCGTCGGCCATTGGATCGCCAACGCCAATGTGGCGAACGCATTCGGCCGACAGCGCGGTGGCGGTCGACAGCACCTGTTCAGGGTGGTGACGTTCGAGTAGGCCGTGAATCATTCCCGCCACCAAAGTGTCGCCGGCGCAGACGGTGCTTGTGGCGGTCACGGGCGGTGGCGACGCTTGCCAGTTGCCCTTCGGTGACAGCCAGAGCACGCCTTTCTCGCCCATGGAAATCACCACATTGGCGATGCCGGTGGCCTGAAGTGAGCGACCTGCCTCGGCGATGGCGTCGAGGCTCTCCAGAGGGTGCCCGGCCCACTCAGCCAACTCGTCCGTATTGGGCTTGATGCCGTCCGGCAGCGCTTTGACCCCAGCTATGAGGCCTGCGCCGCTGGTATCCAGCCACACGGGGATGTCTGCTTCGCGAGCCAGGGTGACCAGTTCCGCCAGCGCCTCGGGCGGAAAGCCGCCGGGAAGACTGCCGGCAATGGCAACGGCATCGAACCTGTTTTTCAGGTTTCCCAGACGTGCCTTCAATCGGCCCAGGGCATCAGCGGGTACATCGAATCCGGGCCCGTTCAGGTCTGTCACACGGCCATCACCCTCGGCAATTTTCACGTTGATGCGATTCTGCCCGGGGATGCGGACAAAGTGGTCTGCCAGGATGTCAGACGAAAACAGGCGATCGAAGGGCGCGGCGTTGATTTCTCCCAGCAACCCGGACACGGTCACGGTATGGCCGAGGCGTGACAGCACACGGCCCAGGTTAATGCCTTTGCCGGCAGCTTCCAGGCGTGTGGACCGAGAGCGGTTCACGTTACCCAGTCGGATTGAGTCGGTCTCGGCATTAAGGTCCAACGCCGGGTTCAGGGTGATGGTGAGTACGCGGGCCATTACAGTGTCTCCAGGGCGTCGCGCACTTCGGCTGCGGTGGCTTTGCCCAGCGCCAGTTTCGCCTGTTCACGGGCGTGTTCCCGGCTCAGCCCGCGGATACAGGCTTTGACCAGTGGCACTCGCCGGCTGGTCACCGACAGCTCGTCCACATCCAGGCCCAACAATACCGGAATAGCCTGGGGGTCGGAGGCGAGCTCGCCACAGATACCTACCCAGCGTTGGTGAGCATGGGCGGCTTCGACGGTCATGCGGATCAGTTGCAGCACCGAGGGGTGCAACCCGTCGGACTCGGCCGAAAGCTGGCCGTGGCCACGGTCGATGGCCAGGGTGTACTGGGTGAGGTCATTGGTGCCCACTGAGAAGAAATCCACTTCCGGTGCCAGGGTGTGGGCCAACAGGGCGCAGGAGGGCACTTCAATCATCACGCCCACCTGCAGGCCATGGCAGGGAATCTCGGCGCGGACCCGTTCGACGATGGCCTTCGCCGCGCGAAATTCTTCCAGGTCCTTGACCATGGGAAACATGATTCGCAGTGGGCGGTTGTCGGACGCCGTCAGCAGCGCTCGCAGCTGGGTTTCGAGGATCTCCGGTCGCGTCAGCGACAAGCGAATACCGCGCAGCCCAAGGAATGGGTTGTCCTCATGGGGAAGGGGCCAGTAATCCAGTGGCTTGTCGCCACCCACATCAAGGGTGCGTGCGACCAGTGGCAGGCCGTTGAGGGCGTCGAAGGCATCGCGATATTCTCTTACCTGGGTGTCCAGGTCAGGTGCTTCCGGGTGTTCCATGAAAATGAACTCGGTACGCAGCAGGCCAATGCCATCGGCGCCCCGGTCGACGGCATCCGGGGTGTGGGCGGTGTTGCCAAGGTTGGCGCATACGTCGATGGTGTGGCCATCGGTGGTGGTGGCTGGCTCGTTCCGGCACTCGTGGGCGTCCGCCTGCAGGCGGGTGAGTTGGTCCAGGCGACGGTCAATGCGGTCGCGGCGTTCGGCGCCGGGGTTGGGCACCAGGCAGCCGCGTTCGCCGTCGACCACCAGGTCCGTTCCGTCGCTGATGGTCAGAATACGGTCACCAGCCCCGACCACGGCTGGGAGCCCCAGCGCCCGAGCCAGGATGGCGCTGTGGGATGTGGCGCCACCACGTGCCGTGATCAGGCCTCGAACGCGTTGGGTGTCCAGCCTTGCCACATCAGAAGGGCCCAGGTCGTCCGCTACCAGTACATAGGGTTCGTCCGGCGGTGTCGGCATGGCCACTCCACAGAGGTTGGCCAGCACGCGCCGGCCAACATCCCGCAAATCTGCCGCCCGTTCGGCCAGAAGCCGGTCCGCCAGTGCTTCCTGGGCCCGCGCGGCGGTATCAATGGCGTGCCACCAGCCGGCTTCGGCGGACGCACCTTCGTTGATGGCTTCCAGGGCGGCCTGGTAGAGATCGTCATCCTGGAGCATCTCCACATGTACCGACAGAATTGGTGCCGCCTCTCCGCCTTCGGCCTGGCGAATCAGCGTACGCAGTTGTCCGTCGGCCTCGTCGATGGCCTGGCCCAGTCGGCTGGTCTGTTCAGCGGCATCGCTGGCGATGGCGGGGTAGTCCAATGTTGGCTGGCGCATGACGAAGGCGGGTGCCAGAGCCAGGCCCGGTGAGGCGGCGACCGCTTTCAGGGGTTCGTCATCGGTCAGAGGTTCGGGTTCCGGCTCGGCAGGCGCCGGCTGGCTCTGTTGTTGTCGAAGCGGGGAGACGGTTTCTCCGAGCCCGTCATTGATGGCCTGGCAAACGGCTGCTACCGCCTGTTCCGCATCGTCGCCGGTAGCGGAGATGATCAGGGTTTGCCCCCTGCGGGCACCGAGGCCGATGATCCGGGTGAGACTGGTCGCCGATACCGAATTGCCATCGCCGTCTTCCAGGCGGATGCGAATGTCAGCGTTGTGCTGGCGAGCCTCCTGTACCAGTTGTTTGGCCGGCCGGGCGTGAAGGCCATGGGTATTCAGCAGGCGCACTCGGTCGCTGACCGCATTGGCCTGCTCGCCGGAAAGCCGGGAAAGTACAGCATCCACGGACTGGCCTTCCAGAGGGATGTTCTGTGCCAGGAAATTATCGATACGCTCCAGCAGTTCGCGGCAGTCGTCGCCAGGGCCCGCCAGGCAGAAAACCCCGGCGAGGTCGTCGCTGGGTTCTTTGGGTGTTGCCAGTGCCAGCGCAGGTCGGATACTGCCAACGCTGTGGTGCACCAGCCAAAATCCCTGGCCCAGCCCGACGGGTGGCTGGCTGACAATTTCCTTCATAAAGCTGGCGTCGACACAACTCAGCCCCTGCAGCCGGGCAGCAGCGCTGACGGCCAGTTCGCTGGTGGCCTGAGTGTTGACGCCCAGGCACAGGGTCTGCGCGTCGCATTTTGGCACCACCGGCTCCTTCGACAGTAGAGTCACCAGCGCCTCGGTGTCGTCGGCTTCGGCCAGTTTCCGCGACAGGCCGGGTTTGTCCAGTACGCGGGTCAGGTGGCGCAGGATATCCAGATGCTCATCCGACTGGGCCGCGATGGCGACCAGCACATACACCGTGGCGTTGTCATGCCAGGTAACGCCGCCAGGAAACTGCAACACGCGGATGCCTGTGCTGGTAACCGCGTTGCGGCTTTCCGGTGTGCCGTGGGGGATGGCAATGCCGTTGCCAAGGACGGTGGAGGACTGTTGCTCCCTGGCCAGCATGCCCGCGTGGTAGTCGGGAGTGGTCCGGCCTGCATCCTGCAGTTCCTGGCTGGCCTGGTTCAGGGCATCCTGCCAGTCGGTTGCAGTGCAGCCCAGGCGGATATCATTGGCTGTTAGCGTCAGCATGTGGGGGGGCTCGCCTTGTTGTTGTGAATACCAGTAAAATCTGGGTTGCTGAATCGTGTCAGCAAACATAGAATGAATCATGAAACAGATATGATCAGAAATCAAGCAATCTGTGCCCAGGAGGAATCGGCCCCATGACCCTTGCAGAACTTGCCCTCCTGGCGGGGGTGTCCCGCACCACCGCCAGCTACGTGATCAATGGCCAGGGGCCAGCCCGCCGGATCAAGCCGGCGACTATCGAAAAGGTGATGGCGGTTGCACGGGACAACCACTTCCAGATCGACCCGCAAGCCGCGTCGCTGCGTGGCGGGGCCAGCCGTACCCTGGGGTTTATCCTGCCGGACCTGGAGAACGCCAGTTACGCCCGCCTGGCAAAGTTGCTGGAGCAGGGTGCCCGTGCCAGAGGCTATCAATTGCTGATTGCCGGCTCCGGGGATGACCCGGATACCGAGCTCGAGCTGGCCCGTTCTCTCAAGGCAAGGCGATGCGATGCCCTGATCGTCGCCAGCGCTCTGGCCCCGGACGATACTTTCTACGAGCAGTTGCAGCAGGAAGACCTGCCGGTGATCGCGGTGGACCGATCGCAATCACCGGGTGTGATCAGTTGCGTGGTCAGCGACAATCGCAAGGGCGCAGCCACACTGGCCCGTTCAGTGCTGGAACCGGGCACCGGGTCGGTGGTCTGGCTTGATGCGGTGCCGGCGCTGGCGATGACACGGGAGCGCCGCGAGGGCTTTGAGGAGGTGGCTCGGAGTCGTAGTGGGCAGTGGGCGGTCTACAGCGGTGAACGCTATGACCGAGCCTCCGGCGCCCGACTGATGCAGCAGGTGCTGGCGGATCAGGGGCTTCCGGATGCGTTGATTACTGCCTCTTACACCCTCTTGCAAGGGGTGCTAGACGTGCTGCTGGAGCAGCCGGGAGGCTTGCCGCAATCGCTCAGGATGGCTACCTTCGGAGATGATCGGCTGCTGGATTTTCTGCCGGTCAAAGTCCACTCGTTACCCCAAAAACACGAAGCCATTGCGGAGGCAACGCTGGATCGGGCTCTGGCTGCCATCGCAGGTCAAGGCGAGCCGGAAACCGTTATTATAAACCGCTCGCTGAAGCGGCGACGCTGAGGCAATGGCCGGGAGGTTTCCATGGCACAGGTTGAACTGAATGGCAAAACCGTGGAATGCGTTCGCGGCGACATCACCCGCCAGGATGATCTGGAAGCGGTCGTTAACGCCGCCAATGCCCAGTTGATGTCCGGGGGCGGTGTTGCCGGTGCGCTCCATGCGGCCGCAGGGCCAGGGCTGGCTGAGGAGTGCCGGCCCATGGCACCGATCCGTCCGGGTGAGGCGGTTCTTTCAGGGGGGCATAACCTGCCAAACCAATACGTCGTCCACTGCCTGGGCCCTGTCTACGGGGTGGATGAACCCTCTGATCACTGGCTGGCGGAATGCTATCGCAATGCCCTCGAGTTAGCAGACAGTAAAGCCATTGAATCCATTGCGTTTCCCGCCATTTCGGCAGGAGCTTTCGGTTACCCCGTGGAAGGGGCAGCGGAGGTTGCCATGGCCACGGTCAGACAGGTATTGCCGCGCCTGGGACGTGTAAGGTACGTGCGCTTCGTACTTTTCAGTGAAGCGGACGAGGCAGTCTTTTCCCGTGCCTTGGAGTCGGCCTTCGCGAAGGCCGATGGGGCTTAGTCCTTAGTCACAGGTTGTTTCGGGCACCTTCCGGAATGCGTCCATCATTGCTTCGTGCCCCCGTGCTTCGTCTCGGTACTCCGGGGGCAGGGGCAGCAGGAAATAGAGATAGTCGCCCTTGTTCCGGTTAGCGGTGACCGGAAGTTCGTCACTGTCGAACTGCTCTTCCTTAAAAACCGGGCTTATGACTGCTACGGACAACTCGGGGTTCCGCTGCAAAAGGGCCTCTACCGTGCCCAGGCGTTCCTCGCTGTGGAAGGTGCCTGTCAGGTGGATGACCTGGTGCCCGGGGTGGCGTTTCCGTGCGGCCAGAATCCGGCTTGCCATGGTGTTGTCCCGCAATAACTGGGCGTGATAGGTGTTCTGCAGCCGCTCATTGTCTGCGGCACCATGCCGGCCGCCCATGGTGCCAAAAAATTTTTCCCGGTAGGCCGCGCTGCCTGCGAAGGGCGCGTCCGGGATGTAGCGCTTCTGAGCCGCGTTCAGGTCCGCCAGGTAGTCGGGGCCTTCGCGCCCCACGCAACGAACAATATCATCCGGCGCGTTTGCAGCGATGACCGGCAGGCCCTGGCGCCGGGCAAATTCCATCAGGGGGCGATAGGCGTATTGGTAGTTTGGCCAGGCATCGGCATCTTTGACCAGTTCCATTTCACCGATATCGTCGTTCAGGTAACGGTCAAGAACCGCTTGCTGGTCCACCTCAAACTGTTCCATGGATAACACCTGATCGGGGCGATGCTGGTACAGATGAGCCTGCAGGCGGGATTGGAGCAGGTGAGCGCCCTGGTGGCCGTGATATTCGCCAATCATGACCACATCCTGTTCTGCAAGCCGCCCGGCCAATTGCGGTACTGAGACCACCGTGCCAGATACGGCCTCCACCACGGGGGCATGATAGTGGGTTTGTGGTGACGCCGGTTCCGGTGTTGGTGCCAGCAGGGAGCATCCCGTCATCAGCGGGATGACAGCAAGTGACAATGTGATCGACGCATGGGACATGAAAAGCCGGCCAGCCTTGCAGCCGCTCAGGGCCGCGTTGGAGAACTTGATGGACATCTATACGATGCTGCGGATTGCATGGCCAGTCAATTGTTCATGAACGAGCGTGCTATACGGCAACGCTCCGGTTTTATTCCATACGTTCTGCGCTATGCTACCGACATTCCCCATCTGGCCAGAAGGAAGATCATGATTCCCTTTCGTTTTGTTGACCGCGTGAAGTTCATCGTTGAGCGCCAACTCGTAAAAGGTGCGGGCTTTCAGTTGTTGGTGGTGGGTGTCTTTATAGGCATTATTTCGCTTGTCGGCGGCTTGCTGGTGATCCCCCTCGGAACGCCGTTTGAAGATGTCGGCGACGCCATCTGGTGGGCCTTTTTGCGGCTGACGGACCCAGGCTATCTGGGGGACGATGTGGGTAACTGGCAGCGTTTTGTGTCAACCATTCTCACCGTCAGTGGTTATGTGGTTTTTATGGGCACGCTGGTGGCGATCCTGACGCGCTGGTTGATCGCCAAAATGACCGACCTGGAGCGTGGATTGACCCCGGTTACCCTGAGAAATCACATCGTAGTTCTGGGTTGGACCAGTCAGACCTTGCCGCTACTGGGCGAGTTGCTGGGGTCTTCAGGTCGCATGCGCCGTTTCCTGGAGAAACACGAAACCAACCGCCTGCGTCTTGTGGTGCTTTCGGAGAACGCCTCGGCAGCCCAGGTGCATGAGTTACGCGACGAGCCTGGCATCGGTCGCAAGTCTCGTCAGATCATCCTGCGTGCAGGCGCTGCCATCCAGCCGGATGCTCTGCAGAGGGTTGCCTGCCTGGATGCGGCGGCAGTGATTGTACCCAGTGCCTCGCATCAGGCGGGCAGCCTGGTGACGTCGGACGTGGAGACAGTGAAGGCGCTGCTGTCCATTGCCGCCCAGGCTCGGCATCTGGGGGCATCGCTGCCCTTTGTGATTGCCGAAATACAGGATGTACGCAAGCTGCCGGTGATTGAGCGCGCCTATCCCGGGGAGGTGGAAGTCGTCGCCGGTGATGCCACCATAAGCCGGCTGATGGTGCAGAACATCCTTCACCCGGGATTGTCGGAAATTTACAATGAACTGCTGACCGCCGGTGAGGGCTGCGAAATCTACATCCGGGGTGGCGATGCCCTGGCGGGGCTGTCCCTCGGCGAATTGGCTTCCCAACGGTCCCAGGCGATTGTGCTGGGTATTCTGAAGCGGTCGGGCAAGGTTTGGGCGGTAAGGATGCCGGCATCGTCAGACACGGTGATTGAGGCTGGGGACCGGGTAGTCATGATGGCGAGGGATTACACCGAAACCGAGTCGGATCCGAAGGCGCCGCCGCTGCCAGTCATCAATCGAGGTGAACCCACAAGCCGGACTGCCTCGCTTTCAGGCGGGGTTCACAGGGTTCTCGTGTTGGGGTGGAACCGCCGGCTGCCAAGCCTGATTGATGAGTTTTCCAGCTACCGCCAACGGCGGTTTGAGGTCGACATCGTCTCGGTGGTGCCTGCCAAGGAGCGAGAACAGGAAATCGACCGTTACCTCGGGGGGCAGCGGGAGGTGACCTGCCGCCACATCGAGGCGGACTACATGGTGGAAGGCGAGTTGAGGCGCGTTGGGCCACTTAATTATGACTCCATCATGCTGCTGAGCAGCGATCGCCTGGCTTCCGGTGAAGAAGCCGACGCCCGCGCCATGGTGGGGTACCTGCAACTGGAAGACCTGTTGAGTGAAGGCGATAAACGCCCGCAACTGATCATGGAACTGAGCGACCCGGACAACCGCAACCTGTTGATGGGCCATCAAAGTGAAATGCTGATCAGCCCGATGATCATCAGTCACGTGCTCGCCCAGGTTGCCCTGAGGCGGGAGCTGAGGGTGGTGCTGGATGAGCTGTTTACGGTGGGCGGTGCCGAGGTGCAGTTCCGGGATCCGCAGGACTATCCGTTGCCTGCCAGTGCGGATTTTCAGGTACTGGAGAAAACGGTCGCAGCGGAGGGCGAAGTGGCACTGGGCGTCTGGCGCGCACAGCCCGATGCGCTGGGGCGGCATCTGGCGCTGAGCCCTCCCCGGGACGAGTATCTGGACCTGAATCACGCCGATCGCCTTGTCGTCCTTTGCAGCGCGTGAACGGAGTATTTGCCATTCATTTGAAAAATGCCGAATATAGATAATATAAATTTCAATTATAAAATCAAAGCCACTAAAGTAATCGTCAATGTCAGCGGTCTGGTTGTTTTTTGAACGGACGCTGGCTCGCCGAAGTCGCTTTTATGCTTCATAAAAGAGCACCTCAAACCTTAGAAGACAGGACTGAGACCATGCCATACGCAAAAGACGTTGACGCCATCGCTTCCCTGCTGAAGCAAAACCCGACCTGGAACGCCATCAAGCCCGAGCACGCGGCTCGCATGCGTGCCCAGAACAAATTCAAGACCGGTCTGGACATCGCCAAGTACACCGCGAAAATCATGCGCGAAGATATGGCGAACTACGACAAGGACACGGCTCAGTACACCCAGTCTCTGGGTTGCTGGCATGGCTTCATCGGCCAGCAGAAGCTGCTGTCGATCAAGAAGCACTTCGGTACCACCAAGCGTCGTTACCTGTACCTGTCTGGCTGGATGGTTGCCGCCCTGCGCTCCGAGTTTGGCCCTCTGCCTGACCAGTCCATGCACGAGAAGACCGCTGTATCTGGTCTGATCGAAGAACTGTACACCTTCCTGCGTCAGGCGGATGCCTGGGAACTGAACCACCTGTTCCGCGCCCTGGAAGAAGCTCAGAACGCTGGCGACAACGCCAAGGCTGACGAGCTGATCAAGCAGATCGACAACCACGAAACTCACGTCGTGCCCATCATTGCCGACATTGACGCTGGTTTCGGTAACGCCGAAGCAACGTACCTGCTGGCCAAGCAGATGATCGAAGCAGGCGCTTGCTGTATCCAGATCGAGAACCAGGTATCCGACGAGAAGCAGTGTGGCCACCAGGACGGCAAAGTGACCGTTCCTCACGCCGACTTCCTGTCCAAGATCAACGCCGTTCGTCTGGCCTTCCTTGAGCTGGGTGTGGACGACGGTGTCATCGTTGCCCGTACTGACTCCCTGGGCGCTGGCCTGACCCAGAAGATCGCCGTAACGGAAGAGCCGGGCGACCTGGGCGACCAGTACAACAGCTTCATCGACGGTGAAGTGATCGAGAAGGCTGAAGACATCAACAACGGCGACGTTGTGATCAAGCAGAAAGGTCAGCTGGTTCGTCCCAAGCGTCTGGCGTCTGGCCTGTTCCAGTTCAAGCCTGGCACTGGCGAAGACCGGGTGGTTCTGGACTGTATCACCAGCCTGCAGAACGGTGCCGACCTGCTGTGGATCGAAACCGAGAAGCCCCACGTTGGCCAGATCGCGGCCATGGTTAACCGCATCAAGGAAGTGGTTCCCGATGCCAAGCTGGTTTACAACAACAGCCCGTCCTTCAACTGGACCCTGAACTTCCGTCAGCAGGTATTCGACGCATGGAAGGAAGAAGGTAAAGACGTGTCTGCTTACGAGCGCGCCGACCTGATGAATGCCAAGTACGATGAAACCGACCTTGGCAAGCTGGCCGACGAGTGGACCGCCAACTTCCAGCGTGACGGGTCACGTGAAGCCGGTATCTTCCACCACCTGATCACTCTGCCGACTTACCACACCGCTGCTCTGTCGACTGACAACCTGGCGAAAGGCTACTTCGGTGACGAAGGCATGCTGGCCTACGTTGCAGGCGTTCAGCGCAAGGAAATCCGTCAGGGTATTGCCACTGTGAAGCACCAGGACATGGCCGGTTCCAACATCGGCGATGACCACAAGGAGTTCTTCGCAGGTGATGCGGCTCTGAAGGCCGGTGGTAAAGACAACACCATGAACCAGTTCTAAACAACGGTTCGGTTGTTACTGAAGCGGGCTGAGAGGCTCGTTTCAGACCACGAAACCCTGCCTTGCGCAGGGTTTTGTTTTTTTACAGTAACGTTTTCCTCTAGGCTTCTGAAATTAAAACATAAACTGCCTGTTTTATTTTTTCCCCCACCGACTCTGTTTCATTACTGGAACAGTTTATCTCGATCAGTCGTGTTGAGTGTTTGTTCCTTATCGCATTAAAAATATTAAAAACAGTAAGTTGAGATTGTCTTTCGGATACTGGCACGGGAATCGCTGTGTTCGTCTGGCGGGGCCGAACCTTGGCTTACCGAAGGCTAGCGGTTTGGGTCAGCCCCCTCTGAAAGCCAATAATCGAAAAGGAATTGACATCATGGATACCAAAAAAAGTTTGCTGGCAGCTGCCATCGCAATGAGTCTGGGTGTTTCCGGTTTCGCATACGCGGATTTGGGAGGAGACGGAGATCCGAATACCAATGCGGACGATACCTCCACGGCTAACAATGACCATTCCGGCAATACCGACTCCGGTAACGACAACTCCACCAATACCGACAATACGAACAATTCGGACAACTCGGACAACAGCACCGATGTGGCCGATTCGTTCAAAATTGCCGATAGTGGAAATGACAGTTCGGACAACTCGGACAACTCAGATAATTCCGATAATTCTGACAACAGCACCGATGTCGCTGATTCGTTCAAAATTGCCGATAGTGGTAATGACAATTCCGACAATTCGGATAATTCCGACAATTCCGACAATTCAGACAACAGCACTGACGTTGCCGATTCGTTCAAGATTGCCGACAGCGGAAACGATATGTCGGACAACTCGGACAATTCCGACAACTCCGATAATTCGGACAACTCTGATAACTCGGATAATAGCACCAGTGTGAGCGATTCCTTCAAAATCGCTGACAGTGGCAATGATATGTCCGACAACTCCGATAACTCCGACAACTCCGACAACTCCGATAACTCCGATAACTCCGACAATTCGGACAATTCGGATAACTCGGATAACTCGGATAACTCCACCAACATTGCGGACAGTGGAAACACCACCGTGTCTGACAGTGGCAATAACAGTTCCGATAACTCTGTGGCCCTGGATCTGGACGTGTTCCTCAACAACGCAGATCTGGACGGTACCGTATCGAATACCGCAACCACATACGGTGATTCCAATGGCAGAGCCTCACACACCGAGGTTCACAACAGCAACGAAATCTCTGGTGGTTCAGCGAACTACACCGGTGTCGGAGCATTTGCCCAGAACGCAGGTAATGGCAGCGTTACACAGGCCAATGTCAGTGTAATGTCCAACCTGTCCACCGGCGGCGGTGGCGGTACCCAGTGAGGAATTCAGGCCGCATCTGTCGGTAGTCGATGCGGCTTGGTTATTCCGGGAGAAATGCCATGGGTCAAGTCATCAAATGGAAACTGAGGGCTGTCTTGCTGGCATTATTGATCGGCGCAACGGGATTTGTATCGGCTGAGGAGTGGATGGATGCCACACCATTGTCGGCGGATCAGCTGGCGGATTCGAGTGGTCGCCAGGGAATCCCGATGCAGTGGCAGATTAACGATAACCAGCAAAATGCGAATGTGTCCGATAACCTGCTGTCGGGTAATGTTGTAACAGGTGATAACAGTATTTCCGACAATGCGTTCGGCAACATGAGCGGGGTTGCCACGGTGATCCAGAATACCGGTAACCAGGTGGTCATTCAGGACAGTACCCAGATCAACATACTGATAAATCACTGACGGAGGTGGGCCATGGCCAGAAAGGTTCTTGTTGCGATCTGCACGAGTGCCGGGCTGCTATGGTCCACTGCCTTCGCCGGCTCGGTCATGGTGCCGGGTATTGGTGGTGATGTACGGGTAGATATAAACAGTTATGAGAACAGGCGCTTCGATAGTGTCATTCGCCAGCAATACGATTTCAGTTGCGGCTCCGCAGCTGTTGCGTCGTTATTGGCGTTTCATTACGAAGATCAGGTAACAGAGCACGATGTATTCGTTGAAATGCTCGCGTTGGCAGATGAGCAAAAAGTACGTAAGCATGGGTTCTCCATGCTTGATATGAAGCACTATCTTGAGGCTCGAGGATACCGGGCCGATGGGTTTCGCATGGCGTTGAGCGGTCTCAGGGAGAAGGTGCGCTTGCCGATGATTGTGCTGCTGAACATCGAAGGCTTCCGGCATTTCGTCCTGATCAAAGGTATCAGCGAGGACGAGGTCCTGGTGGGGGACCCAGCGCGGGGGCTGAAGGTATACTCCTACGCACAGTTCAGCGATTACTGGAATGGCACCGCCTTTATTATCCGTAGCCATCTTGAGCAAGGTCGAGACACTTTTCTTGGCGAGGGACATTGGCCTCAGGTGGCCAGGGCGCCAGTACAAAAAGGCCTGGACGATCCTTCACTCGGGCACATACTGCCTTACTGGCCCTCTACAAGGGAATGGTGATGATCATGATAGTTCGAATGCCAGCTATCGCACTATTGGCTCTTTCATTTGCAGCCATATCGCCGTCTGTCCAGGCAGAACTCACGCTTGGTGTTGAGCCACTGAGTGATCCGGAGCTGGCTGATTACCGGGGAGGCTTCCTTATGGATAGCCTGGAGATCAGTATCGGTCTCGAGCAGATCGTTGGTATTAACGGTGACACCCTCGTGATCAACCGTTTGACCATCCCCAATCTCAACCAGACGGTAAACAACCGTCAGGTTGATCATCAACTGGAAACAGTTCTCGAGGTGATCAGTGCGGACCGGAGTGGCAGCGCACGGGTATTCAGCAATATGGGCGGCCCCAATGGATGGATGACGGTGGTTCAGAACAATCTTGATAGCACCGTCATACAGAATATGCACCAACTGAACATTGAACTGAACAATTTGGGTGTCGGTAATCAGTTCCCGGCAAGGTTCAATGATCAGTTGGTACAGTTGCTGGGTCGTTGATGGCTCTTCGAGTCCTGTCTATAGGCTGATTGGGAGCCTCAGAGTAATTTCGCTGTTGGGTGCATTTTCCGTAACTCCTACGCTCACTGTCAGGCTCAGGCTTGTGGACCGAGTCAGCCGTTGGGACAAGCCGAACGATAACGATCCGATCTGAATTCGGTCAAAGTTGGCGGCGAACAGATCGTTATTCCTCTCGAACGTTGTTTTCCGGATGATCGAGTGGTCATAGCTTAGACTAAAGGAAGTCCGGTCATTAAAGGCGAACCCCATCCCGAAGCCGAAGCGCACTATGTCGCCCGGGTCGACCGTGCCGCCATTTTCGAAGCCTTGCTCCTCTTTAAGTGTCCAGACATAACTCAGGTTTCCGAATAGCACGGCTGGGTCAGTCGGATAAATGAATGAAAAGCCTGGTTCGAATGCCCAGAAACCAGAACCGGTAGGTCGATTTTCAAGTTCTATACCAATTGGGTTGCCCTGATTGTCTCGAATAATCCTTTGGTCGACGTCGTAAGGACCTTCTCCAGTTGGTGCTTTCACCCGCATTGCGCCAATAACATAGGGCCAGCCACCCAGGCCATCCGTCAACTGGTAGCGAGCGGAGAGTTCAACATCACCGAGGCCCTCGCCAGACGACTCGCGAAGCGTATCCACCGGTGTGCCCTGGAAAACCTCGCGCTCCCGCAGGTCTTCATTGATGCTGAGATAGGGTACACGGATCGCTGCCTCAAGCTTGCTGGTAAAGCCGTACTTCAGTGACATCGCGCCGACGAAAATATCACGTTGAATTTCCGAAATGTTGATCAGCCCGATGAGCAGGGCCGGTATCACGGTGTAACCTTCCACAGCGACGGCCGTTGAGTTGCTAAGGGCATGAGAAAAAGACGGTTCAATGGTAAACCGTCCCGGTCGGGTCACAATGCCACGATCTGCGGTAATGGAGGCAATATCGGTTGCAGGGTCGTGCTCGTGCTCAGACGATGTTACCGATGTGCTGCCATCCGTTGATGCTGTGTCCCTATCCGATGGTGCAGCCGCTGCAATTAGTGGCGTCGCTGCGAATACCACAGGGACCAGCCAGGGCAATTTTGTAGTCATTGGACATCTCCTTGCGTCCCCTTCGACGGCGAAGGGGATGGTCTGTGTATAACATGATGTTTGTCCATCAACCGGTAAAACGAAACTCTTGAGATGTTAAGCAGTCGCGCAGCGGCGGAAATGTTGTTTTGAGCCAGCGCCAGGCTTACCGCAATTGCCCGCCGATCTGCCTGAGAGCGGAAGCTGTCCAGAGATAGTTTCTCGCTCTGGCCATTATGGTCGGCAGATGACTGACCAAAGCCCATATCGCCTGGTTCAATGAACGCGGCTTGCCCGAGTAGCAGAGCCTGACGCAGCCGGTTCTGAAGCTCCCGAAGGTTACCGGGCCAGGGGTGCTCTGCAAGGCAGATGGTGGTTATTTCAGCAAGCCGTTTTGGCTCCAGAGAAGACGGAGCTGCGGCCAGTATGCGATTTGCCAACTCAGGAATGTCTTCCTTGCGTGCCCTTAGAGGAGGCAGAAGAACATTTAAACTGCCGAGTCGGTAAAAAACATCACTGCGAAAATGCCCCTGGGCGACTAGTTGATCAAGTGGGGTTGTGCTGGTCGCGATGACCCGGACATCCACTTTTATCGGATGGCAACCCCCAATACGTTCGATCTGGCCTTCCTGAAGGAAACGCAAAATGGCCGATTGTTGTTCCAGTTTTAGTTCATCAATGCCGACAAGTAACAGAGTGCCACCGTCGGCGGTTTCAATTCTGCCCTTGCGAGAACTCATGGCGTGAGTGAACGCGCCCTTCTCATGTCCGAACAGTTCATTCTGAGTCAGTGAAATGGGCAAAGCGGCACAGTTGACAACAACTAAGGGTTTGAGTCTGCGGGGGGAGTGGTTGTGAATGAACGATGCGGCCGCTTCTTTTCCGGTGCCATTTTCACCGTAGATCAGTACGGGTTCCTCCGTGTGCGCGAACCTGCCAAGTAGCTCCCTCGTCTGCGTGATCGCAGGAGATTTACCCTCCAGGGCAAACTCGTGGTAGCTCACAGGCTTGTCGTGGAAAGCCCGAGACTGGAGCTCCGACATGCCCCATAGGTGGCCAAGTGCTGCATGGAGCCGTTCAGGCTGAAGCGGTAATGTGTGGTAATCCCCACAATGGTGGTTGATAAGTCTGCAAACCTCGGGATTATAAACCTGGCCAGGCTCAAGAATGGCTACCCAGTGTTCGATCTGCAATGCTTCCAGCCAGTTGTTTACACTCCCAAATTGATCGTTGGGAACGTCGCTGAGATCGAGCACGCCAACCCGAGCACTGACGCCGGAAAGGTTGCCGTGGTGCAGTTGGGACGAGACGGTGATAGGAATCAACTGCCATTCTGGCAGTTGATTATTGCGTGCTTCTGAACCGGTGTGTTCCGCCGACAACCAAACGAGCGATCGTTTTTCCTTCATGGCGAATCTCCATATGAGCTCGTTTTAGGAAAACGGACTGCGATACGTTTAGTAAATGTTGATAACGCCGGGACGGCTTGCTCCAGCCACTACCCTGTGATCGTTAATGGCTTCGTACAACAGGGGAAACCTCTCGGAACACGTATTCAGATTGCATGCCAGTTTTGAGACTTGTGGTGGTTTCAGAAGGTTAGGATGCCGAAGCTATGCCTGAGATTGATCTCTGTAAAATTTGCCGACACAATTTAGCGTTCGCTCAGCTTTTTGCGGGTTTCGAGGCGACCTTCCCGACGGATTTCGGCGTTGTTGAAGCGGCGTTTCTCGTCGTTGGTTTCCGGTTCTACCGCAGGCACGTCCACGGGCTTGTCGTTCTCATCCAGCGCCACGAAGGTGAAAAATGCGGAAAGGATGTGTCGGGACTCTCCGGTGTAGCTGTTTTCCGCTTCCACCCGAGCGCCGATTTCCATGGATGACCCCCAACTGCGGTTCAGGGCAAGACTGAACAACAGCGTATCGTTGCCCTTGGCGGGCGCGCGGAAGTGAATCGAATCCACCGCTGCCGTGACGCAGACATAGCCGGAGTGCCGTTCGGCCACCACCAGGGCCAGACGGTCGCACTTGGCCATGATCATGCCCCCGAACACCGTCTGGTGTGCGTTCATGTCATTGGGAAAAACCTTGTAGACATGTTTGTCGATGGCAGAGGCCGAGACCGGCCTGGCGGGTCTGGATGGCATAGCGTGTGCTCCCGGTGGTGGACGTATCGCTACTATACCGATCAGCGCGTCTGTTTAAAGCGTTCGATGCGCTCGCCGGTTTCCGGATGACTCGACAGCATGTCGCGCAGGGTGTCCCACCGGCTATTGTCCTCCTCGGCCTCTGGGCCCCGATCCTCGCCATGAGCGGCCATCAGGCGCTCCATGATGGTGACAAAGAGCGTCGGATTCAGGTCGTGGTCCGACATTGCTTTCAGGGCATAGGCGTCAGCTTCCCGTTCCATGTCGCGGGAGTAGGACAGGCTCATCATGACTGCCGGAACCACCACGGTTGCGTCGGAAAACGCGGACAGGTCTCCGGTCATCATCACGATCAGCCAGAAAGTCAGTGACGATTGCACCATGCCTTTCATGCCATGGTTATGGGCGACATGGCCGATTTCATGGGCGAGGATGGCGGTCAGTTCGTTGTCATCTTCGGCCAGATTCACCAAGTCGTCTGTGAAGATCATCGTGCCGTCCGGCAATGCCATGGCGTTGGCACCGATGGCGGGAGACGAGCGGAAAATCACTCTCAGGTCCTTGCCCGCCACTGGCGTCAGGTAAGGCTCGAAGTGGGCCTGCAGCGCCTGTTGACGTTCCTTCGACAGTGCAGAAGGTTCAAGCCAGGTGCTGTCCAGCGTACTGAGTGTGGAGTCGCCAACCTGCTCCGCTATACTATCCGGGAGCGCATTTGCCACGGCCTGGGCCGCCCAAGGCACGCCCCAGACAAACGCCGCACCGGTAGTCGCGACGGTGACGACGACCGCAACCAGAATCAGCCCCAGGTGATTCTCCAGCGCGTGTAGCAGGCGATTACCATGCCCTCGCCGGGATTGTCGGCTAAGCTGATCCACCGCGTCGTTGTCCCCGGTTTCGAATACGCCATCGTCAGGCAGGTGGAGGTAGCGGGGGGTGTTGCCAATCCGTGGTGATATGGTCACATCGTCGGGTTTGAGGCGCAGTCGGGTGTCACCCGCATCAACGATGATCACGCCAGCGGCGGAGCGCAGTACTGCGCCCTGCCGGCTGGAGTCATTACCCGAATAGAACTGGCCTTCGATCGTGACTTCAGATGGCGGCGAAGTCGACATCGAAGGCATCTCCCAGCTCCTGTCCCAGCGCACTGGTGCGGTTCTGCTCGGCCGCAACGAAGTGGTTCAGGTCACCGCTGACCCTCATGGCCGTGCAGGAAGCCCGGTACCTTGCCATACGCACCTTGGCCCAGGGTGTGAACAGGCCAAGGGTGAGGACGACCAAGAAACTGTTGGACAGGTAAATCCACACCATTTGCAGCGGTTGCAGGCGAGATTCAAAGCCGTGATGGTCGAGATGGACGGCATTGAGGAAGAGGTTCGAAATTCCTGCCATGAAATAGCCGAACAGTGTCAGGTAGCCAGCACCGGCAATGATCGACCCGACGGTAAAGCCGACATAGCGCATGGCGAGGAACGCCGCAACTCCGAAGGCAATGGCGATCAGCAGACCTTTTCCGAAGAAACGGTAGTAGGATCCGGTATCGGCTTTGAGTGCGAACTCGGTGGTACCGTATCGGCTGCCGTTGGCAATGAATTCGTGGGTTTTCTTCATCACCAGTGGGGTAAGCAGCAGCAGGGTCAGCACGTTCAATAGTGGCCACACAAACGCCACCATAAAGGCCTGGCCATAACGGCCCTGAAAGTCGAAACGGATGTTGCGATAGGCACTGTTGACGGCTTTGAACCGCAGCGAGCGTACCATGATCCAGGGTATGATGGGGATAAATGCAATGGCGAAGACCAGTGCGGCCTCGACGTACATCTCGGAAAGCACCACGTAGACAACCAGAATGGCCAGGGCAATCAATCGGCCTTTGAGGATAGTGATCGGGCTGGCCAGGTATTGGAAACTGGCACCATCGAGTTTGGTGTTGCCATAGAAGTATTGATTGTTACGTACCGTGGCCCAGGCAGAATAGATACCAAGGGTGACAATGGTCAGCAGGATGTTGACGATCCAGATTCCGAAATACTCGCGGCCGTTACCGGTGAACTCCAGCGGTGTTTCCTGCTGTGGGCCGGTCGGGTTGGCCGTTGCCGGCTCGGCGTTCGACGACACTGGCGGTTGGGCGCCGGCGGTTTCCGTTTCGAGGTTTACAGCAGCGGCTGGTTGTTTCGCAATGTGTACTTCGGCACCGGCTTTTGTCAGTCGCTCATGGTAAACCACGGCGTCCGCGTGACTGAGACCGGACTTGAGTGTCTTGGTGGCACCGCTGAAAAGACTGGCAGTACGTTCGTCCGAGATCCGAAACAGGGCTTGTACATTTCCCCTGACCTCTGCGTCGTTGAATCCGTCGAGAATCTGTCCGGCAAACGTTATCTGATAGAGTTCGTTGTGGCGTTCCTTGGTCATGACGTCCCTTGTACCTGTTGTTCCCTGATGGGGTGTTCATGTCACCCGTTGTAATCGAAAAGTGGGGTTGCGCTCGTAAAAGACGGTTACGGGAAGAAAGTTACCAGAAATTCATGTGGCATCCGTGATATCAGGCACAAATAATCCATGTTAAACCGACAATAAACCGTCGTAAGGAAAATTGGGGGCAGGTGTTGTGACCACAGAACAGGGAGTTGTCTTCGCAGTGCTGGCGGCCACATTGGCTCTGTTCATCTGGAACCGGCTACGGTTTGATGTGGTGGCCATGCTGGCGTTGTTGTCGATCGCAATTGCCGGCTTGGTACCCACGGACGAACTGTTTTCCGGCTTTGGTCACCCTGCCGTGGTGACTGTTGCGGCGGTTCTGGTGATCAGCCAGGGCCTGGTAAATGGCGGCGTGGTGGACAACATAGCCCGGTTCCTGGGGAGGGTAGGGCACCGTCCCACCTTGCAGGTGCTCACCCTGACGGCGGTCGTTGCGCTCTGTTCCGGTTTTATCAACAACGTGGGTGCGTTGGCGCTGTTGATGCCGGTAGCGGTGTGGATGTCCAGGGAGGCAGGGCGCTCGCCCTCACTGTTGCTAATGCCACTGGCGTTTGGTTCGCTGCTCGGAGGCACCATGACACTGATCGGTACGCCTCCGAATATTATCATCGCCAGCTATCGGGAAGGCACCGAAGCGTTCGGCCTGTTCGACTTTGCGCCGGTGGGCGCTGCGATCACTTTTGCCGGCATCGCTTTTATCGCTCTGGCGGGTTGGCGATTGACACCCAGAAGGGGCGACGATAGTGGGGATGACGACAAGCTTTTCAGCGTTGGCGACTATCTGACCGAACTGAAAATCCCCGAAGGATCTCCTCACGCTGGCGCGACGCTCCACAACCTGCTGGCGGAAAGCGGGGAAGACCGGGACGTGGTGGTGCTGGCGCTGATTCGCGACGACAAACGCCAGCTTGCGCCATCGACCTATAAGGTGCTGCAAGAGAATGACCTGCTTCTGGTGGAATCGGACACCGAGAGCCTGCAGGCGTTCCTCGACAACACCGGCCTGGAACTCGGTAGCCAAGATGACGCCGACACCGAGTCCGAAGAGGACAAAGCGGCACGGAAAAGCCGTAAAAAGGAACTGAATGAAGGTGAGGTGCAGCTGACCGAAGCGGTGATTACCCCTGAGTCTTCCCTGGTGGGGCAGACGGCCAACCGTCTCAACCTGCGCGAGCGCAACGGCCTCAATATTGTTGCCGTTGCCCGACAGGGGCATCGGCTGAAGCGCCGTCTGGGGGATATTCGCTTCAATGCCGGTGATATTCTGCTGGTGCAGGGCTTCGAAGACACACTAACCTCGACGTTGTCCGACATCGGTTGCCTGCCCCTGGCCGAACGTGGGTTGCGCCTGGGCTCTTCCCGCAAGACCTTACTGGCATCCGGCATCTTTATCATCAGTATCGTTGCCATTGTCAGCGGTTGGCTGTCAGCCCCGGTGGCATTAGTGTCTGGCGCTGTGGCCATGGTACTGACCAAGCTGATTGACGCCCCCGGTGCCTACCGGGCCATCGACTGGTCTGTGATAGTGCTGCTGGCGGCGATGATCCCGGTGGGACAGGCGCTGGAAACCACGGGTGGCGCAGAGCTGATCGCCGGCCAGATGCTGGCAATTGGCGACGGACTGGCCCCGTCGGCCGTGTTGGTCATGGTTCTGGTGGGAACCATGCTGTTGTCGAATGTGGTCAATAACGCAGCGGCGGCCATTCTGGTCGCGCCTATCGCGCTGAGCCTGTCCGCTGAACTTGGTATGGCCTCCGATGCGGTGCTGATGGCGGTTGCGGTCGGCGCGTCCTGCGCCTTCCTGACGCCCATTGGTCATCAGTCGAATGCGTTGGTGATGGAGCCCGGAGGTTATCAGTTTGGCGATTACTGGCGTCTGGGGTTGCCACTGTCGATCCTGGTCACTGCTGTTGCCGTACCGATGATCCTGCTGGTTTGGGGGTAATGGGTCGGGCATCGAGAGCGTTTCCTGTGCCGGCCTCTCTGTTATGCTGAAAGCGAGAAACGGGTAAATCAACGGAGCCGACATGACGCAGAGCGAACAGGCGCAAAAAACAGAATTGCTGGCCGAGTTGGAAGCGACCCGCCACCGGACCTTTGAACTGGTTGGCTCCCTCAGTGATGAGCAGCTTGAGGTGCCCTACCACCCGGGTGTGAACCCGCCACTTTGGGAAATGGGGCACGCGAGCTTTTTCTACGAAGTGTTCGTTTTTAACCGTCTGGATGGTACCCCGAGCTACGATCCGTCCATGGACGACCTCTGGGATTCGTTTCACATCGACCACGGAGACCGTTGGAGTCGCAAGCTCTTCCCCGGTCGAGAGCAAACCCTTCAGTATTTCAACATCATCTACGATCGCGTTGCCTCGCGCATCGCACAGCAACCACTGACCGACGAGGCCCTGTACCTCTATCGTTACGCCATTTATCACCAGCACATGCACATTGAATCGATGACGTGGTGTCGGCAGACGGTTGACCTGCCAGCTCCCCCTGGCTTTGTTGGCGCCTTGCCAGAGCGTTCGGAACCTCTGGCCGGGGATGCACTCATCCCCGGCGGTCGCTACCAGATCGGAATGCCGGGCGAGTCTGCCTGCTACGCCACCACAGACTTTGCCTTTGATGGGGAAAAGCCGCGTTTCGAAACCCCGGTGGAGCCCTTTGCCATCTCCCGCACCCTTGTGTCCAACCGGGAGTTTCTGGCGTTCGTTGAGGATGAAGGCTACCGGCGACCGGAACTCTGGTCTTTCGGAGGGCGCAAGTGGTTGAGTACCGATATTGATATTTCCCTGGTGCATGGCAGCGCCCAACCAATGTTACGGGAGCCCAGGCACCCGCTTTACTGGCGCTGGCACGAGGGCGAATGGCAGGAGCGTGTGTTTGACCGCTGGCAGGCCCTGAACCTGGATGCGCCTGTCGCCCACGTCAGCTATTGGGAGGCTGAGGCCTATTGCCATTGGGCGGGCCGGCGCTTGCCAACAGAAGTGGAGTGGGAGGCAGCGGCACTGGGTAACCGGAGTGGCGAGGAATTTCGCCGTTTTCCCTGGGGGAATGAACGGCCAACTCCCGACCACGCGGATCTCGACGCCACCCATATGGCGCAACAGCCGGTATGGGATTATCCGGCGGGTGAGAGCCGTTCCGGCTGTCGCCAGATGATTGGCGGCGTCTGGGAATGGACCAGCAGTCAGTTTCTTCCCTACGACGGATTCAGGGTCGATATGTACCCCTTTATGTCCACCTTGCAGTTCGGTGATCATAAGGTGACCCGGGGCGGCGGGTGTGCGACATCCTCGTGCCTGATTCGGGGTACTTACCGACAAGCCTACCTGCCCCTGCGCAACGACGTGTACACCGGGTTTCGCACCTGTGCGCTGTCTGATGCAGCTTCCGGTACACGGTGAGGATCATATATGAACGTTTACGAGACTGACGAATTACTCGGGCAGTACCTGGGGTTTCATTTTGGTGAAAGCCACTTTGGGGTAGGAAATTATCCCGCCCGCTGCGCCGGTATCTGCCAGGAATTGATGGCGGGCCGGGATAAACGACGGGCGCTTGACCTGGGGTGTGCCGTAGGCCGAACCGCCTTTGAGCTTGGTCGGGTCTTTGATCATGTGGTGGGGGTGGATCTTTCCCGCCGGTTTATCGATGCGGCTACAACGCTTCAGAAGACCGGTGAGATCGATTACTTTCGCCGCGACGAAGGGGAGCTTGGCGAGCGGATAACGGTGAGCCTGAATGCCCTGGGTCTCGACCGGGCGGCTGAAAAAGTATCATTTGCCACCGGTGACGCCAGCAACCTGGGGCCGGAACATGTGGATTATGATCTGGTCTTCGCCGGCAATCTGATCGACCGCCTTCAGGATCCGGGCGCCTTTCTGGAAAGTATCCATCGACGCCTGGCGGTGGGTGGCTCACTGGTAATCAGCTCGCCCTACACCTTGATGGATGAATTCACCCCGATTGCCAACTGGATCGGCGGGTACGAACGCAATGGCCAGCCGTATACGGTCTATCAGGGAATGAAAGAGATACTCTCGCATCATTTTGAAGAGAGTCAGCCGCCCAGGGACGTGCCGTTTGTCATTCGGGAAACCCGGCGTAAGTTTCAGCACACCATTGCGGAGCTCAGTGCCTGGCGTCGAATCCGATGATCAGTCCCGGCGGGCAAAAAGCGCCGTCTGCGTGGGGTGCCCAACCCCGGGTACATAGTCTCCAATACCTCCAAATCGCACGTCATAGCCATTGCGCTCCGCCACGCCACTGGCCCAGCGCTGGAACTTGGCTCTGTCCCATTCGAATTTATGGTCTTCCTCGCGGAATTCACCCGGTGCCAGGTCGAACAGGGGGTTATACTCCCGATTTGGGGTGGTCATAAACAGATACCCTGGCCGGTATTCCCCGAACACCGCGCGTTCCACCTTTGATAGCTGCTCCGGCGGGACATGTTCAATGGTTTCTACCATGGCGGCCGCGTCGTAGCCGGTCAGGGCCGCGTTGCTCTCGGCGTAGGAGCCGCGGACCAGTCGGATTCTCGGGGTTTCCTCGCGCAGGTATTCGGCGAGCACGGCACGGGCCTGCTGCAGAGACACACCGGAATCTTCCAGGCCGGTTATGCTCTCAAATTGGTCGTCCGCCAGCATCCGGTAGAGCAGGGAGCCGGAACCACAACCCAGGTCCAGTACACGCTTTGCCCCGGTTGACTTCAGAGTACGCAATACGAAATCCAGACGCTCCTCGTGCAGGGATGTCATCTGGGTCATCATGCCGTCCGGAACCATAAGTTCGTGCATCAGGCTTTTGCGTTCTCCGTCGGTGGTGGTGCCTGGTGGTTGCGGTGCAACACCTGGCTTGCCAGGGCAACACCGGTTTCGCTCATCGTGAGATAGGCCTCGTCCGCACCGGCTTCGCGAATTCGTTCTGCTTCGTCGGCGTACAGGGTATGCGCCACGATATAACCGGTGAACCCCTTTTTCCGAAGGTTTCTGGCGGCGATCAGTTTGCCTTCGATGTCGCCCATGGCAAGGATGACGGCTTCAACCGCCGGCATGTGCAGCCCCTGCCAGAAAGAGATGTCCTCCGCGTCACCAAAGACCACATTGCGTCCTTCCCTCTGGTGTTTTTCCACCTTTGCCGGATCGGAGTCAAGCGCCTTGATCAGTGGCTCCTCATGAGCAAGCTGGTCATAGGCGGCTGAGCCGGTACGACCCATACCCATCACGAGTAATCTGGTGTTACCCAGGGAGATGGGTTGCTCATCGGGGTGGCGCCGCTGGCTTTCGAAACGAGCCAGGCGAGCACTGAAACGCTCATAGACCGCGTGGGAAAGCCGGTTCACGGGGGCGGACACCACGAAGGACAGCGCTACGGTGATGGCCAGCGGCACCAACCATTCCGGCAGGGCAACACTGGCCACGATAAGGCCAAACTCACTGTAATTGGTCAGTGACAGGGCGCTCAGGAAACTGCTGCGCGAGCGCAGGCGGAAGGCCAACAACAGGAAAAAAAACAGTACTCCCTTCAGGGGCACTACTAGCAGCGCTACGGCTGCAAATAGCAATGCCTCACCATCCGGCAGGCCGCCGATACCAATCTGCAGGAAAAAGCCCACCAGGAACATTTCCTTTACGCTCCAAAGCGATTTGGTCAGCTCCTGGGCGCGAGGATGATTGGCCAGCATGGCACCTAACACCAGGGCGCCAAGCTCCGAACTCAGCCCAACTGCTTCAAAGCCGAGCCCGCCAAGCACCAGGGCCAGCAGGAGCCCGAGCAGAACCAGCAACTCATCGTGGCCACTGGCGTCCAGAAGTTTGAACAGCAGTGGTCTGAGCAGGGGCAGGCCAAAGATGATGAGCGCCCACTGGGAGGGCGTCTGGCCGGCGGCCAGGCTCATCACCACGAGGGCAACCAGATCCTGCATGATCAGGATTCCGATGGCGACGCGTCCATGGAAGGCCCTCAATTCACGCTTGGTCTCCAGCACCTTGGCCGCCAGTACCGTACTGGAAAAAGAGAGCGCAATGGCGAGCAGAAATGCGGTCTGCCACGTGAGCTCCATCAGCAGGTAGAGGCCGGGGGTAAACACCGCACAGGTGATGCCAAAGTGCAGCAGACTGCCACCGATGACTTCAGGGCTGATGATGGAGCGTAGCTTGAGCTTCAGGCCAACGGTAAACAGCAGCAACAGGACGCCCAGGTGGGCAATGTGTTCAAGAACATCGGTAGCTTCAATGGCGAGGTCAGTGGCGGCGGAGAGACCACTCAGCACAAACCCCGCTGCCAGGTATCCCACCAGGGGCGGCAGGCCAATGGCTTTGACCGTCAGGCCGAGGACAAAGGCAAAGGAAATCCATAGTGCTTCGGGCATGGGTCACGTCACGGTTTAGAAATACGACTCTGGCAAGGCTACCGTGTTTCTGTCGGGCCGTGTAGTCAAAACTGACTTGTCGTGCCAGTTATCACGCGTTGGCGATCACTTTCCCTGGCCGGTGGCGGTTGCGACGAACTCGCGGAACAAGCGTGCGGATTCTTCTGGCACCTCGACCATGGGGGCGTGGCCGACGCCTTCCAGAAGCACTTTACGGGCATCTGGGATTCGCTCGACGAACACATCAGCGTTGCGATAGTTGATCACCCGGTCTTCCATACCCCAGACCACCAGAACCGGTGCCTGGATGCGGGTGATGGCATTGCGGAAGTCATCCTCGTAACCGGTATCCCGGATGGCATCGAAAATCACTTCGTTGACGTCGCGGTTGGCAATGGCCTTCTCTTCCATGATGTCGTAAATGGGCCAGGGCACGAAGGGTTTCTTCTCCAGCGCAAAATCAACCAGGCGTTCAAAGTCGCCCTCCTGGGAGGGGATCAGCGGATTGTCACCGCCCATGACCAGGCTGACCAACTCGCTGTCGTACTCAAAAATTCCCGCCGGATCAAAGAGGGTGGCGGTGAGGATCTGGTCCGGGTAGGTCGCTGCATAGAGAGCGGTGATGGCGCCGCCCATGGAGTTGCCCATCATGTGCGCTCTCTGGACGCCCAGAGCATCGAGAATCCTCGACAGGTGCCTGACCTGATCCTCGAATCGATATCCCAGGTCCAGCTCCTTGCTGCTGTCACCATGGCCGGGCAGGTCGATGGCGTAAACGTTGAACTCATCCGTCAACTGCCGCGCCAGTCGGGTCCAGTTGTCCTTGTTGGCGCCAAAGCCATGGACGAGCACGATGGTGTCGCCGTCCACCGGCTCTGCATTGCTCAGGTAGGCAATGGTCATCTCACCAACGGTGATACTGGATTCCTCCAGCCCGGCACTGGAGCGTTCCCAGCCAATGGCGTTGTCATACAGAGCCTGGCGGGAACAGGCACTGATCATCAAGGTGATGATCAGTATTGAGAGGGTCGACAGGACAGATCGTTGAGCCATCAGAGCGTTCCTTGCGAAGAGTGGGCAGATTCGGGCCTGCGCTATCAGGTGTTTTCCCTGGCAATCGCGCGATAGGCAATGTCCTTGCGATAGAAGGCACCGTCCCATGAAATGCGCGCAGCTACCTCGTAGGCGCGCTTCTGTGCCTCCGTGACGGTATTGCCCAGGGCCGTGGCGCACAGCACTCGTCCACCGTTGGTAGCCACCTGTTCCCCGTTCAAACGGGTACCGGCGTGGAAGACCTTCTCGCCCTCGGTTTCCGATTCTGGCAGCCCGGATATGACGTCGCCCTTGTTGTAGCTGCCAGGATAGCCGCCCGCAGCCAGCACGATGCCCACGGAAGCGCGCTCGTCCCAGTCTGAACGGCACTGGTGAAGCCTGCCGTCAATGGCGGCACCGCAGAGTTCCACCAGATCCGATTTCATCCGCAGCATGATGGGCTGGGTTTCCGGATCGCCAAAGCGGCAGTTGAATTCAATAACCTTGGGGGCACCTTCGCCATCGATCATCAGGCCTGCGTACAGGAATCCCTTATAGGGATGGCCTTCCGCCGCCATGCCGCGAACGGTGGGATAGATTACCTCATCCATGATTCGCTTATGGACATCCTGAGTGACCACCGGAGCCGGGGAGTAGGCACCCATGCCGCCGGTGTTGGGGCCGGTGTCGCCATCGCCCACGCGTTTGTGGTCCTGGGAGGTGGCCATGGGCAACACGTGCTCGCCATCCACCATCACGATAAAACTGGCTTCCTCGCCGTCCAGGAACTCCTCGACCACCACGCGGCTACCGGCATCGCCGAAGGCATTGCCCGCCAGCATATCGCGAATGGCATCTTCGGCTTCTTCCAGCGTCATGGCGACAATCACGCCTTTGCCGGCGGCGAGGCCATCGGCTTTTACGACGATAGGCGCGCCCTGCTTGCGTACATAATCCAGTGCCTGGTTCACGTCGGTGAAATTGGCGTAGGCGGCGGTGGGGATGTTCTGACGGTCCAGGAAGTCCTTGGTGAAGGCCTTGGAGCCTTCCAGTTGCGCGGCACCGGCGCTGGGGCCGAACACCCGCAAACCGCGCTCTTCGAACAGGTCCACAATGCCATCAACCAGCGGCGCCTCGGGGCCGACAATGGTCAGGCCCACATGGTTGGCCGCGGCAAAGTCCGCCAGACCATTGAGGTCCATGACGTCAATGTTGATGTTCTCCAGGCCGGGTTCGCGGGCGGTGCCGGCGTTGCCCGGTGCGACAAATACACGATCCGCGCCCGGTGACTGGGCGGCTTTCCAGGCGAGGGCGTGTTCGCGACCGCCGGAGCCAATAACAAGAATATTCATGGTCGGTTCCTGTGTGTCGGATTAGTGCCGGAAGTGGCGCATGCCGGTAAACACCATGGCAATGCCGTGCTGGTTGGCAGCGTCGATCACTTCCTGGTCGCGCATGGAGCCGCCTGGCTGGATCACGGCGGTAATGCCGGCTTCAGCGGCGGCGTCGATACCATCCCGGAACGGGAAGAAGGCATCGGATGCCATCACCGAGCCTTTGACTTCAAGGCCTTCGTCGGCGGCCTTGATGCCGGCGATTTTCGCACTGTATACCCGGCTCATCTGGCCGGCTCCCACGCCGATGGTGCGCCCGGCCTTGGCGTAAACGATCGCGTTGGACTTGACGTACTTGGCCACTTCCCAGGCAAACAGCAGATCGTTCAGCTCCTGCTCGGACGGCTCACGCTCGCTGACCACCTTGACGTCTTCCATCGCCACCATGCCCAGATCGCGGTCCTGAACCAGCAGACCACCGGTGACGCGCTTGTAGTCCAGGGACTTGGCGCGCTCACCATCAAATCCGCCGCAGGCCAACAGGCGGACATTCTTCTTGGCGGCAACCAGCTTCAATGCCTCCGGAGCGATGGTTGGGGCGATGATTACTTCCACGAACTGGCGGTCAATGATGGCCTTGGCGGTTTCCGCGTCCAGTTCTCGGTTAAAGGCAATGATGCCGCCAAACGCAGAGGTGGGGTCGGTGGCGAAGGCCAGATCATAGGCCTGTAGGATGTCAGCACCGATGGCCACACCGCAGGGGTTGGCGTGCTTGACGATCACGCAGGCGGGATCGGCGAAGGGCTTGACGCATTCCAGCGCGGCGTCGGTGTCGGCGACGTTGTTGTAAGACAGTTCCTTGCCCTGAAGCTGTTTGGCCGTGGCAATGCAGGCTTCCCTGGGGTTACGCTCGGTGTAGAAGGCAGCCCGCTGGTGGGGGTTCTCTCCGTAGCGCATGTCCTGAACCTTCAGGAACTGGGTATTGAAGGTGCGAGGGAAGTCGGCGTTGTCGTTATCGGCGGTGCGACCACCAAGATAATTGGCGATAGCACCGTCATAGCCGGCAGTGTGCTCGAAGGCCTTCACAGCCAGGTCGAAGCGCGTGGTGTAGCTCAGCTCGCCGTCGTTGGCTTCCAGCTCTTTCAGGACCCGGCTGTAATCGGAGGCGTTCACCACAATGGCCACATCGTTGTGGTTCTTGGCGGCCGCGCGAACCATGGTTGGCCCGCCAATGTCGATGTTCTCAATGGCGGTGGCGAGGTCGCAGTCCGGCTTGGCGATGGCATCCTCAAATGGGTAGAGGTTTACAATCACCATGTCGATAGGGTTGATGTTGTGCTCTGCCATCACCGCGTCGTCGATGCTGCGACGCCCCAGGATGCCGCCGTGGATTTTCGGGTGCAGGGTTTTGACGCGGCCATCCATCATTTCCGGGAAGCCGGTGTAGTCACTGACTTCGGTGACGGGTACCTGATTGTCCTGGAGGAGGCGAAAGGTGCCACCGGTAGAGAGCAGTTCGATGCCGCGATCGGTCAGTGCACGGCCGAATTCAACGATACCGGTTTTATCAGACACGCTGATCAGCGCACGACGGACGGGGGTATTAGCCTGATTTGCCATGGGTCACTTATTTCTGCTGGGTATGAACGAATGAAGGCCTCGCGAATGGTGTCCGGGAGGCCCTCGTTGCAATCGGGTAGCTGGATTATAGCAGACCGTACTGTTTGAGCTTCTTGCGCAGGGTGCCGCGATTCAGGCCAAGCATGGTCGATGCCTTGGTCTGGTTGTTGCGGGTGTATTTCATCACCTGTTCGAGCAGCGGAGCCTCGACTTCCGATAACACCAGTTGATAGACCTCGGTCACTGGGGCGCCATCGAGTTGGGCGAAATAGTTTTTAAGGGCAACTTCCACGCTGTCGCGCAGGGTAACCGTGTTGCCGCTGCCGTTCACCGTTTGCAATTGATGAATATCATCGTTGGCCGGTGGGGTCAGGTTCTCTTTAGCCAAAGTCTCAGCGGTCATGCTGCGAATACCTCTCCATTTCGTAAGCCTGCAAAGTACTGTTGAATACTGTCTTTCTGCGCCATCGCGTCGTCAATGGCGTTGAAGCGTTTTCTGAACTGTTTGTCTTCGTCGTGGGACTGGAGGTACCAGCCCACGTGTTTCCTGGCAATTCGTACGCCCATGGTTTCGCCGTAGAAGCGGTGCAGGGCGTCCAGGTGTTCGCTTAGTACCTGTTCCACCTCATCCACAGGCGGCTCTGCAAGGTGCCTGCCGGTTTCCAGGAAATGCAGGATCTCCCGGAAAATCCAGGGCCGGCCCTGTGCGCCACGGCCGATTAGCAGCCCGTCAGCACCGGTGAACTTCAGTACATGCTGTGCCTGTTCCGGCGAGTTGATGTCGCCGTTGGCAAATACTGGAATGCTCACCCGGGACTTCACGTCGGCGATCGTGTCGTACTCGGCTTCGCCCTTGTAGGCATCGGCGCGGGTACGACCATGAATGGCCAGGGCCTGGATGCCAGCGTCTTCTGCCATGCGGGCAATCAGTGGCGCATTCCGATGTTCCCTGTCCCAACCTGTGCGCATCTTCAGTGTCACCGGGATGTCAACGGCGGACACGACCGCTTCCAGGATATCCCGCACCAGCGCCTCATCTTTCATCAGTGCTGAGCCGGCGGCCTTGTTACACACCTTCTTGGCCGGGCACCCCATGTTGATGTCGATGATCTGGGCGCCGAACTCGGCATTTAGCCTTGCGGCGTTGGCCAGCATTTCAGGATCGCCGCCGGCAATCTGCACAGAGCGGGGCTCGGGTTCGCCTTCATGGTTCATGCGCGTTTGTGACTTGCGCGTATGCCACAGTTTGCTGTCCGCAATGACCATCTCGGATACAGCCAGCCCAGCGCCCATTCGCCGGCAGAGCAGGCGAAAAGGCCGGTCTGTTACACCGGCCATGGGTGCAACAATCAACGGATTGGGCAGGGTATACGGCCCGATTTTTGCCGTTGGCAGCATGATCTGAATCCGTGTAACAGCGGGTTAAGCGAACGTCGGATGTGATCGGCTGCTCAATAAGTAATCGATCCTGATCCGAAGGGCGGTAATGATACCGCTGGCAGAGATCCTATTGAAGGGGCGAAGCCATGAAAAAATTGATTATTTTTCGTCCTTTCTGGTTGACTTTCGGTCTATTCGGTGGCCGCACCCATTTTCTGTTGAGTGAGGACTTGCTTACTCCTGATAGGCGCGGAAGGCTATATTGTAGTTCACGGCGTCCTTTCCAGGGTCGCGGATGTTGATGACGATTCTGACCGGGGTATCGGTGGGCATTGCCTCAAGATCACGGCCGTCTCCCGCCAGGTACTCGTCCGGTGTGAACACACTCTGGGCGACCACATCACCATTCAGGTTGGAAAACGTCAGGGCGATGGCGGGGAATGGCTGTTCAAAAGCGGCCCGGTTGATGATGACGGCATCGACCACCAGTTGGCTGCGGTTTTCCGGGTTGGTTCGAACTACCAATTTGCGGCTCTGGATGGCATCCACATTGAGTAGCGGGTTCAGTTCGCAACCGGCGATCTCGCAGCCCTGTTCGTAAAAGGGGCGCAGTTCCGGTATGGAAGACAGGCGGTCGAACTGGAACCAGGTGACTTGCGCCACCAGGACGCCGAGCAGCGCGAGGACGATCAGGGTCCATAGCGCCGTTCTCACGCGCCCCCTGCCATTGCCTGCCACAGAGACCGGTTCCCTGCGCAGGTTGCTGTACGGGGAAACGGCGACTAGAGGTTCGTTGTCAGTCACCGGGCCGGCGTCATAGTCGAAGGATGATGATTGAGGTTCATCGACGTAGAAACCATCCGCGTTGTCTACGGGTTCCAGGCTCAGGTCTTCGGGTTCCCGTGGTGTTTCTTCGGGCTCATCCCACGCCGGTTCTTCAAATGGCTCGTTTTCGGGGGGCTCTGATTGTGGTTGGTCGAACTCCACAGGTTCTTCTGGTGGCTCGGGTTCTGTAGGGGCGGGCTTGGCCCTGCGTCTGGTGTCGTCTTCTTCGGACAACATCGCCTCGGCCCAGCTTTCATCGATTTTTTCGTCGGTTACGTCGCCATTGTCGGTCTCGAACGTGCCACTGCTGCGCTCGTCGACGGTGCGAAAGCTGTCGCTCAGTTCGTCGTCGGAGAAGGTCAGCCGGGTACCGGCGTATGGGCCCTCAGCAGCATCTTCCTCAGGGTTGTCCGCAAAAATCAGGTCATCATCCGAGGTGAACCCTGGATCTGCCGGAGCATCCTGCTGTTCCGATGCGGCCGGGCCGCTCTTTTGGCTGGAAATGCCTGAAGCGCCCTCGCTTATCCGGTGTTCGACGGCATTGAACACCGCCATGCAGTTGCCGCAACGCACTTTTCCGCTGGCTACGCTCAGCTGTGCGTCGGTGACCCGGAATCGGGTTTCACATTTTGGGCATCGTGTCTGCAGGCTGCTCTGGGTCATGCTTCTTTCCTGTAAGCGGCGTCGCTACGAGTCACGGAGTTTAGTTGGTTCGTAAGAGTTCGTCACCTGTCGTTGCGCCGTCCTGTGAGCCGTATCCACTCCTCGCGTTGTTCCGGCTCGTCCATGATGAACCAGGGCTCGTAGGCCTCCATGACCTCCCGGGCCTGGTTGGACAGTATGCCGGACAACACAATATCACCGCCCGGTTTTACCTTTGCAGCCAACCTGGGCGCGAGGCCAATCAATGGCTGAGCCAGTATGTTGGCCAGCATGATGTCCGCCATGGTATCGGGTTCATCCCCGGGCAGGAACAGGTCCAGCCGGTCTTCTTCAACCTTGTTGCGGCGCGCGTTTTCCCGGCTGGCCTCCAGTGCCTGGGGGTCTGTGTCGACCCCGATAACGTGGTCGGCGCCCAGCAACAGGGCCGCAAGACCCAGTATGCCGGAGCCACAGCCATAGTCGATCACTTGCCGTGAGGTCACGTTCTGACCATCAAGCCATTCCAGGCATAGAGCCGTGGTGGGGTGGGTTCCGGTACCAAAGGCCAGGCCGGGATCCAGCAGCAGGTTGGCGGCGTGTGGGTCTGGAGCGTCATGCCAGCTGGGTACGATCCATAGCCGGTCACCGAAGCGCAGCGGCTTGAAATCGTCCATCCATTCACGCTCCCAGTCCTTGTCCTCCACCAGGGTAACGTCGATGTCGGGCAGTGACTGTTGTGTCTGCTGATGCCAGGCATCCTTAACGGCGGCGCAGAGCTCTTCGATGTCGCGATCGGACCCGAACAGGCCGGTGACGCTGGTCTGGTGCCAGAGCGGCGTTGTGCCCGGGTCGGGCTCGTACAGGGGCTGGTCTGCGGCATCTTCCATGGAGACGGCCTCAGCGCCCATCTCCATGAGCAGATCCTCAAGCTGGTCCGCGTTCTCCGGATCAGCTGGGATCTGTAGTTGTATCCAGGGCATGTGGGTGTCCTGTTTGGTAGACGAATCGACTGATCGGGTCAGTCCCGTATCAGTTTTTCCAGATAATGGATGGTGAAGTCTACCTGTTTAAAGCCACCATCGCGCACCAGTTTCCTGTGCAGCGCCTGATTCGTCTTGATGCCCTCGACCACCAGTTCATCCAGCGCATTCTTCATACGGCGGCGGGCGATCTCCCGATCGTCTCCCCAGGTAATCAGCTTGGCAACCATGGAGTCGTAGAACGGGGGTACCGTATAACCGCTGTACAGGTGAGAGTCGACCCGTACGCCGTTACCACCAGGCGCATGGAAGTGTTTGACCTTGCCTGGGCTAGGTACAAAGGTTTGCGGGTCTTCTGCGTTGATGCGGCATTCCAGCGCGTGGCCGGTAATCTTGATCTCGTCCTGGCTGTATTGCAGGGGTAGGCCACTGGCGATACGCAACTGCTCGCGAACGATATCGACACCGGTCACCATTTCCGACACCGGATGCTCCACCTGTACCCGTGTGTTCATTTCGATAAAGTAAAAGGCGCCGTCCTGGTACAGGAACTCGAACGTACCTGCACCCACGTAGCCGATTTCCTTGCAGGCGTCGACACAGGCTTTCAGGGTTTTCTCGCGCGCTTCCGGGTCGATATTCGGCGCAGGGGCTTCTTCGATGACCTTCTGGTGCCTACGTTGCATGGAGCAGTCACGGTCGCCAAGGTGAATGACGTTGCCGTGGGTATCCGCCAGTACCTGCACTTCGACGTGGCGGGGGCGTTCCAGATATTTTTCGAGATAAACCGTAGCGTCCCCGAAAGAGTTCTTCGCTTCCGACTGTGTGACCTGCACGCTCTTTAGCAAGGCCGCTTCGGAATGAACCACCTGCATGCCACGACCGCCGCCGCCAGAGGCGGCTTTGATAATGACCGGATAGCCAATTTTACGGGCGATTTCCAGGGTGCGGTTGTCGTCATCCGTCAATGGGCCGTCGGAGCCCGGCACGGTGGGAACACCCGCCGCAATCATTGAGTTGATGGCAGAGACTTTGTTGCCCATCAGGCGAATGGTATCTGCTCTGGGGCCGATAAAGCGGAAGCCGCTTTTTTCGACCTGTTCAGCGAAATCCGCGTTTTCGGCGAGGAAGCCGTAACCGGGATGGATACCGACGGAGTCCGTCACTTCAGCCGCACTGATAATGGTCGGGATGTTCAGGTAGCTGTCTGTGGCACTGTTGGGGCCGATACAGACCGACTCGTCCGCCAGGCGAACATGCATGAGGTCGCGGTCGATCTGGGAGTGGACAGCCACGGTTTTGATGCCCAGCTCCTTGCAGGCACGCAGGATGCGCAGGGCAATTTCGCCGCGATTTGCGATCAGGACTTTTTCTAACATAGCCATGAGAGTATCACCGGGTTCAGGAAATGATGATCATCGGCTGGTCGAATTCGACCGGCTGACCGTTTTCCACCAGGATCTCGGCGACGGTGCCGCTCTTGTCTGCCTCGATCTGGTTCATCATCTTCATGGCTTCGACGATGCACACCACGTCGCCGGCTTTCACTGACTGTCCGACTTCCACGAACGCTTTCGCGGTGGGCGAGGGCGAGCGGTAGAAGGTGCCGACCATTGGCGACTTCACCGCGTGGCCGGAGGGCTCTGCCGGCTTTGCGGGCTCGTCGGCGGCTGGCGCGGACGGCTGCGGTGAGGCGGGCTGGGGTGCTGGTGAGGGATACTGGGCCATATACTGTGGCGCAGCCAGTTGTTCACGGCGTCGGGAGATGCGAACAGAATCATCACCCTCGTGAATCTCCAGCTCCTCGACGTCGGATTCCTCCAGCAGTTCGATAAGTTTCTTGATCTTGCGAATGTCCATAGTCAGTCCGATCCCGTTTTAATCAGTTCTATCGATGAATTCGTTGCAGGGCGGCTTCGAGTGCAAGGTCGTACCCCAGGCTGCCCAGCCCGCAGATAACGCCATCGGCGATATCAGAAAAGTATGAGTGATGACGGAATGCTTCCCGCGCATGCACGTTGGAAAGATGGACCTCAATAAACGGTATGCCCGAGGCCAGCATGGCGTCCCGCAGTGCAACACTGGTGTGGGTGAGCGCCGCCGGGTTGAAGATGATGAAATCAACCCCTTCTGATCTGGCTTCATGTATCCGCTCAATCAGTTCATATTCCGCGTTTGACTGTAAATGTAGCAGGTGATGGCCATCTTCGGCGGCTTTCCGATGCAAACGGTCGTCAATGTCCGCCAATGTCTCGTGGCCGTACACCTCCGGCTCGCGGGTTCCCAGCATGTTCAGGTTGGGGCCATGAAGTACGAGTATGGTCGACATGATTTCGTCTGCCTTGCTGACTTTTTTACAGGATCGCCGAATTTAGCGACATTTTCCCTCAATGGTGCGTTCTTGAAGTCTTCAGATCAACACTTTTTGACAATCGGGTATGTGTCGAAAAGTATCTCACCCACACAAAAGCAATCTTTGTCGTTTGCACGGTCATTGTCGTGAAGGGTGATCAGGAGTTCTATAAGACGTTGGTTTCATAAAACGGCCCCGAGAGCGGGGCGGGGCCGTTGGTGGGGAGGGCCAATCAGTGTCGGTTGGATTCAGTCGCCGGCGGCGGTCACGCAATTGCGGCCCTGGGCCTTGGACCGGTAAAGCGCCCTATCCGCACGTTCGCAGATGGCCTGAGATGTATCGCCTTTCCATGCGGCAACGCCGCAGCTGAAGGTGACGTTAAACTCTCGGTCACCAGCCGGTTGCAAGAGCTCTGAGAAACGCTCGCGGATTTCGTTCAGTACATTGCGGGCGTCACTCTCGCGGGTGGCCGGCAGGATAATGGCAAACTCCTCGCCGCCGTATCGGCCAATATGGTCGGTCTTGCGCAATCGTTGTTTCAGGAACATGGACAGGCTTCGCAGCACACGGTCGCCAATGGGGTGGCCGAAGGTATCGTTCACCTTTTTGAAGTAGTCGATGTCGATCATTGCAAAGCACAGTTGTTGGTCTTTCTGCCGCGCCCGTACGATCTCCTGATCAAGCAGGTGCAGGGTATGGGTGTGATTGAACAGGCCGGTAAGGCTGTCGCGGATCATCAGCGCCAGCAGCGATCGGGCACGGCGGCCACGATTGTGTATCGTGGAGATCAGATGTTTCGGGTCAATCGGCTTGGTCAGGAAGTCATCGCCCCCAAGGCTCATGGCATGCAGCTGTTTGGTAACGTCTTCCTCCGCAGAAAGGTAAATGATCGGCACGCTGTGGAAACGGTCCTGTTGGCGGATCACCCGCGCGATCTCCATGCCGGTGCAGCCGGGCATGTACATGTCCAGAATGATGATCTCTGGCGAGAACGATTCCAGTGCATGAATGATTTCCATGGGGTCGGTGATGATGTGGGCATTCATGCCGGCCTTTTTCAGCACCGTCTCCATGAACTTGGCCTGGGCGCGAGAATCATCCAGCACCAGAACCTTGTAAGGCTCCACCGTATTGCCATGGGTGTAGGTTTCAATTTTTTCGATCAGCTGGCCGGGGTCAACTGCTGGGTAAAAGAATTCCTCGCCACCGCATCGGGACGCCCGCAGGCGGGTTTCTATGGTGCCGTCCTCATCGCTCATGAAGATGATGGGAATGGGAGTGTCGTGGCGTTCCTGAAGCCGTTCAATGGTGGCAATCCCGCTAAGGGGCTCGCCGCCGTAGTTAACATCCATCAGGATGGTTTCGGGTTTGTGGAGTGCGCAGGCTTCGATCAGCTTGTCGGCGGTATTGAATGCCGACGCACGAAAGCCGAAAAACTCAAGCTGGCGGATCAGGCGGCTGGCCATTTCTTCACTGGCCAGAGCAATATAGACAGGCGTACGTCGATATTGCTGGGGGGCTTCACTGGCTTCCTGGTCGGTCCGTCTTGACGTGCAGTGAGACAGTTGCTCAATGGCATCCTGGAGTTTGCGACCCAGGCCTTCGGGGAGCATGCTGCCTTCCGGCCACTCACCAATCAGGTCAAACACCTGGCGCCCGGAATCGGCATGACTTTCCATGTCGAAGCGCTTTGCGTAGCGAACCAGTTTGTCGGCTGCCCTGGCAAAATCGCCCTTGAAAGCGGCAGACTGGCCGGTGTCTTCACGGATTTTTTGCCATGTATCCAGGACCACGCGTGCCTGGGTGGTGACACGGCGAGCGAAGTGCTGCCTGAGTTTGTCTTTCTGGCTTTCGTCGTTCATGGTGCTCCGGCCTGTGTTTTTCTCGTTCTGAGCCGCCCGTTTCCGGTACAGACGGATATTTTCAACAGTAATCTTTTTGCAGAGTCTATAGTGTTTAGTGTTGTCGGCGTAGGTGACGCAGTGTAAATGTTTGTCAACTCTGCGGGACAGGTCACATCAGATGTCCGACAATCCTTGCTTCAGACAGGGGCTGCCAGTGATGGCACGGACGCAAAACGACAGACATGTTTCTCGCCAGCGGGGTGTAATCACCTTGCGGAGTCTGCTGCTGCTGTTTACCGGTGGCATGTTACTACTCGTCCTGGTGGCAGCGGCAAGCGTCAGTTTTGACCGGTTCCGGGATTACCTGTCGGGCCAGCTCCAGGGTCACGCCCGGGACGGCGCCACGGCCATCGGCCTTTCATTGTCCGGTGCCATTGATGGTCGCGACCCGGTGGCCTCATCTTCATTGATCGATGCGGTTTTCGACAGTGGCCGTTATCTCTCTGTGGTCTACGTCAATAACCAGGGTGAGGAAGTGGTCGGGCGGGAAACCTCACTGCGTGAGGTCGATGTGCCGGACTGGTTTATGGCGCTGGCGGATCTGCCCCTGCCGGCGGGCGAAGCGGAAGTGGTGCGTGGCTGGAGCCGGCTGGGCAAGGTGCGGGTCGTAAGCCACCCTGGCCGGGCCTACGAAGACCTGTGGGTGGTGACGGTGAGAATCGTGGCCGGCTCTGCCCTGATTGGTGGCCTTGGGCTGATCGGCCTGTTCTGGATGATGACACGCCTGATGCGTCCGCTCAGGGCTGTTGAGAAGCAGGCCAAGGCCTTGGGTAAACGGGACTTCAGGCGCCGGGTTGACATTACCTCCACGCGGGAATTGAACCAGGTTACCCACGCCATGAATCAGATGGCGGATGACCTCGGTCGACTCTTTGAGGGCCAGGCCAAACTGATTCAGCACCTGCGCAAGGTCAACAACGAAGACAGCCTGACCGGGCTTGCGAGCCGGGGGGCGTTCGAACAGCGCCTAAAGGTTGAAGTGGAATCGGAAGAGCGGTCCGCCCCAGGGGTGCTGTTCCTGATTCAGTTGGGAGCGTTCGCCCAGTATAACCAGAGTTATGGCCGCGACGAGGCCGACCGTATGCTGATTCGCATTGCGGGTGCGCTGAATGCCTTTGTTAACGCCCACAGCGATTCGTTCGCCGGCCGCGTGACTGGCGCCGGGTTTGCGGTCTTCCTGCCTGGCGTTTCACGCGCCGACGGCGTGATCTGGTGTCGTCAATTGGTCGAGGAGCTGGACGGCATCTACTCGGACCTCTCCGCTCCCATGGATGTGGCTGTTCACGCAGGCATTGCCCAGGCCGCCGAAACCCGCAAAGCGGGTGAGCTGATGTCGGCGGCCGACGAAGCGCTCCGGCAAGCACAGATGGAGGAGGGATCTGCCTGTCATGCGGCTGATCGCGACCGGCCTGAGCACCATGACAGTGAAAAATGGCGAGTCATGATTGGCGAAGCGATTGCACAGGGACAGATGTCATTGTGGATGCAGCCCATGATCAGTAGTGGTGGTGATGAAGTGCTGTTTCACCAGGTCTTTTCCCGAATGAAAACGGTGGACGGCTGGATCAAGGCGGGTATTTTTGTGCCCATGGCGGAACGGTTCGGCATGATCCCTGACATTGATCGCTGGGTGCTTGAACGTTCCCTGGTGCTTTTGCGTCAGGAGCCGGACACCCGTCTGGCATTAAGTCTGGGCATGGTTTCTGTGGCCAGCGAGGCATTTCGTAAGGATTTCCTGGAACAGCTGTCCGCTGCAGGCAGCGAGCGCCGGCGAATGCAGATCGGCATTTCAGAGCAAGCTATTCACCACCACCGTGCGGCGGTGGGACTCCTGGTGCGTGAGCTGAACCGGCTCAAGTTGCCTGTGATTGTCGACCGGTTCGGTGTAGGTGGGGTGCCCTTCAGTTACCTGAAGGATCTGAGGTTCCAGGCGCTGCGTATTGATAACAGCTTCGTTCATGATATCGATAGCCATGACGACAATCGCTTCTACCTCGAATCCGTGACCACCATCGCCCACAGTCGCGGCGTTCGAGTCTACGTTGCAGGTGTTGAAACGGCCCGTGAATATGCGGCACTTCAGGGTGTCGGTATTGATGGCGCAATGGGTTACCATCTAGGCCGGCCGTTTGAGACGGAATACTAGTGTTTGATCGCGGCCCCAGTGCCGCAAGAAACGTCGCAAATTGCATAAACGTTGCCGTTGCTTCATGGTATTCGCAGTGTGTAAACGGATAGCGTACGGGATATAACGACAGACAGGGGAACTGAAAACCGATGCCAGGAAGAATCAGACAGTATTTCAGTGATCGCAAAGACGATGTTCGGGATTACACCGGTGGCGGGGTTGTCGGTAAATTTATACTGGCCGTCGTGGTTGTCTACCTGCTTGTTGCGATTGTGCTCGGCATGATCTGGAGTAGTGAGCCAGACCTGTTCTCGGTACGCGAACACACACGCACTGTGGCAGACGAAATGCAACGTGAACCCGTGGCCGGTTTCGCAACAACGGTAACCATGATCCGGGTTGCAGAGACTCTTCTCGATAAGCCCGGCGGCTACGTTTCCAATGACATATTCCCGCCAGGGCTTTGGCTCGACAATATGCCCAACTGGGAATACGGTGTGCTCGTTCAGCTTCGCGACCTGTCTCGCGCCATGCGCAAGGACATCAGCCGTTCCCAGAGCCAGTCTGCTGAGGACCCGGATCTGACGATTGCCGAGCCCCAGTTCCACTTTGACAGCGGCAGCTGGGCTATTCCGTCCACCGAGGCGGAATATCGGCGTGGCATCCAGGCGCTTCGCAGCTACCTGGATCGCTTGTCACGCCCGGATCAGCCCAATGCCCAGTTCTTCGCCAGGGCCGATAATCTGGCCAACTGGTTGGCAGACCTGGAAACCCGTCTGGGCAGTCTTTCGCGCACGCTTGGTGAGAGCGTCGGTAAAGCGTCGGTGTCTGACGCTGTGTCCAACGTCAATCCCGGAGACCCGCTGTCGGAAGATGTCATGGGCGAGGAGGTCAAGACTTCCTGGACGAAGATAGACGACGTGTTCTACGAAGCGCGCGGCAGTGCCTGGGCCCTGTTGCATATCTTCCGCGCCATTGAAGTGGACTTCCGCAAGGTGCTTAACGACAAGAACGCCCTGGCCAGTGCCAAACAGATCATCATCGAACTGGAAGGTGCGCAGGGCGAAATGTGGAGCCCCGTGATCCTGAACGGCAGCGGCTTCGGTGTGCTGGCCAATCATTCATTGACCATGGCGGCATATCTGTCCCGCGCCAGCGCTGCGATCAGCGACATGCGTGACCTGCTGACCCGAGGCTGATGCCGATACAGCATCGCCGCATAAAAAAACCGGGCCACGCAGCCCGGTTTTTTGTCGTTGCCTGAAGGCTCCTCCGATCAGCCTTTGTAGGCCTTCACGGACGCTTCGATGGCCTTCTTGGCTTCGGCTGCATTGGCCCAGCCCTGAACCTTAACCCACTTGCCCGGCTCCAGCGTCTTGTAGTTCTCGAAGAAGTGCTGGATCTGGTCGCGGAGAAGTTGCGGAAGATCTTCGACATCTTTCACGTCGGTATAGCTCTTGGTGAGCTTGTCGTGGGGGACGGCAACCAGTTTGGCGTCACCACCGGCTTCGTCTTCCATGTTCAGCACGCCAACCGGGCGGCAGCGAATCACGGAACCGGCCTGTACCGGATACGGAGTCACCACCAGCACGTCAATCGGGTCGCCGTCGTCAGCCAGGGTATGGGGAATGAAGCCGTAGTTGGCCGGGTAGAACATTGGAGTTGCCATGAAGCGGTCTACCAGAAGAGCGCCCATGTCCTTGTCCAGCTCATACTTCACCGGGGAACTGTTGGACGGGATTTCGATGGCGACGTAGATGTCTTCCGGCGGGTTTTTGCCAGCAGGGATATGGTCGAAGTTCATGATCGATCCTTTCTGAAGTGCGTTTAACTGCGATTAAAAAGTGGGCGCAATTATACGGGACAATGGTGTGGATCGAAACTAAACGTTGGTATCGCCTTACCGCTACAATTGCATTTGTTTGGCAATCAATTCCTTCATGATCTCATCGGTACCGCCACCAATCGACAGGATCTTGCCATCCCGGTAAAGCCGCTCTACGACGGATTCACGCATATAGCCCATGCCGCCGTGGATCTGAACGGCTTCGCGGGTGACTTTCTCACACACCTCCACCGCAAAGTTCTTTGCCATGGCAACCTGCTTGATGGGGTTCTTGCCTGCCTGCATCAGTGCGGCGCAGCGATAAGTATACTCCCGCGCCACGTCCACCTGCGTGGCCATATCCACCAGCTTGTGACGGGTGACCTGGAATTTGTTCACCGGCCGGCCAAACGCCTCCCGTTGGCTGGCCCAGGCTATCGAGGCTTCGAGGGCGATTTCAGCCGTCATGTAGGCCATGATCGATAAGCTGAGGCGTTCGAACAGGAAATTGCTCATGATCGCGATAAAGCCGGCATTCTCGGCGCCAATCAGGCGGTTGGCAGGCACCCGGCAGTCCTCGAAAAACAGCTCCGCCGTATCGCTGGCCCACCAGCCCATTTTCTTGAGCTTCTTGCCGGTGGAAAAGCCGGGCATATCGCGGTCAATCAATAACAGGCTGATGCCACCATGGCCTTCGCCACCGGTGCGAACCGCAACCGTGTAATGATCGGCGCGCATGCCACTGGTGATAAAGGTTTTACTGCCGTTGACGATGTAGTCATCGCCGTCCCTGCCGGCCCGTGTCTTGATATTGGCAACGTCAGAACCACCGCCCGGTTCGGTGACGGCCAGGGCAGTGATTTTCTCACCACGTAACACCGGCGGGACGATGGCCTCTTTCACCTCCGGTCGTGCCCATTTCGCCACCGGCGGGAGGCCGATATCCAGCGACCCCAGGCCGGCGACCAGGCCGCCTGAGGTGGAGCGCATCAGCTCCTCGGAGACGGCGACTTTCATGAAGATGTCGCCTTCACCAATGCCGCCAAGACTCTCCGGAAAACCGACCCCAAGCAGCCCGGCATCCCCAGCGGTCTTATAGAGCTCCCTGGGGAACTCGCCAGCTTCCTCCCAGTCGTCTATATAGGGCAACACATGAGTGGCAACGAACTTGCGGGCACTCTGGCGAACCTGTTCATGGGTATCGTTGAAATAATCAGACACGGAAAGCCTCCCTCAATAGGAAATCATGAGAGCAGTCTCACGCAAAAAAAGGAACCAAGCAAGCGCTTGGTTCATGGAGGGCCCAAAAAGAGTCAGAGCCACGAAGAGGTGGGGTCATCAGGGGGCGTCAAAAACAGGGATGTTTTTGTCGAGCGTACACGGACGTATTAACAGCGTGCCCCTGATGACCCCACCTCTTCGTGGCTTCCTCCCAAGTCAGTCATCCTTGCGGGAGATCGTCTTCACCCCATCGTCAGTACCAAGCAACAACAAATCCGCAGGCCGCCGAGCAAACAGCCCATTGGTCACAATGCCCACAATATTGTTCAACTGCTCTTCCACCTGAATCGGGCGGGAAATATCCAGATTGTGGATATCCAGAATGATATTGCCGTTGTCGGTGGTAAAACCCTCACGATAAACCGGGTCGCCGCCCAGCTTGACGATTTCGCGGCCAACATGACTGCGGGCCATGGGCACCACTTCAACCGGAAGCGGAAACGCGCCCAGGATATCCACCTTCTTGGACCCATCGGCAATGCAGATAAACGTCTTGGCCACTGCCGCCACGATCTTTTCCCGGGTCAGGGCGCCACCGCCGCCCTTGATCAGCTCCAGGCGTTCATTGGTTTCATCGGCACCGTCGATATAAAACTCAAGGGGGCCGGCACTGTTGAGGTCGTACACCGGAATACCATGGCTTTTCAGGCGCTCTGCCGTGGCGTCGGAACTGGCGACGGCCCCATCGAAATCGGTGCGGATATCCGCCAGCAAATCGATGAAACAGTTGGCCGTACTGCCGGTACCCACGCCGATAACGCTCTCCTGATCCAGGTGCGGCCTGATATGGTCCAGTGCGGCCTTGGCGACGGCTTTCTTCAGTTCGTCCTGATTCATCGATCAACTCCGGTTTCGCAGGAAAGTGTGGTTCAAACCGCCATTATAGCCCGTCTGTGGGGCGAGCTTATAGACGGAACCCCGGCAAAGTTTCTACACTGTCCGTTTTCCCAACGACAATCCAACTCCGGACGGACCCATGCCGCAACGCTACATAAAGAAAATCCTCGATGCCCGTGTCTACGATGTGGCCATCGAGACCCCGCTGACTGAGGCCCGCAGCCTCTCCAAGCGCTTTGGCAACAACATTATGCTCAAGCGCGAGGACCTTCAGCCGGTGTTTTCTTTCAAGATTCGCGGTGCCTACAACCGGATTGCGCAGCTCTCTGAAGAGCAGAAAGCCAAGGGTGTGATTTGCGCCTCCGCCGGCAACCATGCCCAGGGCGTGGCCCTGGCTTCCAAGAACCTGGGCATCAAGGCCGTTATCGTCATGCCCCAGACCACGCCAGAGATCAAAGTGCGGTCTGTGCGTGATCACGGCGCCAAAGTGGTTCTCAAGGGCGATGCCTTTGACGAAGCTGCAGCCCATGCCCAGGAATTGATTGCAAAGCACGGGTACACCTACATCCCACCCTTTGACGATCCAGACGTGATCGCCGGGCAGGGCACGGTGGCCATGGAAATCATGTGGCAGTTCAGCAAACCCATCCATGCCATCTTTGTCTGTGTTGGCGGCGGCGGACTGATTGCTGGCATAGCGGCTTACATCAAATACCTGCGCCCTGAAATCAAGGTGATCGGTGTTGAACCCGAGGATTCCAACTGCCTGCAGGCGGCCATGAAGGCCGGCAAGCGGGTGGTGCTCGATGAAGTGGGCATTTTCGCGGACGGCGTAGCCGTCAAGCAGATCGGCAAATACCCCTGGGAGATCTGCAAGGACTACGTGGATGAGGTGATCACCGTCTCCACCGACGAAATCTGCGCCGCGATCAAGGATGTGTTCGAAGATACCCGCTCCATCGCTGAGCCGGCCGGTGCGCTCGGCGTGGCTGGCATCAAGAAGTACATCGAGCGCGAGCAGATCGAGAATGAAAACCTGGTGGCCACCCTTAGCGGGGCCAACATGAACTTTGACCGCCTGCGCTATATCTCGGAACGTACGGAGATCGGCGAAAAACGCGAAGCGATCCTGGCGGTGACCATTCCAGAAAAACCGGGGGCCTTCAAGACGTTCATCAACGCCCTGCACAAGCGCAGCATCACCGAGTTCAATTACCGCTACGCCGATGCCACCAATGCGACCATCTTCGTGGGCATCCAGATTGCGGCAGGCGGCCATGGCCGTGAAGACCTTATCCAGGATCTGCGGGAAACCGGTTATTCTGTCATAGACCTGACTGAGAGCGATCTGGCCAAGCAGCATATTCGTCATATGGTGGGCGGCCACGCCCCGACGATAACCAACGAGAAGGTTTTCCAGTTTGAGTTCCCGGAGCGTCCGGGCGCGTTGCTGAAGTTCCTGATGTCGCTTGGCACCCGCTGGAACATCTCCATGTTCCACTACCGCAACCACGGTGCCGCCTACAGCCGTGTTTTGCTGGGAGCCCAGGTGGAAGACGACGAAGTGAAGGACTTCGAGAAAATGCTCGGCAAGGTTGGCTTCCGCTACGAGAACATGACTGATAACGAGGCTTATCAGCTGTTTTTGGGAGCCGGGAACAACAAGTCCTCGTAATTTGCTGCGAGAACCGGGGAGGGAATACCCTCCCGAAACACGCTCGGGCACATCCATGTGGCGCTTGAGCTCCGCCATCCATGGCTCCGCACATTTTCGGGAGGATATTCCCTCCCCGGTTCGGCGAATTTTGGCTGAGCTTACAAAAATTTAATCTGTGAAAAATTGTAAAACGCCGGATAGGTGTTAGTCTTTCGTCTAATTCTTGAAAACAAGAATAGTTAACTGATTTAGATCGATTTTACTATTCAAAACACCGGAGACTTCCCCCATGGGCCGCAAGCCTGACATTATCCGGACGATTGCGCTGATTTTCGCCGTTGGCCTCGTTATTACAGGCTTCACGTCGCTTCAGGCCGCTGACGATGAGCCGACGGCTTCTGATAGCAACGCCATAACAGTGTCCGCCGTTCGAGACTAAACCTTACCGAAAACTCTTTTCCCTCATTCGGTATCGTTCCCTGTCAGTCACCACGCTGTGTAGAGGGATATCCCAGGGCTCCAGTGGTAACTCCGATACTTTCTGACAGTCATGGGCCAGCCCGATCAGCTTCGGTGCCAGGCGTGGCCGGATTCGCGTGAACGCAAAGGTGCGATCGTAGAAGCCGCCACCCATGCCCAGCCGGCCACCAAAACCATCAAACCCTACTAGTGGAAACAGCACCGCATCCAGCGCCCATGGCGGCCGCTCCAGTCCTTTATGGAAAGGCGGTTCCGGAATGCCAAAGCGGTTGGCTGTCAGTTCGGTGCCATTGGTAAAGGGGCTGAAGACCAGTCTGCCGCGGTGAACGGGATGCAGCACCGGCAAATAGAATTGGATACCCCGCCTGCGGGCAACGTGAACGTAGACCTGGGGGTCTATTTCACCGTCGTTGGGTAGGTAAACCGCGACATGGCGGGCCCGGAACAGGTCGGGGTGTTTCAACAGGTTCAGCGCAAGCTGGTCGGCGGCGACCTGTTGTTCTTCCACGGACAGCGAGCGGCGCTTCTTCCGAAGGGCTTTGCGAAGATTGCTTCGGGATTGCGAGTCAGGGCGTTCTTCAAAGGGCTGGGGTGAGACAACGTTGGTCAACATAACGCTTTTTCTACCATCGGGTTGCCCCTGTTGTACAGAAAAATGTCGTCTGTCACCGGTCTCTGGTTATGTCGGTGTGGAGGGTCGATACGCTATCATTGGCCCTTCAATTTTTTCGTTCAACAGCAGGTCGATCCATGAACCAAGATGCATTAACGAGTGTCCTCGAATTAGACGGCGAAGAACGATACGACTATTTTCTGAGCCAAGTCGGGGAGGAGCGTGAAATCTGGATTCTGGTGAATACGGAGAATCGCTTCCTGAAAATCGTGTCTGAAGTTGGCGATGTGGAGTATTTGCCGGTATGGCCCAGTGAGGCATTCGCGGTGGAATACGGTAAAGGGTCCGAGGATCTCACGCCTAAGTGTATTCCGTTGCCGGATTTTTTCAGGAAATGGGTGCCGGGTCTGACGAAAGATGGGCTGGACGTTGGAGTGCTGCCCGGTGTGGATGCAACCCTTTGGATAACCGAGCCGGAAGAGCTGAAACGCGACCTGCAGGATGAATTGTCGAGTTTCTGATGGCCTTGGTTGAAAGTAAAGCTTCCCGGGCTGCCGTTTATCGGATGTGGCCCTTGAACCCAGAGTTCAAGGTCGGTGGCCGCTGTGACATATTAGGCTTTCCCCATATGGGGACGTGCTCACAATGCCCTGAAGTAGCCACCTGGGTAGTGCGCATCGGCTCGAGGACGAATCCGACCAGCGAACAGCCCAGGAAGTTAGATTTATTATACGGGCATTGCCGGGGCTGATTGCAACACCTGAATCGGATTCCTGCGCAAAGACTAGTTACCGGTGCCTTCGCCCAAAGCGGTATCGAGCTTTTCGTCCATGGCGTTGAGAATCGAACTGGCGGTGTCCGACATGGTGTCCCGCTCGAGCATTTCATTGGTGATGTTGAGAGCTGCCATCACGGCAATACGTTCGGTACCGAATACCTTGCCGCTGGCGCGTATTTCCCGCATTTTGGTGTCCAGGTGCCTGGCGGAGCGGAGAAGGGCTTCCTGCTCTTCCTGCGGGCAGGCGACCAGGTATTCCTTGTCGAGAATCTTGACTTCGACGGTTGTCGGCTGCTGTGGCATCAGTGGTGCTCCAGGGCCCGGAGGCGGCCTATCATGGCTTCGATCTTGTTTTTGGCAAGATCATTCTTGTGCATGAGCTGCGACCGCTCACGGTTCCAGTCGTCCTGCAGCTCGCGCAGCATCGCGTTGTCACGTTCCAGTTTGCGACAGTGTTCGATCAATCTGTCGAGTTTGTCCGCCAGTGCCTGTAGTTCGGACTGTTCCATGAGTCGTCCAACGCCTATATCAAAGAAGTGAACTAACTATAAGTGTGGACTGCAAGTTGGTCAATTTACAGGGATGTCATGGCCTGCGTTGCGTGATGTCCGTCACTCGGGGGCCACGTGTCCCAGTCCCTGTTTGCGGCTGCCACGCCAGGCCTGGAGCGCCGGAATCAGTCCCACGAGCAATGCTGCCAGAGGTACACTGGCGATGATCGACCATTCCGTTGCATTCAGCGGCCGCAGGCCTACCTGAACGCCCCACGTATCCAGTAGCCAGGGGCTAAGAGCCGCGATGCCGGCCGCTCCGGCGAGTATCGCGAGCCCGCAGGCCGCGATGGCCAGCAAAACGCACTCGATCACGTGCAATGCCGAGATGAGCGCCGGCGAAGCCCCGGTAGCCCTGAGAATCGCCACTTCCTGCCGGCGCTGCGCTTGCAGCGTCAGTAACACGGCCACGAGCCCGATCAAACTGGTGACCACCACAAAGCCGGTGATCCCCAGTAGGGCCTTTTCGAACTGGCCCATGATTCGCCACAGTTCGCTGAGTGCCACCCCCGGAAGAATCGCTGATAGTGGTTCGAGCTGCGATTCATTGATCTGGCGCTGAACCTGAAACGTCAGCACTTTACGGTCGATGCCCACGAACGCGGCGGTAATCGCGTCCGGTGTGAGATCCCGTTGCCTGGCCTCTTCGGGTGTGACGGTTCTCCCGGGGATGGCAACACCGGATTCCCAGCCAATATGGATGGCTTCCAGGCCCTCAAGGCTGACGTAAACCGCCTGATCCACCGGTGTGCCGGTAGGGGCTAGGATGCCTGTGACCGTGAACGGAGTGTCCTTGTGGTTGGAGAAGCTGGTCTTGCCGCCGCCATGGGACAGGGTAACCCTGTCGCCGGTCTGGTGGGCGTGCGTGAGGGCCACCTCGGCCCCCAACACCACGTCGAAGACATCGGCGAACCATTCTCCCTCAGCCAACTCGGGTTGCTGGTCCCGGCCGTAGCGGAAATGTTCCGGGAACTGCTCGCTGGTGCCCACAACCCGGTGCCCGCGATAACTGTCGCCCAGCGAAATGGGCACCAGCCAGCCGATGCGTTCATCCTCCTGCAGCTTCTCGTAGGTACTCCAGCGGATGTTGTTGGTGGCGTCACCGATGTGGAAGACGGTGTACAGCAGCAGGTTCAGCTGGCCGCTGCGAGCGCCCACGATCAGGTCTGTGCCGGAGATGGTGTTGGTAAAGGACTGCTTCACTTCGGTGCGAAGGTACTGAACGCCCAAAAGCAAGGTGATACTGAGCGTCAGGGTCAGGGTCACCAGCGCCAGTACCCTGCGCCGATACCACAGGCTTGCCATGGCCAGAGACAACGTCAGCCGCAGGTTCATGGGGTTACCTCAAGGGCCAGTTGGTGGTTAAAACGTTGCGCCAGGCTACTGTCGTGACTGACAAAGACAACGGATGAGTGTTTTTCCGCTGCCAGCCCCAACAACAATTCGATAAAGCGGTCCCGGTTGTCGCTGTCCAGGGCAGAAGTGGGCTCGTCCGCCAGGATCAGTTCCGGGGCGCCGGTCAGTGCTCTGGCGGCGGCTACTCGCTGTTGTTGCCCGACGCTGAGGGTGGTAACACGTCGGTGCCAATGGTTCTGGGGGATGCCCAGGGCAGTCAGCAGGGATTTCGCCTCTGCCTCCGGAGAAGACAAGGCCCGCGCCCGGCGTTTCTGTGACAGCCGGCAGGGCAGTGTGACGTTGTTCAGCGTGCTCAGATAAGGCACCAGGTTGAACTGCTGAAAGATAACGCCCATGTGGTCCGCCCTGAAACGGTCCCGCTGGCCGCTGGTCAGGCCTGCCAGGTCTGTGCCCAGCAATTCCAGGCGACCGGAATTCGGTACGATCAGGCCGCCCAGCAGGCTCAGGAGTGTGCTTTTACCGCTGCCGCTGGGGCCTTGGAGGAAAAGGTGTTCACCGCTGTTCAGTGCCACGTCGGGGTAGCGGATGCCCGGCTGGGTCCGGTCCCAACGAAAAGTAAGTTCGCTGATGCGGAGGGTCTGCCGTGGGGTTACGGAACTCTCTGGGGTTACAGAGCTCTCTTTGTGCAAGTCTGTCTTGCCGGTCATGTCAGGCATTGGTCATCCGGTGTATGATCCCTGAATCGTTACAGGAGACGTCAGTTTTATGTCAGAACCTCTGGAATCCCGCTCACGGAAACGCTCTCTGTTTGCCACCCTGTTTATGGTGACGCTGGTTGCCGCCATCAGCTTTTCAACCGCGGTTAGCGCAAAAGACGCCTCGCAAGAGATCGACTGGCTGGAATTGATGCCGGAGGAGGATCTCAACCTACTCGAGAATATGCCAGAAGTCTCCCATGAGGGTGACGGCCCTGCCACATTGCCGGACGAGATCATGACAGGCCGTGTGGTGCCTGAAATGGATGGTCGGTCGGGCCGGATTCCAGGTTTCGTTGTGCCGCTTAAAACCACGCAGGATATGCGCATTCTGGAGTTTTTCCTGGTGCCATACTATGGCGCCTGCATACACGTGCCGCCACCCCCTCCCAACCAGATCATCCACGTGAAATACAAGAAAGGCTTCAAGCTGGAAGCACTCTACGATCCCGTGTGGATTGAGGGCACCCTGATGATCGAGAAGACCGAGAACGACATTGCTTCGTCTTCATACTCCATCGTGGCGGAGAACGTCTCGCCCTACGAGGAATAATGCCCCGTCAGGGCGTTCGTAAGTCAGTTGTTGACAGTGAATGCCCGGTTTGAAGGTGCCAGCCGGGCACTGCCCTGGCTGGAGGGGCTGACCCATTCAATGGTGAGTTCCTCCATGCCCTCGAACCTCTCCATCAGTGCCGATGTGAATTCCTGGTCGGCGTCGATGCGGTTGCATTCCAGTTGCTGGGATACATCGTATTCCCGATGAGTGGCTTCCCCATGATGTTCTTTGTCGTGATGTCCGTCCTCGTGATGATCGTGCTCGTCGTGGCCGTGATCGTGATGAGTATCCCCATCATGGTTTTCTTCTTCCCCGCCGAGTTCCACAGCAGCGGCTGTCACGCGGCAGTCGTCCGCTGCGGTGTTGATCAGCGGCGTGGTTTCCAGCCAGCGGCTAATGTCCGCCAACCGGCTTTTCTCCGCGTCCGTGCGGGCGCCATGCTCGAACCCGGCGAGATTGTAAGCCGGGGAATTGAGCATCAGGTCAATACGGTTTTCTTCCACCGCCATCTGCAATCGGGCATGGCCGTGCTCGTGGGCGCCGGGATTGTCGGCGGCCAGCGCCACCGGTGCCAGGCTGCAGGCGGCGATCATGCATCCAAGTTTATGCAGCGAGCGGGGACGGTTGGGGGGTATGCATTTGGCGGACATGGCTAACGGCTCTCCTTGGTATTGATATGTTATAACATAATTTACTCTTTCCCGGTCCGGAATCAAGAGGGCAAGTGTCTTAAATGCGCCTGAATGCTAGGATAGGGCCTTCACTCATTCATACAGGACCGTCCCGTTTCATGTCCGAAACCGACACCTCCAACGCCCGCGCCGTCGCCTTTGAGCGCTGGGCCAATGTGTTTACCGCTCACAAGGCTTTCAGTCATCCATCGGAGCTCCACGGCGTACTTTGTGGCCGGCTTGCTGTTGGCGCACGTATTAGTGAAGAGGAATGGCTGGCCATGGTTTGTGAGCACATGGGCCTGCCCCAGGCTGCGATCGACGAATCGGACGAACTGCGGGAATTTATGGCCTCGGCCTATAGCCAGACGCTCGAGTTGCTGAAGGCTACCGATATGAGTTTTCAGCCCTTGCTGCCGGATGACGATTACGCCATCGAGCAGCGACTGGAAGCGCTCACCTCCTGGGTGCGTGGTTTCCTTGAGGGTATGGCGCTGTCCGCTGGCCAGGCACTGGGCGAGGCGCCGGACGAGATTCGAGAGCTCATTGAAGACATGGTGGCGATCAGTCAGGTGGCCGATGATGACGAGCCGGACGATGAAAGCGAACAACAACTGATGGAAATCGTCGAATATGTACGTCTGGGTGCGCTGGCGGTGTTCACTGAGTTCAATCCGCCGGAAAAGCCGTCACCCAATACCCCGACTTTGCACTGAACAACGCTGATACCCGTGGGAGACATTATGGCTTCACTGATACCCGTCAAGGAATTCAACGATCGCCGGCACCGGCTGATGGAGCGAATGGCGTCGGACAGCATTGCCATCCTGCCGGCCGCCCCCGAACGGGTGCGTAATCGGGATGTCCTGCATCCGTTTCGTCAGGACAGTGACTTCCACTATCTGACCGGATTTGGCGAGCCGGAAGCGGTGTTGGTGCTGATTCCCGGCCGGGAGCATGGTGAGTCCGTTCTCTTCTGTAAGGAACGAAATCCGGAAAAGGAGCTGTGGGATGGTTTCCTGGCCGGCCCCGAGGGTGCTATCGAGACCTTCGGCCTGGACGATGCCTTTCCCATTGCCGACATTGACGACATCCTGCCCGGCATGATCGAAGGCCGCAGCCGGGTATATTACCCACTGGGCAAGGATCATAATTTTGATGCCAAGGTGATGGACTGGGTCAAGATGATCCGCAGCAAGGTTCGCTCGGGTGCTCATCCGCCAGGAGAGTTCGTAGCCTTGGAGCACCTGCTCCACGACCTGCGCCTGTACAAGAGCGCAGCGGAAATCAAGGTGATGGCCAGGGCCGGTGAGATCAGTTGTGAGGCCCACAAGCGGGCAATGAAGCGGGCCGGCAAAGGTGTCTTTGAATACGCCCTGGAAGCTGAGCTGATTCACACCTTCATGGAAAATGGTGCCCGCTCCACGGCTTATCCGTCGATTGTGGGTGGCGGCCAGAACGCCTGCATCCTCCACTACATCGAAAACAGCGCCCCGTTGAACGAGGGTGATCTGGTGCTCATCGACGCGGGCTGTGAATTGGAATGCTACGCCTCCGATATCACCCGTACCTTCCCGGTCAGCGGAAAGTTCAGCCATGAGCAGCGGGCCCTGTATGAAGTGGTTCTGGCGGCCCAGTACGCGGCCATTGAGGAAGTCCGTCCCGGGAATCACTGGGACCACCCCCACCAGGCCGCACTGAAAGTGCTTACCCAGGGCTTGATCGAGCTTGGCCTGCTCAAGGATACGACAGTAGAGCAGGCCATCGAGGAGCAGGCGTTCAAACCGTTTTTCATGCACCGTACTGGCCACTGGCTGGGCCTGGATGTACATGATGTCGGGGACTACAAGGTGGGCGATGCGTGGCGGGAATTGGAGCCAGGCATGGCGCTGACCGTGGAGCCCGGGTTATATGTGGCGCCGGATAACACCAGCGTGGATGAGAAGTGGCGTGGTATCGGCATTCGCATTGAGGATGACGTGGTGGTGACGAAAGAGGGCTGTCGGGTCCTCACTGATGCGGTTCCCAAGACCATTCCCGAGATTGAAGCGCTGATGGCCGACTGACCGTGAACCAGCACGATACCGATATCATTATCGCCGGTGGCGGGCTGGCGGGAGCCACCCTGGCGTTGGCGCTGGCGAGAACCCTGCCGCAACTGCGGGTGACCGTGGTGGAGGCGTTTCCGTTGTCTCCGGAGGCCCTGCCGGACAGCTATCAGCCCAGCTACGATGCTCGTTCCACGGCGCTGGCCTGGGGCTCAAGGTTGATCTTTGAAGAATTGGGCCTGTGGCAACGGCTCTCCGAGCACGCTACGCCCATTCGCCATATTCATGTATCGGACCGTGGGCATTTTGGCGCCACGCGCCTGAACGCGGCCGAGCACCAACAGGAGGCCCTGGGCTATGTGGCGGACAACCGCTGGATGGGGCTGTGCCTGATGCGGGAGCTGCTGCAGACCGATGTGGTCTGGGAAGCGCCGGCGGAAGTAACCGCCATGCAGCCGCTACCGGAGGGTGTCCGCGTTACCCTGGGTGCCGACAACGGCGAACGGGAACTGACTGCGCAGTGCCTGGTGGTGGCTGACGGTGGCCGCTCCGGCCTGCGTGAAACGCTGGGCTTCCGGGCCAACGAACAGGCCTATGATCAGCATGCCCTGATCGCCAATGTTTCCACCTCCGATAGCCACGGGTTCACGGCGTTCGAGCGTTTCACCGATGCTGGCCCTATGGCGTTGTTGCCTCACGGCTCACCAATCCGGGCGGGAACCACTGCCGCGTTGGTCTGGACCCTGAGCAGTGGGGCACTTGAGGAACTGCTGTCGCTGAGTGATGAGGACAAGTGTCAGCGGCTTCAGCAACGGTTTGGCTGGCGTCTCGGGCGGTTTACCCACATCGGGGAATGCAGCCACTATCCGCTGACCTTGAAAACCGTGGATGAGGCGGTTCGCCCCGGTGTTGTGTTGGTAGGCAATGCGGCGCACACCCTTCATCCGGTTGCCGGTCAGGGCTTCAACCTGGCCTTAAGGGGGCTAACGGCTCTGGTTGAGCAGTTTCGTGTGGCGGTCGAGCAGCAGCAACCCCTGGGCAGCCTGGGAGTACTTAACGCTTACCAGATTCGTCATCGCCGGGACTGGCAACAGACAGTGCGGTTTTCCGATTCACTGATCCAGCTCTTCGGCAATCACTTGCCCCTGGTGACCACGGCACGCGACGCTGGCCTGATGGGGCTGGATCTGTTGCCTGGCGCCAAGCGCTGGTTTGCTCGCCAGGCCATGGGCATGGGTGGGCGCCGGGCCGAACTTCGCACTCCTGACAACGCTTTCCCGGAACGTAATGACCATGAGTGAGCAACCGCAATTCGATATTCTGGTGGTCGGCGGCGGCATGGTGGGCTCGGCCCTTGCGCTGGGCTTGTCGCGGCAGGGCTGGAATGTCGGGCTGGTGGAAGGCGCCGACCGAAAGTCCTTGATGCAGGCCCCCGGAGAAGCAGCATCGGTGGAGGATTTCGATCCTCGCGTGAGCGCCATTTCGGTCGCCAGTCAGCGCCTGCTGGAACAGTTGGGGGTATGGTCGGACATAACCGCTGGTCGCCATTGTCCCTACCAGACGATGACCGTATGGGACGGCGATGGCACCGGTCGCATCCAGTTCGAGGCGGCAGAACTCCGGGCACCAGCATTGGGGACCATCATCGAGAACCGTCGAATTGTACGGGCATTGTTTGACGCCCTGGCCGATAGTACTGCGACTCTGATTGATGGCGTCAGGGTGAGTGGCTGGTGGCAGGATGAGCAGACGCGTGGCATACGCCTTGAAGACGGTCAGGCCATAGGGGCCAGGCTTGTAGTAGCTGCGGACGGTGCCCATTCCCGACTGCGCCAGTGGGTCGGGTTGCCGACCCGCGAGTGGGATTACGGCCAGCAGGCCATCGTATGCACCGTTCGAACTGCCCAGAGCCACGGCTTTACGGCCTGGCAACGGTTTTCGCCCACTGGGCCACTGGCGTTCCTGCCATTGCTGACGGAGTCCGGCGATGAGCATTTCTGCTCCATTGTCTGGTCCCAGGATACCGAAGAGGCCCGGCGCCTGATGGCGCTGGAGGATGATGTTTTCAAGGCGGAACTGGAGCGTGCGATAGAGCGTGAACTGGGCGCAGTGGATGTCGTTTCCCGTCGCCACGCATTTCCTTTGCGTCAACGCCACGCCAAGGAATACATTGCCACCGGCTTCGCGCTGGTGGGCGATGCAGCCCATACCATTCATCCCCTGGCCGGCCAGGGGGCGAATCTGGGTTATGGGGATGTTCGTGCATTGCTGGACGAACTGGCCAGTGCCCGGAGCAAAGGCATTGATCCAGACAACGAGCTTGTGCTGGCCCGTTACCAGCGTCGTCGCAAGGGTGAGAATCTCGCGATGATGGCGGCCATGGAAGGTTTCAAGCACCTGTTTGGCCGTGATGAGTTGACTGTGCGTTGGCTGCGCAATACCGGCATGCGCTGGCTGAACCAGCTTGGACCAATCAAGAACCGTATTGCGGCCGAGGCCATGGGGCTGGATGCCTGATCATGGCTTGCGGGGCGCACCACCAACGTAGTTGAACCAAAAGGAATTCGTTATGGCTGCCAGCAGTCTTCTCGTATTGATTGATGACATCGCCACGGTTCTGGACGATGTTGCATTGATGACCAAGGCAGCCACCAAGAAAACGGCTGGTGTGTTGGGGGATGACCTTGCGCTCAATGCCCAGCAGGTAACCGGTGTGAAACCCGCACGGGAGCTGCCGGTGGTCTGGGCGGTGGCGAAGGGCTCCATGCTCAACAAGGCCATTCTGGTTCCGGGCGCTCTTGCCATCAGTTTCTTCGTGCCCTGGTTGGTGATTCCCCTACTGATGCTGGGTGGCGCCTTTCTCTGCTTTGAGGGGTTTGAAAAAATTTCTCACCGGTTCCTGCACAGGCAGGAAGATGAGCAACACAAGGAAGAGCTCCACAACGCCCTCAAAGATCCCGACGCCGATCTGAAAACGGTTGAGAAAGACAAGATCAAAGGCGCGATCCGCACAGACTTTATCCTGTCGGCTGAAATCATAGCGATTACCCTGGGAACAGTCAGCAGTCAAAGCATCGGAATGCAGTTTATGGTGCTGACGGTCGTCGCGGTAATGATCACCATCGGTGTCTATGGACTGGTGGCCGGTATTGTGAAGCTGGACGATGGCGGTCTGTACCTTAGCCAGAAAGAAAGCCCGTTAGCCAGGCGAGTTGGGGAGGGCATCCTCTGGTTTGCTCCCTGGATGATGAAAGCCTTGTCAGTGCTGGGGACCATTGCCATGTTCCTGGTGGGTGGTGGCATTCTCACCCATGGGCTGCCGCCGGTGTCTGAAGCCATTCGTCATTTTGTCGAAGGTTTCGGTGGTGTTGGGCAGGCCGTTATTCCGGTGCTTGCGGACGGCCTTTTCGGCGTTGCGGTGGGGGCGTTACTGGTGGCGGTGATCACACCACTGACAAAGCTGTGGAAGGCGCGTTCGGCCTGAATTAAACGCAGGCATCGAAAAGGCGGCTGACCAGCACCGGTACGGCGGTTTCCACCCGAAGGATGCGGCTGCCAAGGTGTACCGCCTCGCAACCTGCCTCGACCAGTTTGTCGACTTCATAGGGAATGAATCCTCCTTCCGGGCCTATACACAGGGTGGCGGGCTCGTTGATCATGGCTGGGCACGGCGTGCGGGTGCCGGGGTGGGCGACAAGCGCCCGGGTGTTTTCCATAAGTGCCGGTAGTTCATCCTCCACAAACGGCTTGAACAGCTTGCGGATACGAACGCGGGGGAGGCGGGTGTCTCGTGCCTGCTCAAGCCCCAATGCCATGTTTTCCCTCAGGTTATCTTCTGAGAGCCACGGTGTTTGCCAGAAGCTTTTTTCCACCTTGTAGGCGTTTATCAGCCAGATGTCCTTAACCCCAAGGGTGGCACAGGTCTGCAGCACGCGACGGAACATTTTTGGCCGCGGCATGGCGAGAATCAAGGTAAGGGGTATGGGAGCAGGGGGTGGGGTGGTCAATTCCACCTGTAGTACAGCCTCAGTATTGGTGAGCTGGAGCACGCGGCCCGTTCCAATCTCTCCGTCTGCCAGCCCCACAGGGACCAGGTCGCCTTCCGACACCTTCAACACTGAATTCAAGTGCGCCAGTCGGCGGCCTTTCAATATGGCTCTGTCTGCAGCCACGAAATCATCCGGGAATAATAGCGCCAGATTCATTCGTTGGAGGCATCCGTTGCGTCAGGTGATTCCACTTCCCGTCTGGCGAGTCGCCCAAACAGGATGCCCAGCTCAAACAGCAGCCACATGGGTAAGGCCAGTAGGGTCTGGGAGATGATATCTGGCGGAGTAAGCAGCATGCCGATCACGAAGCAGCCCACCACAATGTATGGGCGTTTTGCAGCGAGGTCCTCAGGCGTGGTGGCACCGGTGAGAATCAGCAGTATGGTGGCGATGGGAATTTCAAAGGCAACACCGAAGGCGAAGAACATTTTCAGTACGAAATTGAGGTAGCTGCTGATATCCGGCAACTCGACAATGCCTTCCGGGCCGATGGCGGTGAAAAATCCGAACACCAGTGGGAACACCACGTAGTAGGCAAATGCCGCCCCCAGATAGAACAGGACGACTGAGGTAAACAGCAAGGGGAACGCGAGTTTCTTCTCGTGGGCATACAGGCCCGGCGCAATAAAGCTCCAGAGCTGGTATAGAATCACCGGAATGGCCACGAAAACGGCCAACACCAGAGCCAGTTTCAAGGGGGCAAAGAACGGCGACGTGATGTCCGTTGCGATCATGGTCTGGCCGACGGGCAGCAAATCCCGCAAGGGTTGCGATATCAGCAGGTAGAGTTCGTTTGCGAACGGATAGATGGCGGCAAAGCAGATGATCACCGCCAACACCATTTTCAGCAGACGGTTGCGCAGCTCCAGCAAGTGTTCCACCAGCGGCATTTCCGGCTGGGTATCTTCGGGACGAGGGGCGTTTTTGCCGTCAGGCTGGGTTGTCATGAACGGTTATCCGGCGTGCTTTCCTGTTGTTTCGGGGTGCCATCGGCCGAAGGGTCCTGCGCCTTGTCATCTTCTCGCGGCGGACCCTCAGGGTCCAGAGAGGCATGGCCGGAGCCGTTGGCCGAGGTTGGGTCTTCCTCCGGGTCCAGCATGGGTTCCGTCTTGGGCTCTGACTGCGTGGCAATCCGCCGGGTTGCAGGCGCGGGCCGGTGTTTAGCCTTTTCGTCGTCGGACAGAACCATGTGCTCGTATTTCTTGGCCTCGTCCAGGGCGCCGCGAACCGATTTCTGCACATCATCCAGGCCGACATCGCCGGCCTTGCGCAGTTCTTCACGAAGTTCTTCCGCCTTGAGTTGGCGGTCGAGTTCCGATGAAAACTGGCTCACCATGCGACGGGCACCACCAATCCAGCGCCCGGCTGCCCGGGCTGCTGTAGGCAGGCGCTCGGGGCCGAGAACCAGTAACGCAATAACGCCGCAGATCAGCAGCTCGACAAAGCCGATATCAAACATTCAGCCCGTCTCAGCTGTGGGACTTGTCCCGTGGCTTCTCTTCGGCGCCGGCTTCATGGGCCTTCGCGTCGGACTCTTCTTCGATGGTGCCCGGGCTGTCGTCCTTCTTGTCGTCTTCGTTCATGGATTTCTTGAACCCACGAATGGCACCGCCCAGATCACCGCCGATGTTGCGGAGTTTCTTGGTTCCGAATAACAGGATGACAATGCCAAGTACGATTAGGAGTTGCCAGATACTGATGCCCATGACGGGACCCTCGTCTTAAGTTTCTGTTACGTTTGATTGTACGCCACTTCGGGGGGCTTCCGGAAACCCTCTTCGGGGGCTACCCGGGTTACTGATCCCGGGAGGCTTTCTCTTCAAGGCCAGACAGATCAAATCGGCTGGCGAGTTCGTCGATGACGTCCTTGGGGCCAAGACCTAACCGGGACAGCATCACCATGCTGTGAAACCAGAGGTCGGCGGTTTCATAAACCACGTCCCGGGTTTCGCCAGAGTGCTCCGCGTCCTTGGCGGCCAATAACGTCTCAGTGCACTCTTCCCCTACCTTTTCCAGGATTTTGTTGAGCCCTTTCTGATGCAGGCTGGCGACATAGGATGTCTCCGGGTCTGCTTCCTTGCGGGCTTCCAGCACCTGAGCCAGTTGCTCGAGAACGTCACTCATGGTTGCTACCTCCCTGTTTTTTGCCGTAAATAGCCTCGGGGTTCCGCAGAACCGGGTCGACGCTCGTCCATTGTCCGCCTTCCAACCGGCGATAGAAGCAGCTTCGTCGCCCGGTGTGGCAGGCGATACCGCCTTTCTGCTCGACCTTCAGAAGAATCACGTCCTCATCGCAGTCCAGCCGGATTTCCGAGATCACCTGCTGGTGGCCGGAGGTTTCCCCTTTGCGCCACAATTTTCCGCGGGACCGGGACCAATACACGGCCTGGCCTTCCTCGGCGGTCAGCCTGAGAGACTCTGCGTTCATCCAGGCCATCATCAGAATGTCGCCGGTAGCGGCATCCTGGGCAATGGCTGGTACCAGTCCATCTGTATTCCAGCGAATTTCCTTTAACCAGTCAGGCGCCCCGACTCTAGCGTTTGAATCTTGCATTTAGATGACGTCCGTCAGTTGTTTCGTTCACGGCCAACAACCAGCCAGGCCGCTGCGGCCAGTAAGGCCCAGCCATGAATGGGCATGGTCTGTGCCAGGGTGGCAAGGTCATGGTCGAGGCTCAGCCAGGCCACACCAGCCAGGGCGACTGCGGCCATTCCTCGTCGCCAGCGCCGGTCGGCCCGTGCACGGTTTTCACGAATAAGCTCCAGTGTAGCGCGACTGGGGTGGTCGTTGGAGCCCGTGTTGCGTAACTGCACCAGCGCGTCGTGTACCAGTTGTGGCATTTCCGGCGATTGCTCCAGCCAGGCAGGCAAATGGGACTGCAGGGATTTGATCAGGCCGGACGGGCCGATGCGTTTGCGCATCCAGGCTTCCAGGAAGGGTTGAGCGGTGCTCCACAGGTCCAGATCCGGGTAAAGCTGGCGCCCCAGACCTTCCACGTTCAACAGGGTTTTCTGCAGCAGCACCAGTTGCGGTTGCACCTCCATGTTGAAGCGCCGCGCCGTCTGGAACAGCCGTAGCAAAAAATGGCCGAAGGAGATGTCTTTCAGTGGTTTCTCGAAAATTGGCTCGCAAACGGTGCGTATGGCGGCCTCGAATTCATTGACCCGGGTGTCCGGTGGCACCCAGCCGGACTGGATATGCAGCTCGGCGACCTGGCGGTAATCGCGGCGGAAAAACGCCAGCAAATTGCGGGCAAGGTAGCTTTGATCATCCGGTGCAAGGGTGCCAACGATGCCGAAATCGATAGCAATGTATTTCGGGTCGGCGGGGTTGCTGACATCCACAAAAATATTGCCCGGGTGCATGTCGGCGTGGAAGAAACTGTCGCGGAAAACCTGGGTGAAGAAGATTTCCACCCCTTTTTCCGCCAGTACTTTCAGATTCACGCCGGCTTCACGAAGCGCCGGAACATCGGCAATAGGAATGCCGTGGATGCGCTCCATCACCAGTACCGACTTGCGGGTGTAATCCCAGTCGATGGAGGGGATATAAATCAGCGATGAGTTCTCGAAATTACGGCGCAGCTGGCTGGCGTTGGCGGCTTCGCGTTGCTGGTCGAGTTCGTCATGAATGGTGGAGTCGTAGTCTGCCACTACTTCCACCGGGTGCAGCCTCCGGCCTTCCGACCAATAGCGTTCAAGCAGGCCGGCCATCATATACATCAATGCCAGATCCTGGCGGATGACCCGTTCAATGCCGGGGCGGATGACCTTGACCACCACTTCCCGGCCGTCAAGGAGAGTAGCGGCATGCACCTGGGCGACCGACGCAGAAGCCATGGGTTCGCGGGAAAACTCTGCAAACAGTTCCGAGACCGGTGCACCGAGGGATTTTTCAATAATGCTCTGGGCGGCATCGCCAGGAAAAGGCGGCACCCGGTCCTGCAGGTGCTTGAGAGAAAGCGCCATGTCGTCGGGAAGCAGGTCCCGGCGCGTCGACAGGATCTGACCGAATTTGACGAATACCGGCCCCAGCTCTTCAAACGCAAGGCGCAGGCGGTCCCCGCGGTCCAGCTTGGGTTTCGGGAACAGGTGCCAGGGGGCCAACAGGAAAAACACCTTCAGCGGAACAGGCAGTTCCGCCAGTGGTAGAAAGGTGTCCAGCCGGTAGCGGCAGAAAACCCAGGCAATGCGGAACAGGCGTTGCAGGCGCGTCACGGCGTCTCCGTTTGGTTTTGTTCTCTGGAATGCTCCAGCCGCTTGATCCTGGCTTCCAGGCGTTCAGTCTTCAGGTTCAGCCGGTCGATATCGGTAAACGTGGCTTCCAGCTCCCGGCGCCCAGGCAGGCTTCGGCTTTCCTCATGAATGTATTCTTCAACATTGGCGTTCAGGGATGTAAACGCCTGTCGGCTCCAGCGAACAGCCCCGCGAACGCGCTGGCCGATAAAATGCGCAGGCACATCACCCACATACCCGGCCATGGCGGCTTCCCAGTCAGGGTTGAGTTGGTCGATGGCGCGCTGGAACTGGTGCGCCATGGCGGTATCGCCAGTCACGTGAATGCGGCCTTCGCTGAAAACTCCGTCATCGCCGGTGGCCAGGGCGGCAAATGCCATGGGGCGGCCGGACAGGATCAAAGCAGGGGCTTCCGCCGGCTGGCTGGCAACCCGAATGAGATTCCCCGCCTGTTGCAGCGTCAGTGTGAGGCCGAGCCCGTCCAACGAAAACTGTACCGGCTCCGTGAGCGCTGACATCAGCGCCCGCCTGCCAGCGGGGTCCAGCGCCAATGCCCGGTTGAGCGCGCTCTCAATGATAGAGGTGGCGGCGGACAACAGGGTCGGGCCGGGAAACATCAGGGCTTGATTCCCACATGCAGGGCGACCACGCCGCCGGTCATGTTGTAGTACTTGCAGTTCACCAGGCCGGCCTCTTCCATCATCGCCTTGAGCGTATCCTGGTCCGGATGCATGCGGATGGACTCGGCCAGGTATTGATAGCTGTTGGAGTCACCTGCAATCAACTGGCCCATCAGCGGCAGCGCGTTGAATGAATACACGTCATAGGCTTTGCTGAGCAGAGGGTTCTTCGGTTTGGAAAACTCCAGCACCATCACCTTGCCACCGGGTTTCAGTACCCGGGTCATATCCCGCAGGGCCTGGTCCTTGTCGGTGACGTTACGCAGGCCAAAGGCAATGCTCACAGCGTTAAAGCTGTTGTCCGGGAACGGCAGGTGTTCGGCGTCCGCCTGTACGTATTCGATGTTGCCAGCGTAGCCACGGTCCATCAGCCGACCCCGCCCAACCTGCAGCATGGACGCATTGATGTCGGCCAGTACAACCTTGCCAGTTGGGCCGACCAGGTCGGAGAACTTCATGGTCAGATCGCCGGTACCACCGGCAATATCCAGCACCTGGTGCCCCTTGCGCACGCCGGAAAGCTCAATGGTGAAACGCTTCCAGAGGCGGTGGATTCCCATGGACATGAGGTCGTTCATCAGGTCGTACTTGCCGGCCACGGAATGGAACACGTCAGCGACCTGACCCGCTTTCTGGCTTTTCGGCACGTTGCGAAAGCCAAAATGGGTAACGTCGTCTTTTGGTGCTTCCGCCTGCGGCTGGTCGGTAGACGGTTGTTGCTCGCTCATGGGCCTGTCCTGTCAGAATCTGAACCCCGTATTCTAACGCTTGCGGGGGTGGCTACAAGTTTAATGCCGCCTTACACTATAAATTGCGTCCGAAATCCTGGAGATATCCGTTTCATGTCCACAATTGATGTACGCCGTACTCATTCCCTCGACAAAGAACACGCCCGTCAAGCGGCGGAAACCCTGGCTGAGGACCTGTCAAAGCAGTTCGATGTGAACTATCAGTGGGAAGGGGATCACCTCAAGTTCAAACGCAGTGGCGTTAAAGGCCAGTTGGAAATCACCGATAGCAATCTCCATGTTCATCTCGAACTGGGCATGATGCTGCGGCCGTTCAAATCGCGGATTGAGCAGGAAATCCACTCCCAGCTTGACCAGATCCTGAAGGCCTGAGTTCCCCTCTGTCGTTAAAGGTCACTCGGCAGCTCAAACGGTTTCGGGTGGCCGTCCAGGATGTTCTTCATGACCCGTTTCTCCCGTGTGACCAGCCGGTCAATCAGCAGGTCTACATCGTCCATTTTACGGAACGCGGAATAGCCCCGGTGCAGGAAGCTGTGCAGGTCGCTGAGGTCCGCCATTTCTGCGGGTGCCCGGCTCATTGATAGCAGCCAGCCAAGGGAGCGGTTACGCACATAGCGGTCGAGCTGGCGCCCCACTTCAGCCACCAGGGTAATCTGCCGTTCCCGCTGTTCCAGTTTCTGGCTGCGGCGAAAGATCTCGCAGTAGGCGTCGCTGGAAAGTTCGCGGGAAGAACAACCGTGTAAGTGGCAGAGTTCGGCCAGCTCGAGGTCCAGTTGCTGAGTGATCAGATTCAACTCCACCAGCCCGGCAAAGGTGTCCAGTAGGTTGTCCGGCAGCCACTTCACCATCTTCGGGAATACGCGGTCGATGTTGTCGTCGCGTCGGGTCATGCCGGCGGGGGCGTAGAGGTCCGTGAGCAGGAACTCCAGGCCGGTGTGATAGCCAGGGTGTCGATAGAGGTCCGCGTGGGTGGCCTTCAGGCGCTCCGCTTGCCAGTCCGCTATCCGGAAGGTGTGTTTCAGCAGGGGGTGGGTGGCTTTGTACTGGCGGAAATCGTGGTAGTCCAGCAGCAGCTGCTGCAACCGGCGGGCGCTGGCGGAATGGGTTGGGGTAGCGACTAGGCGCTCGCGATACATGGGGGTGTGGCTCCACTGGACCTGCAATAGAAGCGCGCCAGTTTAGCGGAGCCGGAGCTTGAGTGCAGCTGTGCTAACCCTGGGCCGTTGCCGGCAGACTCTCAAATCCCGGCACCCATTCCTTGCTGTCGAGGGTGATAAAGTGGCTGGGTGCCTCGGTTTCGACAATCCGCATGGTGGTTGGGCTTTGGCGTGCACTGGCCAGCATGGCCTGTCGATCCAGTATTCTGTCCACAGCCGGTATCAGGAAGGTGCCGTAACGAACCTTGCTGTATACACTGGTGTCTGTCCTCTCCATCCAGGCCATCAGGTTCTCTATGTTGCGAACAATGGTCAGGTGGTCCTTGGTGGCGGAAAACAGTTTACCCAGCAGCTGCTTCTTGCGTGGGTTCATCTTGCCGAAGAAGGTTTGGCCATAGGCGGAGGAGGGCGCGCTGTTTATCAGGCGAATCAGCCAGGGCCACATGCCGTGGCTCACCGGTTCGAGTACCGCAGTCACCAGTGCAGAAAGGCGCCCCTGGGGCAGCACGGGGGCTTCCAGCACCAATTCCACATTTTCATACAGTTCCGGCCATTGATTGATGGCTTCAAGAATGACAGCTCCGCCACGGGAATGGCCGTGCACGCGAATGTTGTCGGTATTCGGCAGATTCGCCAGCGCCTGATTGAGTATGCAGGCGTCGTACTCGATCGTGCCGTCGAGGTGTTTGATCGGCACTTCCCAATCCGGTGCTTCGGGCGTCACGCCGTTTACGGGAATATGATAGTTGCTGCAGGTCAGCAGGATCAGTTCGGTTGTCGGTGCTTCGTAGGCCTGGGTGAAGTAGCAGTGATTTTCCAGAAAACCGTGGACGCCAATCACGGTCTGTTCGGCCTTGCCGCTGTGATTACGGACCGAAACAGCGCCAGTGCCGACGCGGTAGACTCGCCCTGAGAACATCTCCGAGTAGGCGCTATCGATCGGTTTTATCAGTTTTCGTACATGGCTCGCTTTCATGACTGCTCTCCTTCAGCACCTGATGCCTGCCTTTTTGGGTCTTTATGGGCGCTGGTACATTCAGTTGTACCGACTTCTGCCACCGCAGGTATTGGCACTGATTACTGTTTTTACGCTCAGTCAGGGCCAATAGACGTTTGGCGAACAGTGCGTAAAGGCACGTGCAGTGCCTAATAACCATTTCATCAAGCTTTATCCCGAGTATAGGGGGGGAAGGTTACTTCCGTGTAACTTTTTGTAACTCCGTGACGTTGGCAGCCTTATGGAGCCTTCAGTGCTTGTCTGGCACAATGCGGCGTCAACTTTTCATTTCTTGCAGCATTTATCCGGGGACAGACAGGTTTGAGTCAAAAGGAATCGCATCTGCTGTTGCCTGTGGACTCGGCCTGGTTGGCTCTTGAGCGGCCCGACAACCCGATGACCATCACCGTCATGTTGCGGGTGGAAGGGCTCACGGAAGCTCGGTTGCTGGAATTCCTGCGTATTTACTGGCTCGCCTGGGAGCGTTTCCGCTATATACCGGTTCGCCGCGCCCCTGGCTGGTGGTGGGAAGAAGATCCGGTATTTTCGCTCCATCATCACCTGGAGGTGGTCGGCGGCCAACTGGATCGGCAGGCCTTGCAGGACTGGGTATCAGCAAGGTTGAACCAACCGTTGCCCACGTACCGTCCACTCTGGAAATTCTGGCTGCTTCCCGATGCCGAAGGCGGCGCAGCGCTCCTTCTGCGTATGCACCACTGCTACGCTGACGGGCTCTCTCTGCAGGGCATATTCGACCGCTTGTGCCCGCCGTCACCGCAACAGGCACCGGTGCTTTACGGTGCCTCGGAACAGGCGGATACCGGGCGCTGGGGAAGAGCCGCCAACGCCTGGTTGCGTGAGCTGACGGCCAGTGAGTGGCCGCGGGAAGAGGTTGGTCCGGGTGGCGACATACCCCGCAACGGCGGCACCGCCAGCCGCAATGCCCTGGAACGGGCAACCTGGAAAAGCCTCAAGCTGGTCAATGAACTCAGCCAGTTCCTGGTAGAGCCGGAAGACACGGATTCCTCACTCAAGCGGTCACTGCTGGGTCGTCGCCAGTGCCGCTGGTCGCAACCCGTCGAACTTGAACGCTTTCGACGGATTGCAACGCATACCGGCGTTACCATCAACGATGTGCTACTCAGTTGTGTGGCGTCTGCAGTCCGCAACCGGCTTGTTGCGGACGATACCGACATGGATGAGGCAGTGCTTCACGCGGCGGTTCCAGTGGATATCCGCAACCGTCTACCGGAAGGGGTAAAGCCGGAACCTGGTACTCTGGGCAATTATTTCGGAACCGTATTCGTGCCGTTACCGGTGGATGGTGAAAGCGCCCTGGAGCGGCTGTTCCGCATCAAGCATGAAACCCGAAAACTCAAGAAAAGTTGGCAGCCTGGCCTGTCCTGGGCGTTGACCGGCAGCGCGTCGCTGATTCCCGAAGCCTGGCGTCAGCCGGTAGCCGACCTGTTCTACCGCAAAGCCAGTGCGGTGGTGTCCAATGTCCCCGGTACCCGGGAACAACGCTACCTGGCCGGTTGCCGCATTCTGGAACAAATGTTCTGGGTACCCCAGGCCGGGGATATCGGGCTCGGCGTCAGCATTGTCAGTTACGCCGGCCAGGTCCAATTTGGTGTGGTGGCCGATGAGGCTGTCATGGCCGATCCCGAGTCCTTCCTGGATGACTGCCTGCAAGAGTTGGAATGCTTCCCTCTCTGACGGGTCGTAGTTCCAAAGTCCTGTTTTTATAGCCTCCTAAAAGATCAGAAAACCTGCCCCCTTGGCGCATTTTCCACCCCCGCTGCTTCACCGACCATTGAATTCAGGCGAAAGAATGCGCCTGAGACACGGGTAACCACCCGCTGCTCAACACCCAGATCCAATAAAAACCGGGGGAGTTTATGAACAACAACAATTTCCGAAAGTCAGGGCTGGCGATTGCAATGGCTGGTGCGATGTCGGTCAGCGCCGGCGCAAACGCGGCCATCGAAGTGTACAACGAAGACGGAACCAGCTTTTCCGTGGATGGCTATTTCAACGCCTTCTATGTCAATCGTGACGACAAGCTGAACGACACCCGCAATTCCGACGTTAAAATGGGGTTCCTGCCCAACACGATCGGTTTCAACTTCAGCAAGGAGATGGGCGACCTGACCCTGGGTGGCCGGTCTTCGTTCTGGTCCACCATCAACGACAGCCTTCAGTCACCGACGGATACCGCCATCGATGTGCGTCAACTGTACGCCACGGTAGACGGATCTTTCGGTCAGGTTCTGATTGGTAAGGATTTTGGTTTGTACGCCCGCTCCAACATCTTCCTGGACGAAATCCTGATGGGTTTCGGTTCTCCGGGTGCGTCAACTGGCGTCTCGTTTGGCAACATACGCACGGGCTATCCTTACCCCAATCCCTCTGCCCAGATTACCTATCGGACCCCGGATATGGGCGGTTTGAAGGTGGCCGCTGGTATTTTTGAACCTGCCAACACCACACCGGGTGCGGAGTCAGAACAGTCCGCGCCGCGTTTTGAAGCAGAGGTTACCTACAGTGCGGACCTGAATGGCCTGGCGTTGACAGGCTGGGTAAATGGTCGCCATCAGAGCTCTGAGAACGCAACCACGGAAGTGGATAGCCAGGGCCTTGGTTACGGCCTTAAAGCCTCTGTTGCAGGGCTGTCGCTGACGGCTTCTGGCTTCACCTCCGAGGGCGACGTTCCGGTATTGCTGACGGATGCGGCCCTGGCTTCGGAAGAGGACGCCGACGGCTACCTGCTTCAGGGGTCTTATACCCTTGGCGCCAATCGTTTGGTGCTGTCCTACGGTGAAACGGACTCTGACCAGGGAAATTTTGAAACCGAGAACACCTCGGTCGCGGTCTTCCATGATGTAAACAGCAACTTCAAGCTGGTTGCCGAATACAACATGTTCGAGCAGACCACGAAGTCCACCGGCGCGGATGCAGCAGAATTCGACACCCTGGCGCTGGGTGCTGTGATCACGTTCTGAGTGTTTGAAGAGTGCCCCGGCACCGGCAAGGATTCCTGGTGCTTGGGCCTTGCCCCTAAGACTAAAGTGCCGGTTTGCTTTACCGCAAACCGGCAGCGCCAGCAGGCATTGATTCAGGAGGGTTTTTAATCAATGGCTTACGATCACTTTGGCGCGCCAATTAAAAGCACTGAAGTCGCATTGGCTCCGTTTGCGGATTCCGTAGAATCGAGTGAAAGCCACTCGGTTTCGGAGCGCGTATCCATGAAACCCGTTACCACGCTGCCAGCTGTTCGGGTAGCCAGCTCCCATGTTCGTGACCCGATGCTGGCCGCCACCAATCTTGCCAGCGAGCTCAATCATGAACACCTGGGTTGTGTCCTGTTTTTCTGTTCCGCTGAATACGATCTTGGCCGTCTGGGCATTGCGCTTGAACACGTCTTTGACGGCGTGCGGGTCAGTGGTTGTACGTCTGCGGGGGAGATAACACCGGAAGGTTACGGCCGGGGTTGTATCACCGCCATTGGTTTTGACCGACGGTATTTTTCCATTGAATGCGCCCTTATCAGTGAGCTTGAGCATTTTACCCTTCATGACGCTCAGGGGGTCATTGATGGCCTGCTGTCCACCTGCCGTGATGCTAGCCTGGCATCGGTCAAGGGCAACACCTTTGCCATAACCCTGCTGGATGGACTGTCTAGTCGGGAAGAGCTGGTGCTGGCGACACTGAATGCCGCGCTCGGCACTATCCCACAGTTTGGCGGGTCCGCGGGCGACGACGAGCGCCTGGCCAATACTCACGTGTTTTTTGAGGGCCGCTTCCATACCGGGGCTGCCACCGTGATGCTGGTCAATACGCCGTTGGACTTCCGGGTGTTTTCCACGCACCACATGCAAGCCCGCGAAGAAAAACTGGTGGTTACTCATGCGGACGCGAAGAGCCGGACAGTGTATGAGTTGAACGCGGAACCGGCAGCGGAAGCATACGCCCGTGCAGTGGGCGTGGCGGTGGACGAACTCGACCGTAAGGTGTTCGCGCTCAGACCGATGGGGGTGAGGATCGGGGGGCATTATTTCGTGCGCTCTGTGCAGCGGGTGAACGCCGACGGGAGTCTGACGTTCTACTGCGCGGTGGAGACTGGCATCGTGATGACCGCCATGGAGCCCGGCTCGCTTCTTGACAGTGTACGCACACAAATTGAAGCGTCCGAGCGGGTCGTGGGGCCGCCGCTGGTCACCATAGGCTGCGACTGCTTTCTTCGTCGCCTGGAGGCGGAATTTACCGGTGTGGTGGACGAAGTGTCGGACTTCCTGCGCCACCATAAAGTGATCGGATTCAACACCTACGGTGAACAGTTCGATGGCATGCATATCAATCAGACGTTTACGGGGGTGGTGATTGGTCAGCCCGATGCCGGTTACGGTCATAGCTGAGTCTGATCCCGACGACCGCAGGGATCAGCGGATTGCCGAGCTGGAGGCAGAGAACGAACGCCTCCGAAAAATACGGGACGCACTGATTGTTCGAGTGGAATCCGGCTCGGCCCACAAACCCGAACCCTATGCGGCGTTTGAACACTCTGTGGTACTGGCGGAACAGGTACGGGAGCGCACGGAGGCGCTCAACCAGACCATGGACGAACTCAAGCACAGCAATAAGGCCTTGAACCGGGCCCGCGAGGAGGCTGAAACCACACGCCAGCGCCTGGCGGACGCCATCGAAAGCATTGCTGACGGATTTGTGCTGTTTGATCATCAGCACCGTCTTATCCAGTGCAACAGCCGGTTCCGCAGTTACTGGACCTATGCCCATCTGGACGTTCCTCCTCCTGGCACATCAATCGCAGATGTAAAAGCTATGGCGATCAATTCCGGGCTGGTGGTCGAGGAGCATGTAAATGAGTCCTCCGAAGGGGCGGTGTTCCTGCTGTCGAATGGCCGTTGGGTACAGATGACGGAAAGGAATACCCGTGAGGGCGGGCTGGTTGTTCTTTATTCTGACATCACCGACGTCAAGAACAGTGAAATGGCTCGCCGAATCAAGGCGCTTGAAGAGAGTGAGCGCTGGATCCGCGTGGTGACGGACCATGTGCCCGCACTGATCGCCTACGTGGGTGCGGACATGACCGTGCAGTTTTGCAACAAGGTTTATGAAGCCTGGTATGGCCGCAATGGCGAGTCTCCACTCGGTAAACACCTGGAGAATATTCACCAACCTGAGCTTTACCAACGGCTAATGCCTCATATGCAGGCCGTGCTCAGGGGTAACAGCGTTAACTTCGAATTCGAGGAAACCAACGACACCGGAGAGACCCGCTACATGCTCCGCGCCTACGTGCCCAACGTAGATGAGCAAGGGCAGGTCATCGGGTTTTTTGTGCTGATCCGGGACATTACCGACCGCCGCAAGACCGCGTTGGCACTGGAGCAGGCGTACGATAATCTGGAACGGCGGGTGAAAGAACGTACGGCAGCTCTTACCGGCCTCAACAGTCAGTTGCGACAGGAAATCAGTGAGCGGGCGGCGGTGGAAGCCCGACTGCGTGACGCCAAGATGGACGCCGAGCGCGCCAATCTGTCCAAAACCAAATTTCTGGCGGCCGTCAGCCATGATTTGCTGCAGCCACTGAATGCTGCCCGCCTGTTCACCAGTGCTCTACTGGAGCACTCTTTCGGGCCCAAAGCCGAGGGGCTCGTGCGCTCGGTGAGCACCTCCCTGGATGATGTGGAAAACCTTCTGGGCACCCTGGTGGACATCTCCAAACTGGATGCCGGTGTGATCAAGCCGGACATCATGGCCTTTGACCTGCGGGACTTGCTGAACAACATCGCTCGCGAATTTCGCCAGATGGCGATGGCGGAGGGGCTGACGCTCGACTTCGTGCCATCGTCGGCAATCGTGGAGTCCGATTCCCAGCTGCTGGCGCGGATTCTGCGCAACTTCCTCACCAATGCCATTCGCTATACCGGTAACGGACGCATTCTTCTGGGGTGCCGCCGGCATCGGGACCATGTATTGCTGCAAGTATGGGACACCGGCCCCGGCATTCCGGCAGACAAGCTGACCGAGATTTTCCAGGAATTCAAACGCATTCGCCCCGCTGGCTCTCAGCCGGACAAGGGGCTTGGGCTGGGATTGGCGATCGTCGACAAGATTTCCCGCATGCTGGGCCACGAAGTGACAGTATCCTCGATAGAAGGGAAAGGCTCGGTCTTCAGCGTAAAAGTGCCGTTCGGGCGGTTGTTGCCCAAACGGCCGGCAGCGGATGATGACCGGGTGGTGTCAAACCACGGCGGCCTGGGCGGCGCCAGAATCTGGGTGATCGACAACGACCACGCCATCTGCCAGGGCATGCAGACGTTGCTGGAAGGCTGGGACTGCCAGGTGGTTTCAGCGGTGTCTCTGGAAGATCTTGAGCGACAGCTGGACCCGGCCAAGAGCCCCGTGGACCTTATCCTGGCGGATTATCACCTGGACAACGACGAAAACGGGGTAGATGTGGTGGCCGAGATCAACGGTCGTCGCCATTGCCCGGCGCCGGTGGTCATGATTACCGCCAATTACACCAACGAGTTGAAGCAGCACATCCGTGAGTTGGGGCACGTTTTGATGAACAAGCCTGTGAAGCCGTTGAAGTTGCGCAGTGCGCTGAATCACCTTTTGAGAGGGTGATCTCCTACCGTTTCAGATACTGACTGAAATCCACATCGCTGGCCGACAGAATCGCCTGCACCCGGTTGTGAACCCCCAGCTTACGAAGAATCGCCGAGACGTGAGCTTTTACCGTGGTCTCTGCAATGTTCAGGTTGTACGCAATCTGCTTATTGGATTCCCCTTTGGACATGCGCTCCAGCACCAGCAACTGGCGGCGGGTCAGGGAGTTCAACAGCTCTGGGGAAATAGGGTTGTCCTCATGACGACTGCGGCGATGGGTGCTTTCCTTGCCGGTACGGATAATGTCGGAAGGCAGGTAGACATTGCCGTTGAGGATCTGCTGGATGGCATCGGTCATCTGGGCGCGGGGTGATGACTTGGTAATGAAACCACAGGCGCCATAGGTAATGGCTTGCAGGACCACCTGTTTATCTTCCTCTGCTGACACGATTACCACAGGAATGGTCGGTGCTTCGTTCCGCAATGTGATCAGGCCGTTCAGGCCGTGCATCCCCGGCATGTTCAGATCCAACAGGATCAGGTCCAGGTCATCGTTTTCGCGGGTAATGTCCAGGGCGCTGTCCAGATCAGCGGTTTCAATGATCTTACTACCGTCAAAACCGGTCGATATTACGCTGCTGATGGCCTCGCGAAACAGCGGGTGGTCGTCTGCAATCAATATCTTGTAGGTTGGCTCCATCACTGGTTCCACTGGCTTGTTTTCGTTATCAGGGACGGTTTCCGAGACATCATAGCGCTTTTCGGGAGAGAGTGTGGCATCGGGCTCATTCAGCATGGCGGCCTCCTGGGACAGGGGATCTCCCAAGTGGGATTCAATCCTCTGTTTATTATTGTGATGATTGCATTACACGCGATCCTCGCCCTGGGTTGAATGCGACCATCGCACCAAAAAACAGGCACCAAAGTACTATTCTTGATGGCTGGCGAGCTTCGTATCGTGGAGGCATGAGCCAACAAACCCTGATAACGCCCAACCTTGCACGTTTCTCTGCCAATCCCCGACCGATGTGGTTGGCTGGCGCCGCACTGTTGCTCGGTTTGATGTTATCGAGCGGGGCCCACGCCAACGACAAAACCGCTATACCGACGTTGTCCGTCAGTGTGTTGCAGTTCGGCACGGCGCATTGGGAACTGGACCATATACTCCACCGGGGGCTGGACCGAAAGAACGGCTACCAGTTGGATCTCACTCTGGTGGCCAATCTGCCAGCGTCTCGTCTGGCGGTAGCCAGTGGGTCCGTAAACGGGGCTGTGGCCGATCTGCTTTGGGCTCAGGCGCGTTTTGAGGACGGGGTGCCCTACCTGTACGTACCCTTCTCGTCCCAGATTGGCGATATCGTGGTGGCTGACGACTCTGATATAGGTGCCTTGGCCGACCTGGCCGGCAAGCGTGTCGGCGTTGCCGGCGGGCCGGACAGCAAAGGCTGGATACTGCTTCAGAAGGTAGCCGAGCAGCAGGGTATTGATCTTGCGGGTTCCGCCAAGGTGCAATTCGCTGCCCCGCCGCTGCTGAGCCAGGCTTTGAGGCGGGAGCAGGTGGATGTCATCATTACCTACTGGCATTTCGCCGCACGCCTGAGAGGAGAGGGCGGCTGGCGTTCGGCGTTCAGAATGTCGGACCTTCTGGCCGCCGTTAACCTGGATCGGAACTTGCCGGTTCTGGGGTATGTTTTCCCGGCTGATTGGGCGGAAGACCATCGCGCGTTGATGGATCGTTTTGCCGCCTCGTTGCAGCAGGCCAAGAGTGAGCTTTCGGATAGCGAAAGACCCTGGCAGCGACTGCGACCACTGATGGGAAACCCGGAGGACGGAGTGTTCCAGTCGCTTCGGGAAGGATTTGTGGCAGGCACCCCCTTACCGCTAACGGACCAGCGCGTTGCTGACCTGCATCGCCTGCTAGCGCTCACCGGTGCCAGCCCGGACCATCGTATGCCTGCCAACCTGTTCTACCGGAGCCAGCCGTGAGCGCGTTTTCCGGCAGTCCTCCGGCCTGGAGCTATTGGGTGGTGTTGCCGTCTTTCGTCCTGCTTTGGGCGGTGTTGGCCTGGTGGATCAAATCACCCTTGCTGCCGACGCCCCTGAACGTTCTTGAAACCCTGGTGCAGGAATCCGGCTCCGGAGCGCTCTGGCACCATCTGGGCGCCACCCTGGGCCGCGTGGTGGTGGCCTTTGCACTGGCCATGCTGCTTGGTACCGGGATCGGCATCGTTATGGGGCGTTCCCAAACAACCAATGCCTTGTTCGATCCGCTGCTGGTCCTGTTTCTCAACCTGCCTGCGTTGGTGACCATCATCCTGATGTATGTCTGGTTTGGACTGGTGGAAACGGCAGCCGTGATGGCAGTGGTGATCAATAAGGTTCCCAATGTGGCAGTGACAGTCCGGGAAGGTGCCCGCAGCCTGGACCACCGGCTTGAGGAAATGGCCATCGTCTACGAGTTCACCCGCTGGCAACGGTTCCGTGAGGTCTGGGTACCACAACTGTTTCCCTATCTAATGGCAGCCACGCGTGGTGGACTGGCGTTGATCTGGAAAATCGTCCTCGTGGTCGAGCTGCTGGGTCGCTCCAGTGGTGTCGGCTTCCAGTTGCACATGGCTTTTCAGGTGTTTGATGTGGCAGCCATCCTTGCCTACAGTCTGGCCTTTATTGCCGTTGTGCAAATCATCGAGCTTACCATTCTGCAGCCCCTTGAACGCCGCTCCAGCCGCTGGCGTCAGCCGGAGGCCGCCCATGCTTGAGCTACGAATCGCCGGCCGAAGTTTTGGCAAACCCGTATTGGGCGAGGTTTCCGCCACCATAGAGCGGGGCGATCGCATCTGCCTGCTGGGGCCGTCCGGCATTGGCAAAACCACGCTGTTGAACGCCATCGCCGGGCTCGACAAGGCGATCCCGGCGGGTGCGATTATAGGCCGTGACACATTGCGAATTGGTTACCTGTTTCAGGAACACCGATTGCTGCCCTGGCGGACCCTGAACGCCAATCTCCAGCTTGTGGGAGCAAGTGATGCGGAAGCTGAAAACGTCCTGGGCCAGGTTGGCCTTGCCGGATACGGGCACTACCTACCGGATCAGCTCTCACTTGGCATGGCGCGGCGGGCAGCCCTCGCACGTTGTCTGGCGGTGAAACCGGATTTGTTGTTGCTTGATGAACCCTTCGCGTCGCTTGATCCGGTAATGGCAGGTGAACTGAAAACACTGATTGCTGGCATCATGGACGCAAATGCCAGCATGGCCCTGATTTGCGTGACCCATGATGGAGGCGATGCCGAGATCCTGGCGAACCGTCTATGGTACCTGGATGGCAAACCGGCGCAGCTGCAGTGGGATGATGCGGTTGGTGAGCCGTGCCTGATCAATGATCTTCTGGAAAAGTTGCGAGATGTCGAGGGCGTGGGCCTGGTGTAATGGCCGAAACGTGACATCTGAATTGTGGCCTTCATAACACATCGGCTAACATGGCCTGCTTGTTTCTTACCGTCAACAAGGAGTGCTGACGATGGGCTTTATGGACCTGGTCCCGATGTGGGACCTGAAGGCCTACCACCTTCCCCGTATTGAATCCCCCTTTATCGCCGCCAGTATGGCCGGGCGCCTCATCCAGAACGATGGCAGTGTCCGCGCACGCATGGAGTCGGCATTCGGGCCCCTCGCCCGTGGCGGCCATGACCTGGCCGAGACCGTCCGCCGTGCAGTCGGCGATAGCAGACTGCTGCTGGTCTACACCGGGTCTGGCAGGCCCCTTTCCCCCGTAGTGATCTGGCGGCCAGACGACAGCCTGCCAGTTGGAGGGCTCTGGCACTTAAGCGGCAGTGGAACGAGCGCACCTTACGCTATCACAAAAGGCGTCGCAGAGCTGAACGCCTGCGATATCACCCCTGAACAGCTGCGCCAGTATCATCCCCAAGGCATCGGTGGGCTCGGTGTAGGGTTGTTCTCGGCGAATTATCGTCAGTGGCGGCGATCAGAGCGCGAGGCGCAAGGCGGGGCGGAGGATCATCGCCTGAGCCTGCCACTGGGAGCCGCTGCGTCGGTCGCACCGCTGAATGTTTCGCCGGCAAAAGCGGCCGGGAACGCCAAGGCCGATTCCCCGAAAGTACACCTGGAAGTCGGGATATTCACCGATGGCACCATGAACAACGCTGCCAATGCACGGTCGTTTGCTGAGCAACTGGAGCGGGATTGTCTGATTCCCTATGAAAACGATGAGATAAGTCGGGAGGAGTGTGAGTGGCGATTGGCGCTGTTGATGGGTGGAAGTTATGGCAATGCGGTTACCAATGTGGCGAAGCTGTGGGATTTGTATCCAGAAGATGAGCTTGAGTCTGAGGGAGTCATTACCTACCGACGCACCGTTTATTCGCCTGGGGCCGGCACGAAGACAGGTGACAGTGATGTACTTTATGGGGCGGCCACAGGTATGGGAGAGACAGGCGTTATCCAGCAGGTAAACGAGGCTTTTTCACAACTGGCATTGCGGTTAAGGGAAACCTTGCAGGGCGATGTTATCGATCAGTTAACCCTGGACTTGTTTGGCTTCAGCCGAGGTGCGGCGGCGGCTCGCCATGCCGCCCACGAGATCAATTTAGGAAAAGCTGGCCGACTGGCGAAGGTTTTGGAAGACAACGGCATTCTTTGGCCAGAGCATGTCCAGATCCGGTTTGTCGGGGTGTTCGACTCCGTGGCAGCGATCATTAACCCGTTAGCCGGTGACCTGCTGCCTCACAACGATCGCAATTACCCGGTTAAACTCTATCTAGATCCTGTCAAAGTGGGGCAAGCAGTTCACCTGACCGCTGCCAATGAGCATCGTAAGAACTTTGCCTTGAACAGTCTTAGGGATAGCAGTGGAAGCCTCCCTGGGAACTTCAAAGAGGTCACGCTTCCGGGTGTCCACTCTGATATTGGCGGCGGTTATGGCGCCAGGCTGAGAGAAGAAGTGTTACTCAGCCCAATGCTGAAGGTGCCCCAAGACCGGATAGGCTGGCCAGAGAAGACCTCGCAGTGGGACAATCTTGAGGCCCTGCGTCGGGAAATGGTCGCCGAAGGTTGGGTCGGTCCCTATAGTCTGTCTTTACAGCAAGAAAGTCCGGCGAAAAGTCATGGTTCGGGTGGGGGCGCCGGCCTGGATATTGTCACCCGTCATCATGATCATCCGGCACCAGACGGCCGTGTGGAACTGGGGCTGAGAATGCTGCGACAGATTCGGGGGGAGTATTCGCGCATACCCTTGAGATTGATGCACCATCTGGCTGTGGAGCAAGCAGTGCCGCTAGACGAAATTGATCCTACCGAGGAAGCTGTAGCGGTGCCGGCAGAGCTGGAGCCTATCCTGCAACAAGTTCTCGAGCAAGTTAGCCGGGGAGTGGATTCACCTTCCCTCGACAAAGAACAGCAAGAACTGCTGCTCCAACGTTATATTCATTATTCAGCACACTTTAACAGTATCGAGACATTGATAGCGGGGGTGCCATCGAAATTTGAGGGCATATACCCTCATGCTCCATCACTGTCCCGTGAACGTCTTATACATCCACAGATGAAAAGTAAATGATGATTAGCAAGGTTTTAGTCATAGGTATAACCTTTCTTGCCCTCCTGTTCAGTGGCTGTGTAGCACCTGTTAAGGAGGGCGTTCCCTGGAGCGTCAGAGTAGCCGCGCCAAAGCATTATGAAGTGTGGGTGGAGGAGATGTTCTTGGAAAAGACCGGCGAGCGTAGTTGGCGCCAGCCAATTGGCTCAGTTGGTTGCTGTTGGCAGGGCGCACGGGGTCCATCTGGTAAAGGGGCCAGAGTTGATCCTTTCCCTGAGCTTATCTTGTTGCATTGGTTTTCCTTTGCTGAGCAGAAATACTACGTCAAGCTGATTGAGGTGTCTGGGGCACTTCAGGAACGCATGATGGAGCCTGCCTCTTACAAGACTCAAATTGACGAGCGCTCTGGCCCAAGGCATTCCATGGTTATCGGTCTGGCTCCCGGAGGCACGGTTGTAGTTTGGATCATGAACCAGATCGGTAACGAGATCGAGGTAATGCGCATGCAGGCCTCAGAGGGGCCGGGTGACCCTTCCGACTTCACGGAGCGCACGAAGGGCTATCTAAAACGGCACGGCGACTACCTCGAAGAACACGGCATACCAACGGAAGGTTGGTAAGCGGGTATCCTGCCTGCCGAGTGCCATTTGGTCAGGCAGGCTTTGTCCCCAGTATCTTCGTTCGTTGAGGCCGAAACCCGGCCGTGGCGAGTAGGGCCAGCACAATCGTCACACCTGCGGTGATGCCATAGGCTGTCGGGTTCCACTCCAGATACAGCGAAAACCGGATCGCCTCCACGGCGTGTGTGAACGGATTGAACTGGCAGATCCAGTACAGCCAGGGGCTGGCTTCGTTCATCTTCCAGAGGGGATACAGTGCCGAAGACATGAAAAACATCGGAAAAATGACAAAGTTCATGACCCCCGCGAAGTTTTCCAGTTGTTTGATCCAGGTGGCGATCAGCAGGCCCAGTGCCCCCAGCATCAGACTGGTTAGTATCAGGGCTGGCAAGACGGCCAGATACCCCCACAACGGTGGCTCTACATCCACCAACAGGGCCAGAAGCAGGAACACATACACCTGCCCAACCGACACCACCCCCATCGCCAGCAACTTGGTCACCAGCAGGAAGGGCCGTGGCAGAGGGCTCATCAATAACACCCGCATGCTGCCAAGCTCCCGGTCATACACCATGGAAAGCGCCCCTTGCATGCTGTTGAACAGGATGATCATCCCGCACAGTCCGGGGGCGATGTAGGTCTCGTAGGTGATGTAGGTCTGATAGGGCGGAATAATGGAAATGCCCAGCACCGCCCGGAAGCCGGCGGCGAACACCACCAGCCACAGAAGCGGCCGAACCAGGGCGCTGGCGAAACGGGTGCGTTGCTGCCAGAAGCGCAACCACTCCCGGGTCTGGATGCCGACAAAACAGTGCCAGTAATGGGCCGCTTTCATGATTATCCGGCTCCAGTCAGGGTATGGAAGGTTTCCGCCAGGTCCCGGGTGCCTTCGGCTTCGCAAATGTCGTGGCCTGCGCCGTCGGCCAGCAGTTGGCCCTGGTGCAGGATCAATACCCGGTCGTCCTGTTGCACCTCCTCGATCAGATGCGTCGCCCACAGCACGGTCAGACCAGCCTCGGCGCACAGAATGCGAACATGTTCGTTGAGCGCTCTGCGACTTGCCACATCCAGGCCGACGGTGGGTTCATCAAGCAGCAACAGAGTGGGCTCATGAAGTAAGGCACGGGCTATTTCCACACGTCGGCGGTGGCCGCCATTGAGCTTGCGCACGGGTTCGTTGGCGCGCTCCAGCAGTTCAAATCGAGCAAGCTCCCGATCACCCCGCGTTCGGGCTTCTTTGCGGGATAAGCCGTGCAGCGCGGCGTGATACTGCAGGTTCTGGCGCACTGTCAGGTCCAGATCCAGAGCGTTTTGCTGGAACACCACGCCAATCTGGCGCATGGCTTCGGAGGGCTGCTTTTTCAATGACTGCCCGGCCAGCAGGAGTTCGCCCTGCTGGATCGCCAGAAGCCGGGTCAGCAAACCAAACAGTGTCGACTTGCCGGCGCCGTTGGGGCCCAGAAGAGCGTGGAAGCGACCAGAGGTCAGCGCGAAGCTGACCTCCTTGAGCACGGGCGTGTCGCCGTAGCGAAAGCTGATATGGCTGGCTTCAATGGTCATGGTGGTTAGGAAGACGGATCAATGACCACACCCCAGGGGTAGCGGCCGACCTTGATGGATTTGATGACCTTCAAATCTTCGACATCAATCACCGAAACGTCTCCGGAAACGCCGTTGGTGGTGTACAAGTGCTTCTGGTCCTTGTCCAGATCCAGTTGCCAGACTCGGCTACCGACCAGCAGGTATTCCAGCACTTCATAGGTTTGTGCATCCACCACGGCGACGTGATTGGACGGGCCGAGAGCCACGAAGGCGTACTTGCCGTCGTCCGTCAGCTCGATACCCACCGGCTGTACACGGTCCTGGTTGACACCTGGGACTTTGAAAGACATCTCATGGACCTGCTTCAGATTGTCCACATCGATAATGTGCACCGTTCCGCCGATTTCCGCCGACGCCCAGGCAATCTTGCTGTCTTTGCTGAATTCCACGTGGCGGGGGCGTTGCCCGACAACGATGTTCTTCTCTATCTCAAAGGTATCGGTGTTGATCCAGTGCAGCATGCTGGTGGTTTCACTGGTGTTGACCGCCCATTTGCCGTTCGGGCTGACGGCCATGCCTTCCGGCTCGATGCCGACGTCGATCTGGGCCAGGACGTCTTTGGTCTCCACATCCACCACCGTCACGATGGCGTCGTCTTCATTGGCGATGTACAGGTGCTTGTTGTTTGGATGGAGCGCAAACTGCTCCGGATCCTCACCGGAGGGCAGGGTGTCGACGATCTTGCGGCTGGCCAGGTCCAGCACCTGAACGGTGTCGTCGTCGCTGGCACAGATGTAGAGCTTGGTATGGTCCTTGGACAGCAGGATGCCCCGCGGGCGCTGGCCCACATCAATAGTCTCAACGACTTCCCGGGTCTCGGTGTCGATGATGGACAGGGTGTTGTCTTTTTCGTTGGACACGTAGGCAAGGCTGGCCATGGCCGGTGTCGACAGGCCCATTATGGCGGCCAGGGCGGTGTGTTTGAGCAAAGACTTCATGAAGCAACTCCTTCTTGTTTTAGAAAGCTTCCGTCAGGGGGCGGTCAGCCGTTGATGCGACAGTTGCTCTCGGGTTCGTCGAAGCCGAGAGTGTCCATTTCAGTGTGGGGATGCAGAAACCCCTCGAATGGTGCTCTGGCAACCAGTCCCCGTGGATGAACCAGGGGAATCGGCTGCCGAAGCTGACCGTTCCAGTCCCGATAGGTGAGCTTGCGCCCCTTGAAGGCGGCAAGCTGGAATTCGTCACTGAACAGGAAGCGCCGAACGTCAGCTGGCTCAGCGCTACCAAGGTCGGTCACCGCTGTGCCGATGGAACGAATGGCGGCCCAGGCGGCGTAATCCTCGCCGGTCATGTCGCGGCCGGCCAGGTCACGGAAACGATTTTGTAGCTGAGCGGCACCCCAGCTTTCCACCACCCGGTGCCAGGTCACGGGGGACATTCCCTGAGTACCGACGACGGGGCGCGGCAGCCAGGTATTGAACGGCACGTACTCGCCGAAATCACCCCGAACATCGGCCACCACCACGGCATCGTAATCGCTGGCCTGTGTAAACAACGGCAGCTCCCTGGAGGCGGTGCGGCGAAGGTCGGCGTCAAAGGTCCATGGCTTGTCTTCGATCATCTCAAGGCCGAAGCGCTTGGCAGACCTGCGAAAGGCATTGGCCCAGTCTTTATCATCGTCAGTGGGCCCGGTAATCATGAAAATTTCGTCCCAGCGACGCTGGTTCAGCCACTGTGCCAGTGCGTCGGTCAGCATGGCGTAACTGGGCATGGTGTGAAGCAGGTTGGCGTTGCATTCGGTGGTTCGAAGCCCGTCCGCTTTTGAGCCGGCGTTAAACAGGAGCGTGTCTGCGCCCGCCTTTGCGATCATGCTCTTGAGTGTCTGTGCCGGAGCGTTGACCACAAACAGTTCGATACCGGACTTGCGCAGTTGGTCGAAAGCGGCGATCGCCTCGGCTTCCGAGTCGGCAACGGTACTTTTCAGGGTGTAAGTCTGGCCGAGAAACTTCCCGGTGGTGCTGTTGTCCTGCAACCCCAGCTCAGCGCCTTTGAGGCCGGCATCCTCCGGTTCCGGAATAACATTGGACAGCACCGGCCCCGGGTCTGGCACCCATTGCACATACCCCACACGTACCTCTAGAGAGTCTGCCTTCAGCGGGGCCATGCCGAGGGTCGCTGCCAGGAATACGGCTGCAGTCCTGAACAAAAGAGACATGGAATTCTCCGGTTTGTTGTTGTTCCTCCAGCTTAGAGAAGCGAAAAAGTCCCAGAAATATTCAGAAAGTAGGAATCTACCGGTACTAAAGGATGAGATTTCTGCAGCAATCCCTCGCATCTACTACCAAGGAACTACACCAAAACCTCCAAAGTGGCATTCGGATTGAGCGGTGCGGTTCCTAGACTGGGAGCAAGCACATTGGCGTCTGACAAAACCAACAGCCAATGGATGAGGAATCAAATAGCAGAGGTAGCAACAATGACCACGTCCTTTTCACTTCACGCGCTGCTGGCAGCCGCTCTTTTGGGAGCTGCTGGACTGGTAATGGCTCACGGCAACGTGACTCCACAGGAGGTGGACACTGGTGACCTGCCCGAACTCGGGGACGAAGTGCGGTCGGAGAACCCGTTTCGGGAAGGCAGTGAGTACGGCGAGCACAATGCCCAGGCCGTGGCCGTGGGTGAGAGCGCTTACGCTGGCAACTGCGCCGGTTGCCACGGTATCCGCGCGATGTCAGGTGGCCTGACGCCCGATCTGAGGGAACTGACCGAGTGGGATGACGAGTACTACGTTACCCGGGTTCTCAATGGTACTGACCGCGGCATGCCCGCGTGGAAGAAGACCTTGGACCAGAACGCCATATGGGCGATTCGGACGTATGTGGAGTCTCTGCCGAAGCCGGAATGATCGCCTCACGGATCTTCACACAAAGCCTGTACTCAGGCCGGCCCTGTGCCGGCCTGACGTCGTTGGGGAGAAAACAATGAAAACACTGTCCCGTATTATCGTACTGATGCTGTTTTTCCAGGTGGTCCCTGCGCAGGAAATGGACGACGGCGATCCGTTGCTGAACCGGCCTGCGGACCGAACCTACGACATCATTCTCGAATCCGGTTATCTGAAAGTCGGTGTTTACGAAAACTTCCCACCGTACTCCTACGAGGTAAACGGAGAACCCCGTGGCATTGACGTGGAAGTGGGCAAGCAGATTGCCGAGGCAATGGGCGTTGAATTCAAGGTGCACTGGATTGTGCCTGATGAAAACCTGGGGGATGACCTCAGAAACAACGTCTGGAAAGGGCACTACCTCGCCAAGCGCCGGCTGGCAGACGTGATGATGCGGGTACCCTATGACAAGCAGTATGCCTACATGCAGGACTCCACGGGGGAATACATCAATGAACAGGTGGTGTTGTTCGGCCCTTACCAGCAGGAGACCTGGCAGATTGCCTTCAACCCCGAAAAGATTGACGGCGTCGACACCGTTGCCAAGTTCCAGTACCACCCCATCGGCGTGGAGATCGACACCCTGCCGGATTTCTATCTGAGCTCCGGTCTGCAGGGGCGCATGCGGGATCAGGTCAGGCATTATCCAAACGTTCGCGAGGCCTTCGGCGCCATGCAGGATGGGGAGGTGAGTGCCGTTATGGGAATGCGAGCCGAGATCGACCATGAGCTGGGCCGCCCGGAGAATAACGAGTTCCAGTTTGCTGGCAATGGGTTTCCAGGCATTGGCAAGCAGGTCTGGGATGTGGGAATGGCCATCAAGCACACCCATCGCCAGCTTGGTTACGCGATTGAGGCCATCATCGGTGACCTGGTGAAATCCGGTGATATGCAGTCGTTGTTTGCGGAGCTCGGGCTGCGGTACAGCGTTCCCCAATATTACCGGGAGTTTCTCAGCGAGGAGGCGTTAGCGAAAGCCGAAGGCCGGCCTTGATCAGAATCCCGGTTCAGCCGCAAGAGTGCAGCAAAAAGCCCGCGACACCATCGCGGGCTTTGTTTTATGGAGGTAGTAATACCAAGTGATGAGAAAACCAGTGCCGGGGGGTAATTGTCGGTTTTCGTCCCAAAGCGAAGAATCACATCAGAGGCGGGAAAAGTTCCCGGTTCATCCTGAAACAAAAACGATAGCACCGAAAACAAGAGACTTGGAGAGCGCAACCATGACATCGAACAAGTTCGGGATTCGCATTGCAGCCAGTGCCCTGGCGCTGGCCGTATCGTATGGGGCCCAGGCGGTCACCGACGAAGACATCATGAACGATCACAAAACGCCGGACGATATCGTCAGCTACGGCATGGGTACCCAGGGCCAGCGGTTCAGTATCCTGGAAGACCTGAACACCGATAATATTCAACACCTTCAGCCAGCTTGGGCCTTCTCGTTTGGTAGCGAGAAAATGCGCGGCCAGGAGTCGCAGCCGCTGATCAAGGATGGCGTGATGTACGTGACTGCCTCCTATTCCCGCGTTTACGCCATTGATGCCAGAACCGGTGAGGAAATCTGGCAGTACGACGCGCGTCTGCCGGATGGCATCATGCCTTGTTGTGACGTTGTTAACCGTGGCGTAGCCCTGTACGACGACAAGGTTATCTTCGGTACTCTCGATGCCAAACTCGTCGCTTTGAACAAAGACACCGGCAAGCCCATGTGGATCAAGAAAGTCGCCGATTACCAGGCGGGTTATGCCATTACTGCCGCACCTATCGTCGTCAAAGGTAAGGTGATTACCGGCGTTTCCGGAGGTGAGTTCGGTATTGTCGGAAAGGTGGAAGCCTATGACGCCAATACGGGTGAGCTGGTGTGGATGCGCCCGACCGTTGAAGGCCATATGGGCTATGTCTACAAAGATGGCAAGGCGGTTGAAAACGGCATTTCCGGAGGCAAGGCCGGACAGACCTGGCCGGGCGATATGTGGAAGAACGGCGGTGCTGCGACCTGGCTGGGTGGCACCTATGACCAGGACACCGACTCCCTGTTCTTCGGAACCGGTAACCCGGCACCCTGGAACTCGCATTTACGCCCCGGCGATAACCTGTTCTCCTCATCACGGGTGGCGATTGACCCGGACGACGGCAGCATCAAATGGCACTTCCAGACCACACCCCACGATGGCTGGGACTACGATGGTGTCAACGAACTGATCTCGTTCGATTACAAAGACAAAGGAAAAACGGTGAAAGCGGCAGCTACGGCTGACCGTAACGGTTTCTTCTACGTTCTCAATCGTGAAAACGGTGACTTCATTCGGGGCTTCCCGTTCGTGGACAAAATTACCTGGGCTGAAGGTCTTGATCCGAAGTCTGGCCGTCCGATTTTCAAGGAAGGTGGTCGCCCGGGGGATCCCTCGGCAATGGACGGAAGCAAGGGTGAGGTGGTTGTTGCCCAGCCAGCGTTCCTTGGTGGCAAAAACTGGATGCCCATGGCCTACAGCCAGGACACCGGCCTGTTCTATGTACCGTCGAATGAATGGTCGATGGATATCTGGAACGAACCGGTTTCCTACAAGAAAGGCGCGGCCTTCCTGGGTGCGGGCTTTACCATCAAGCCAGCTAATGACGATTATATCGGCGTACTCCGCGCCATGGATCCGAAGACCGGCAAGGAAGTATGGCGTTATGAAAACACCGCTCCTCTTTGGGGTGGTGTAATGACAACCGCTGGCAACCTTGTCTTCACTGGTACGCCTGAAGGTTACCTGAAGGCTTTTGACGCCAAGACCGGCGAAGAGCTGTACAAGTTCAACACCGGTTCCGGCGTTGTGGGTACTCCTGTCACCTGGACCATGGACGGCGAGCAGTATGTCTCCGTGGCCTCTGGTTGGGGCGGTGCGGTTCCGCTTTGGGGCGGTGAAGTCGCCAAGGTGGTAAAGGACTTCAATCAGGGCGGTATGGTCTGGACGTTCAGGCTGCCGAAGGATCGTGTTGCCAGTAAGTGATCTGTAGACAGCGCCGATCCAGTATCGGCCTTACAGGGCTGCCTTCGGGCGGCCCTTTTTTGTTTGCTTTATCGGTATCTTGTCTTAGCCCCCCAGCCACCTACTACCAAGGGAGGAGTTTTTCACCTCCATCGAATCATTCAACTATTCGGTGTGGGGGTCTACATTGAATGGGTAAACGCGCAAGGCCGCGTTGTCCTGCGACAAACACAACAAGAGGTCGAGACCATGATCTACGCACAACCTGGTAAGGAAGGCTCCGTCGTCTCCTTCAAACCCCGTTATGAGAACTACATTGGCGGCGAGTGGGTCGCCCCGGTCAAGGGTCAGTATTTTGAGAACATCACGCCGGTGACCGGCGATGTCATCTGTGAAATTCCCCGCTCCTCGGCCGAAGATATTGAAGTGGCTCTGGATGCCGCCCACAAGGCCGCGCCTGCCTGGGGAAAGACTTCGACCACCGAGCGCTCCAACATCCTGCTGAAAATTGCTGACCGTATCGAGCAGAACGTTGAAATGCTGTCGGTCGCTGAAACCTGGGATAACGGCAAGGCTGTTCGCGAGACGTTGAATGCCGATATTCCTTTGGCGGTTGACCACTTCCGTTACTTTGCCGGTTGTATCCGCGCCCAGGAAGATACGTCCAGCGCCATCGACAACAATACCGTGGCCTATCATTACCATGAGCCGCTGGGTGTTGTGGGCCAGATCATTCCCTGGAACTTCCCTTTGCTGATGGCTGTGTGGAAGCTGGCGCCCTGCCTGGCGGCTGGTAACTGCACGGTGATGAAGCCGGCAGAGCAGACGCCCGCCAGTATCCTGATCCTGATGGATCTGATTGGTGACCTGCTGCCACCGGGCGTAGTCAACATTGTCAACGGCTACGGCATTGAAGCGGGTCAGGCACTGGCCAGCAGCAAGCGTATTGCCAAGATCGCCTTCACCGGCTCCACACCGGTGGGTTCCCACATTCTCAAGTGCGCGGCCGAGAATATTATTCCGTCCACGGTGGAGCTGGGTGGTAAGTCCCCCAATATCTATTTCTCCGATGTGATGAAAGCCGAGCCCGAGTTTGTCGACAAATGTGTGGAAGGCCTGGTTCTGGCGTTCTTTAACCAAGGCGAAGTCTGCACCTGTCCTTCCCGTGCGCTGGTACAGGAAGACATGTACGAGGAGTTCATGGCCAAAGTTGTTGAACGCACGAAGTCCATCAAGCGTGGCAACCCGCTCGATACCGATGTGCAGGTCGGCGCCCAGGCCAGCAAGGAGCAGTTCGACAAGATTATGTCCTACCTCGAAATCGGCAAACAGGAAGGCGCGGAAGTGCTGACCGGCGGTGGCCGAGAGGAAATGGATGATGCCTATAACAATGGCTTCTACGTTCAGCCCACACTGTTCAAAGGCAAGAACAACATGCGTGTGTTCCAGGAGGAAATCTTTGGTCCGGTGGTGGGTGTGACCACCTTCAAGGACGAGGAAGAAGCCCTGGCCATCGCCAATGATACCGAGTTTGGTCTGGGTGCCGGTCTCTGGACCCGCGACATCAACCGTGCCTATCGCATGGGCCGCGCTATCCAGGCAGGCCGTGTGTGGACCAACTGTTACCACCAGTACCCGGCTCACGCTGCCTTTGGTGGTTACAAGAAGTCCGGTGTTGGCCGCGAGAACCACAAGATGGCGCTGGACCATTACCAGCAGACCAAGAACCTGTTGGTCAGCTACGACATCAACCCGCTGGGCTTCTTCTGAGTCGGGTAATGACTGTTGTGCCCGGGCCTTCCCACACAGGCCCGGTGGCGAGTCAGCACACGGACGTGCACATTCCTCCCCGGTGTCTGGCCGGGGTGCATCTCTACCGGATTGCAGTTGACTGGTGGGGATGGATGGGTCTTCCTGCCAGTTTTAGGTCCTTCCCAGGGCCTTTTTTTGTGTCTGAGCCGATGCCCATCGGAATGGGTCGAAAGGATGAGTTTCGGGGCTCGGATCGGTCTGAAATCAGTGCCAAAGTACCATATTTGCCGTTTCAGGGACTGGGTAGGATTGGAGATGAGTTACCGGGCAACCGGTTAACGGATCCTCAATGCCACAACAATCATCACAAGAGGTAAGCGTTATGTGGACCAAGCCAGCCTATGAAGACCTGCGGATCGGCTTCGAAGTCACCATGTACTTCGCCAACCGCTGAGAAGTGATGGCCAGCCTCGTGCGCTGGCCATTTTGCTTCTGGAGTTTCCGTCATGCAGATTCGTATCCTCGGTTCCGCCGCCGGCGGAGGGTTTCCCCAGTGGAACTGCAATTGCGCCAATTGTGATGGCTTCCGCAAAGGAACGCTGAACGCCAGCGCTCGCACTCAGTCCTCCATTGCCATCAGCGAAGACGGTGTTCACTGGATTCTCTGTAACGCGTCTCCCGATATTCGTGCTCAGCTGGCAAGTTTTGATGCCATGCAACCGGGCCGCGCGCTTCGGGATACCGGGATCAACGCGGTGTTGCTGATTGACAGCCAGGTGGACCATACCACCGGACTGCTGATGTTGCGGGAAGGTTTGCCACTGGATGTCTGGTGCACGGCGCAGGTCCATGAAGACCTTAGTGGCGGCTTTCCGCTGTTCCGCATGCTTGAGCACTGGAATGGAGGGCCCCGGTGGCACGAAGTGCCTTGTACCGACCAGCAATCCTTTACCATTCCCTGCGCACCGTCGCTGAGGCTGACAGCCATACCGCTGCTGAGCAATGCGCCGCCTTATTCGCCACGCCGTCACAACCCGCATCCAGGTGACAACATCGGCCTTTTCGTAGAAGACACCCGCAGTGGTACAACGGTTATGTACGCGCCAGGGCTCGGGAAACCGGACGAGCAGATCCTGCAATGGATGCGCAAGGCCCACACTCTGTTAGTGGATGGCACTGTGTGGCATGACGATGAAATGCTGCGTTGCGAGGTGGGTACCCGCACCGGTCAGGAAATGGGGCACCTGGCCCAGAGTGGCCCTGGCGGCATGATCGAAGTGCTGGATACCATGCGAGCGCGCAGGAAAATTCTTATCCACATCAACAATACCAACCCGATTCTGGACGAGGATTCGCCTGAACGGGCCGTGCTGACCCGGCATGGCATTGAGGTGTCGTTTGACGGCATGCATCTGGATATGGAGGTCCCCCTGTGAACGCAACTGCTACAACCGTCATGAATCGGGGGGATTTTGAGCAGGCCCTGCGGGCAAAAGGCCAGTACTACCATATCCACCATCCTTACCATAAAGCCATGTACGGCGGTGACTGCACCCCGGAGCAGATTCGTGGCTGGGTCGCTAACCGTTACTACTATCAGATCAACATCCCCCGAAAGGATGCGGCGATCATGGCTAACTGCCCGGATGCCTCGGTACGTCGGTTGTGGCTCCAAAGAGTACTGGATCACGATGGCCACAGTGACGACGAAGGCGGTATCGAGGCCTGGTTGAGCCTGGCGGAAGCAGTAGGGCTAACCCGGGACGAGATCATCGACCAGCGCCACGTGCTGCCGGGTGTCCGGTTTGCGGTAGACGCCTACCTGAACTTTGCCCGCCGGGCGACCTGGCAGGAAGCGGCCTGTTCCTCCCTGACGGAGCTGTTTGCTCCGGAAATCCATCAATCCCGGCTCGATAGCTGGCCCCGGCATTATCCGTGGATCCAGACCGATGGATATGCCTATTTCCGCAAGCGGTTGTCGGAAGCGCGCCGTGACGTGGAGCATGGTTTGACGATTACCCTGGATCACTTTACCACCGCGGCACAGCAGGCCCGTGCCCTGGAAATCCTTCAATTCAAACTGGATATCTTATGGTCTATGTTGGATGCCCTGACTATGGCTTATCAGCACCGCACGCCGCCGTACCACACCGTAACCAGCCAGCCAGTCTGGCACAGGGGGGTGTAGTGGGCACGCTCATGGAGCGCACCCCGCGCCTTCGCCCGGGGTTCCGTTTCCAGTGGGAGCCGGCCCAGAAGGCCCACGTATTGCTGTATCCTGAAGGTATGGTACGGCTGAACGACAGTGCCGGGGCGGTGCTGAACGAAGTGGATGGCCAGCGCACCGTGGCCGATATTGTCGCTATCCTGGAGCAGAAGTTTCCCGATGCGGGATCCCTGGCAGACGATGTCAGCGATTTCCTCAAGGACGCTGAACAGCAACACTGGATACTGTTTCCATGAATCGGCACGACACCATGCCGGCGGGTGATCGCCCTGGTATTGGTCCGCCACTGTGGCTGCTGGCGGAATTGACCTACCGCTGCCCGCTGCAATGCCCATATTGTTCCAACCCACTGGATTTTGCGCAGACCCAGCAGGAATTGAGCACCGATGAGTGGGTCAGGGTGCTGCGCCAGGGCCGTGAGATGGGAGCAGCCCAGCTGGGCTTTTCCGGGGGCGAGCCGCTGGTGCGTCAGGACCTGCCGGAACTGATTGCAGAGGCACGGCAACTGGGCTATTACAGCAACCTGATCACCTCGGGGTTGGGGCTCACCGAAGCCAAAGTTAATGCTTTCCGTGACGCCGGGCTGGACCATATCCAGGTCAGTTTCCAGGCTTCGGACCCGGAGCTGAACAACGCCGTGGCCGGCTCCCGCAAGGCGTTTGAACAGAAACTGGCGATGGCTCGAGCGGTAAAAGAGGCGGGTTACCCCATGGTGCTCAACTTCGTAATCCACCGACACAATATTCACCAGATGAACGATATCATCAGCTTGTGTGAGCGATTGGGCGCGGATTACGTGGAGCTGGCTACCTGCCAGTACTACGGCTGGGCGTTCGAAAACCGCGAGGGGTTGATGCCCTCCAGGGCACAGCTGGAAAAGGCTGAGGCCGACGTAAACATCTATCGCAAGCGTCTGGCAGATGACGGCTCGGCGATGAGGTTGATCTTTGTTGCCCCGGACTATTACGAGGAGCGGCCAAAGGCCTGTATGAACGGGTGGGGCAGCCTGTTCCTCACCGTGGCGCCGGATGGCACCGCCTTACCCTGCCACAGCGCCCGCCTGTTGCCCATTGAGTTTCCCAATGTGCGGGATTCCTCGCTACACTCGATCTGGTATGACAGCCCGGGTTTCAACCATTACCGGGGGGACAGCTGGATGCCGGAGCCGTGCCGGTCCTGCGACGAAAAAGGGAAGGACTTCGGCGGGTGCCGATGCCAGGCCTATCTGCTTACCGGTAATGCCGACAATGCAGACCCGGTTTGCAGCAAGTCACCCCATCATGACCGCATCCTCGCCGCCCGCCAGGCGGCGGACCACGCCACCGCCGGGCTGGAGGAGCTGACCTATCGCAACGCCAACAACTCCCGGTTGTTCTTCAGGGGCTGATGCCGGGAATCCGCCCCGGTCTCCGTCGCTGTCAGCCGAACAGGCATCTGCGGCGTTTACCCAGCGCGGGTGGGTGACGGCCAGCCAAATCGGCGTATTCTGGCTGGAATTCGACCCTGACAGCGGTCACAACCTGCTCCGAAAAGTGAGTGGTGAGAGTCCTCAATGGGTTACTCCTCCAACTTTTGGTATTCGCAGCCAGGTCAATGGTTACGGCGGAGGTGCGCTGTGTGTCGGGCCCGACACGCTGTACGCCGTTGAGGCATCCCAACAGCAGATTCATCGTATCGATCCTGTTACGGGCGCCACAAACGCTGTAACACAGGATACGGGCGCCAGCTTTGGTGGGCTGGTATGGGATCCGCTTCATCACCGCACCCTGGCCATACGTGAACGTTCGGGTTGTCAGCAGTTGGTGGCGGTTCGAGACCACAACGAGGTTGTGCCCCTGCACGACAGCGAGGATTTTTACGGCGCACCGGCGCTCTCCGCCAGCGGTGAACGCATGGCATGGATCTGTTGGTCGTTACCGGATATGCCCTGGGTGAGATCCGTTCTATGGACTGCGGATGTTAATGAAGACGGGCAGTTGGTCCACGCCCGTTGTTGGCCCACATCACAAGAAGGCAGCGTGCAGCAGCCTGTATTCGATGGTGAAACACTGTACGTGCTCTCGGACCACGAAGGATGGTGGCAGGCATGGCGCGTGTCGTGGCGAGATGAACGGGCCAGGTGGACTTGCCTGGACACGACCCCAGCGGACCACGCAAGTGCACCCTGGCAATTGGGCGAACGCCATTATTGCCCGTTAGGGCGGGACGGTTGGGCCTGGGTGCGCTACCTAAACGGGGTTGGGGAGCTATGGCTGAAGCGGTCCGCCGGCTTATCGCCGGAAAGGGTTGTGCCTGATTTCAACGACTTCCGACATCTAACGGTTTTCGAAGGCCAACTTTACTGTGTTGCCCGATCGGCGTCCCGTCTCGACTCGGTATTGGCGGTGGATCTGGCAACCAAGCGGGACCGTCTGCTGGCAGGGGGCGAATCGCCGTTCGCCGATATGCCCATTGTTGCGCCTGAATTCTTTCGGGTGCCTTCATCGAGTGGAAGCCAGGAAGAGGTAGGTGGGTTTTTGTATCCGCCCGTCGATGGTCCATCTGAAAACTGCCCACCGCCGTTGATCCTGATTGCTCACGGTGGGCCCACGTCGACGGCCTGGCCGGTCTTCAATCCACAGGTCCAGTTCTGGTGCCACCATGGCTTTGCGGTCGCCGATGTCAATTATCGCGGCAGCGCGGGATTTGGCCGCCGCTTTCGCATGGCACTCGCTGGCAACTGGGGCCAGTCCGATGTGGAGGACATGGAGCGGGCAGCGGACCACTTGGTAGCCACTGGCAGGGCTGACGCCAGCCGGTTGTTTATACAGGGCCGTAGCTCTGGCGGATATACCGCGTTGATGGCGATGATTCGCAGTACACGGTTCCGGGCCGGTGCCAGCCTGTTTGGTGTTAGCGATCCGGCCCATCTGAGGGAGGTGACGCACCGATTTGAGTCAGGCTACCTGGACTGGCTGTTGGGTGCGCCGAGTGATTATCCAGAGCGCTGGCATGAGCGCACACCCGTTCAGCAGGCGCATCGCATCCGCAGGCCGATGATCTTTTTTCAGGGTGGCCAGGATCGTGTGGTCGTGCCCGAGCAGACCCGGGAAATGGTACGAGTTCTGGAGCAGAACGCGCAGCCAGTGGAGCTCTGGTGGTTTGAGGACGAAGGGCACGGTTTCCGGCAGCAGAAAAACCAGGTTGCCCTGTTGGAGAATCTGCTCACTTTCTACTGTCGAAATAGCCAAAAGTGGAATGATGGCGGGTAACGCTTAAGGTAAACTCAGGGTCTATACAATAACAACAGCAACAGCAACACCGAAGAGAGCGCCCATGAGCTACGACATTTCTGCCCTGCGCAAGTTTGTGTCCCCCGAGATTGTCTTTGGTGCCGGCTCACGCAAGGCGGTAGCCAACTTCGCCAGTAACGTTGGTGCCCGCCACGTGTTCCTGGTATCAGACCCTGGTGTGGAAAAGGCTGGCTGGGTTGCGGAGATCATGGATATCCTGGTGACAGCCGGGCTTCGTGTCACTGTTTTTACCGGTGTTTCTGCCAATCCGAAAGTGGATGAAGTCATGGCCGGAGCAGAGCTGTACAAATCCAATGAGTGTGATGTCATTGTCGCCATTGGTGGCGGCAGCCCCATGGACTGCGCCAAGGGCATCGGCATCGTCAGCGCCCATGGCCGGAACATTCTCGAGTTCGAGGGTGTGGACACCATTACCTCGCCGTCGCCGCCAATGATCCTGATCCCTACCACGGCCGGCACGTCCGCCGATGTGTCGCAGTTCGCGATCATTTCCGACCCGGACCGGCGCTTCAAGTTCTCCATTATCAGCAAGGCGGTAGTGCCGGATGTATCGCTGATCGACCCGGAAGTGACGGAAACCATGGACGCCTACCTGACGGCCTGTACCGGGGTGGACGCCATGGTGCATGCTATTGAGGCCTATGTGTCCACAGGTAGTGGGCCGCTCACTGATACCAACGCCCTGGAAGCGATCCGGCTGATCAATCGCCATCTGGAACCGCTGGTCTTGAACACCGCCAACGTACACTTGCGGGAGCAGATCATGCTGGCCTCCATGCAGGCCGGCCTGGCGTTTTCCAATGCCATCCTGGGGGCGGTGCATGCCATGTCCCATAGTCTGGGTGGGTACCTTGATTTGCCCCACGGACTTTGCAACGCCTTGCTGCTGGAACACGTTGTGGCCTACAACTACACCTCGGCAGAGGATCGATTCCGGCGGGTGGCGGAGGCCATGGATATCGACACCCGCGGTATGTCGAAACCGGTGATCAAACAGCGTTTGATGGGGCGAATCATCACGTTGAAACAGGCCGTGGGGCTGGAGGCCAAACTGGGCAAGCTGGGCGTGACCACGTCTGACATCCCTTACCTGTCGGGCTTCGCACTGCAGGACCCATGCATCCTGACCAATCCCCGCAAGTCCTCACGCCGTGACGTCGAAGTTGTTTATGAAGAAGCCCTCTGATTCCAGCGACGCTGACTACGACATCGGCGATCTGCTCGGCCTTGGCAGCCAGTCGGTACGCAAGAATTACTACCCGGCCCTGCAGGAACGGATCGATGAACTGGAAAAGGAGCGCAACCGCTACAAATGGCTGTTTGAAAACGCCCTTCATGGCATCTTCCAGGCCAACCTCCGCGGTGGCTTTGTGGCCGTTAACCCGGCCATGGCGCGGATCTGCGGCTACGACAGCGCCGAGGCCCTGGTGGCCGGGGTTATCCGCTTGCGCGAACAGCTGTTCTGCAGTTCTGGTGAGTTTGATGCCATCCGGCAGGAGTTGCTGGACAATGGCAGCCTCAGTGCAAGGGAAACCAGACTCAGGCGGGTGGACAATACGCCAGTGCATGTGGCAATCACGTTGTTGCGGCGGCCAGACCTCGGCCCGGAAGTGGTGGAAGCCTTTGTCGCCGATATCACCGAGCGGCACCAGGCGCGGGAAAAGTTACGTCAGCTCAACGCGGATCTGGAGCGCCGTGTGGAGGAACGCACCGACGAGCTGCAGAACGCCAACGTGGTGCTACGTTACCAGATCGAGCAGCGCGAACGGGTGGAGCGGGAGTTGGTGGTGGCTGTAGAGGCCGCCAAGGAGGCCAATGAGAGCAAAGACAAGTACCTCGCGGCGGCCAGTCATGATTTACTGCAACCTCTGAATGCGGCCAGGTTACTGGTGTCCGCCCTGATGGACAGCGATCTGCCTGCGGACGAGAATCGACTTGTTCAGCGAGTGCAGCGGTCACTGGAAAGTGCCGAGGATCTGCTGGCGGATCTTCTGGATATATCCAAACTCGACCAGAAGGCCATGCGACCGGACTTTGTCCATGCCGACATCGGCGAACTGATGCGAGGACTCGCCCAGGAATTCGAACCGGTGGCTGAGAACGCGGAACTGCACTTTCGGGTACGCTCTGGCGCAGGTTACGTGCGTACTGACCCGCGAATGCTCACTCGAATACTCCGCAACCTGTTAAGCAACGCGTTTCGTTACACCCGTGAAGGTGGGGTGCTTTTTGCTGCCCGCAAGCGTGGTCCCAACCTGGAAATCGGGGTGTGGGATACGGGCGTGGGTATCGAGCAGGAAAAGCTGGAGGATATCTTCCGGGAGTTTCACCAGATACTGCCGAAGGGCGGTGGCCGCCAGGGGGTGGGCCTGGGATTGGCGATCGTTGAGCGAATGGCGAGGGTATTGGCCTGCGACATCCGTGTGGATTCACGTCATGGCAAAGGCTCCTGCTTCAGTGTTCTCATTCCCCTGGCCCGCTTCACAGAAGCGTCCGCCAGCGGCCTGAAAGCGGAGCCTTTAGCGATTGCGCCGGCGTTCTTCGACGGACTGCGTGTTCTGGTGATCGACAACGAAGAGCCAGTACAGGAAAGTATGCGGGCTCTGCTGGAACGCTGGGGTTGTATGGTTGCCACAGCGGGTAGCGCGGCGGATGCCGTGGCGCATTGCAGTGGCACCGATATCATCCTGGCCGATTTCCACCTGGATGAGAACCTGACGGGTTGTCAGGCGGTGTGCGCGGTTCGGCGTCACTTTGGTCGTGATATACCGGCCGCCATCATTACCGCTGATCGCAGCGATGAAACACGCCGGCTCATCAGTGCACAGTATCTGCCTGTGCTCAACAAGCCGGTCAAGCCCAACCGCCTTCGGGCGCTGGTATCCAGTCTTGCCACATCCCTGAACTCAGAATCGCAATGACGGTCTACACTTTATTCTGTCAATGTTCGTTTTGTCAGGAGAGTGTGCCATGTCCGGTTCGGAAAACGCCCTTACCAATCACGAAGTGACTGTTTGCCTGTCTGGCGGTGCCGTCCTAGGGCCCTTTAACGCCACCTGGTCGAGGGACGAGGGAGGAGACGTGCGGGAGCTGGTGCGGGAGTATGACGGTTTCCTTCAGGGGGAGAAGCAACATCGCTTCAAGTTTCACCTTCACGACACCTATACCAACACGGTTCATACCCTGATCCTGAATTTTGATCAGGTTACCGGCATTTGCGACCATGTCAGACTGAAGTCACCGCCAAACGGGTGAGCCCCAATGCCTGTGAACAGAGGAGGATGTCATGACGAATTTCAGGACTGAAAAAGACAGCCTGGGCGAAGTACGCGTTCCTGAAGAGGCTCTTTGGGGCGCACAGACCCAGAGGGCCGTAGAGAACTTTCCGGTAAGTGGCTTGCCGATGCCGCCGGCGTTCATTGCGGCGGTGGTAAGAGTGAAGCAGGCAGCCGCAGATGCCAACGCCAGCCTCGGTTTATTGGATAACGATCTGAGAGATGCGATTGTCGCGGCCGGCGATCGCCTGATAAACGGTGAATTCGCTGACCAGTTTCCCATAGATCGTTACCAGACGGGGTCAGGCACCAGCACTAACATGAATGTGAACGAGGTCATCGCAGCCCTGGCAGCAAGGGAGGATGTCGAGATTCACCCCAACGATCACGTCAACATGAGCCAGAGTTCCAACGACGTGATCCCGACGGCCATCCATATCAGTGCCCTGGCAGGCATTTACGAGCGTTTGATTCCGGCGCTGACCCACCTGTGCGGGGTTATTTACGAACGTGAGGCATTGTTTGCGAATCAGGTTAAAACCGGCCGCACCCACCTGATGGATGCCATGCCGGTCACCCTGGGGCAGGAGCTGAGAACCTGGCGGGAGCAATTACTCGCCGCGGAAAAACGGCTTGAGACCGCGGCTGAGGATTTACTCGCCGTACCCCAGGGCGGGACTGCCGTGGGAACCGGAGTGAATGCACTGGAAGAATTTCCGGGGCAGTTCATCAAGTTCCTCACTTCCAATACGGGTTACCATTTCCGCTCCCTGGAACATAAATTCGTGGGGCAGAGTGCCATCGACGCGCCCGTGGCCCTGTCGTCCCAACTGCGGGGGCTGGCCATCGTACTGACCAAGATCGCCAATGACCTGCGCTGGATGAACAGTGGGCCGATTCACGGTCTGGCGGAAATCAGCCTGCCGGCCCTACAGCCAGGCAGCAGCATTATGCCAGGCAAGGTCAACCCGGTGATTCCGGAGTCGGTGGCCATGGTCGGGGCCCAGGTAATGGGACTGGATAGCACCGTTGCCCTGGCCGGGCAATCAGGCAATTTCCAGTTGAACGTGATGTTGCCGTTGGTGGGCGCCAACCTGCTGGACATGATCGAACTGCTGACCAATGCGTCAACCATACTCGGTGACAAGGCGATCCGGGATTTTACGGTGAATACCGATCATCTGGACGCAGCGGTCGGCAAGAACCCTGTACTGGTCACCGCGCTCAACCCCGAAATCGGTTACAGCCTGGCGTCGGATATTGCTAAGGAAGCCTATCAGACTGGCCGACCGGTGATTGACGTGGCGGAGGAGCGCAGTGGCCTTGACCGGAAGCGGCTGGAGGAACTGATGGACCCGCTGAAACTGACCAAAGGCGGGCTTGCCTGAGGCCTGCCGCCGGACGGTCCTGACGGAGAGTGAGCCGATTGCTGATTTCTATCGAGCTCCTGGTGATGCTGGTGCTGGCAAATGGCGCACCGGTACTGGTCGCCCGGCTGTTTGGCCGGCGCTGGTCGGCCCCTGTTGATGGTGGCAGGCTATGGCGGGACGGGCAGCCGGTGCTGGGACGAAGCAAAACCTGGCGTGGTGTTGTGTCCGGTGCATTGGCGTGTAGCTTGTTTGCATGGATCACCGGAATAGGCGTCGTATTTGGCCTTGCATTCGGAATGCTTGGGCTGATGGGCGATATCATCAGCAGTTTCATCAAGCGTCGTGCCGGTCTTGCCTCCAGTGCCCGGGCGGTTGGGCTTGACCAGGTTCCAGAAGCCCTGCTGCCAATGATCCTGGCGTGGTTTTGGCTGGGGCTGGACTGGTTCACTGTGGCGGTTGTCGTGGTGCTGTTTACCGTGTCGAATATCCTGCTGTCGCCCGTACTGTACCGCCTGGGTATACGCCACCAGCCGCATTGAGCTCGGGCTTCAGCCGGGGCCCCGAGTCAGGGTGTGTACCGTCACTTCCGGCGGGCAATTCAGCCTTACGTTGACCACCGACGTACCTGCGCCTGGGGAGGTATAGCCCTGCATGCCGTTGCGGCGCCAGTAACCACGGCCGAGTTCTCTGGGACAGTCGGAATCCAGGGTCACGGGGATGCCACCGGGCAGGCAGATCTGACCGCCGTGGGTATGGCCGCACAGAAAAATGTCGTAGCCCGCATGGGCAGCCTCGCGCCAGATTTCCGGTGTGTGACTCAGCAGAACGCTGATACCACCCGTGGGAATCTCGTCTCCTGCCCGGTGCAGATTATGCGCCTTGTAGAAATGGGCATCGTCCACGCCCGCCAGATAAAGCTTATCGTCGCCCCGCTGCAGCACTGCATGCTCATTCATCAGCAGGTGATAACCCATGTCCTCAAGACCAGGAACCATGCGCACGCTGTCGTGATTGCCCAGTACAGCGTAGGCTTTGCCGTGAATGGCACTCCGCAGTCTCGCCATACCGTCCATGGCACCCTCAATCGAGCCCCAGGTGAGGCGCCGGTAATCGCCAGTGAGCACACACACATCATATTTGAGGGGCTCGATTTGACGTATCACGGCCTGCAGGTTGGCCTCATCCATATCCACGTGGAGGTCGGTAAGGTGCAGAATGCGGAAGCCTTCGAACGCTTGGGGCAGGCTTGGGATGTGAAACTGATTGTGGGCGGTATCCAGCCGGCGGCTGTTGTGCTGGCCTCGACGGAACAAGCCCGCCAACTTCAGGCAGGCGCTGATGAAACGTGGAGCTGAGGTGATGTTTTCCAGATGGAACGACTGGTGGCCAGGCCCGAACACGCGAGCTTCCGCTTCCCGCTCGATACCGAGGCGCTGGCGCGCGTGTACCGGGCCAAGGCGGAGGCTCAGGCGATACTCCAGGAGTTCATCCTGATTGTCTGGTGTATGAGCCCGGGCGGTCATTGCTGGTCCTGTTGGTTGTTGGAAACGTTACCTGTCACGATCCGGTCAACCCGTCTTTTCATTATGGTCGGGACTGGGACTGATGCAACCGGGAAGTCATAATGTTCATCATTCTTAATACACGTTGCCACGATAAGAGCGTTCCATGACCAAGGGTATATACGCCGGGGCCTTGCCAGCCTGGCACATTTTCCTATTGTTTCTGCGTCTTGGCCTGACGTCTTTCGGCGGTCCGGCAGCCCATTTGGGGTTTTTCCATGACGAATTCGTAAAGCGCCGGCGATGGTTGTCGGACGACGCCTATGGCGAGGTAGTGGCATTGTGTCAGCTATTGCCTGGACCTGCCTCCAGCCAGGTGGGGTTAACCCTGGGGTTTCTCCAGAGAGGTTATAGTGGCGGCGCTGCGGCCTGGCTTGGCTTTACCCTGCCATCGGCACTATTGATGACGCTGTTTGCGCTCGGCCTTGGCCTGTGGCCGGATGCAGGGCAGGGTGGCTGGATAGCCGGCCTTAAGTTGTTTGTGGTCGCTGTGGTTGCCCAGGCGGTTTGGCAGATGGGCAAAACCCTGTGCCCGGATGCTCCGCGCCTGTCGATTGCCGTGGTGGTCGCGGTTGTTCTGTTGATGGCGGGCGCAGCCTGGATGCAGATACTTGTCCTGCTCGCAGCCGGCGCGGTGGGTGCTGCGATGCAACTGCCGCAAAAGCGCGTGGAAGAATCATTGACCATACCGGTTCAAACCCGGCGGCCTATGACGTTCCTGGTGGTATTTTCAGTGCTGCTGTTGATGGCATTCGTTCCCCTGGCTTCCGGCTCCCTGGCCTGGATCTGGTCTGAGCTCTATCGCGCGGGGGCCCTGGTGTTCGGGGGTGGTCATGTGGTGTTGCCCTGGCTGCAGGAGGGGTTTGTGGCGCCCGGACACCTGTCGGCGGATACCTTCCTGGCCGGTTACGGTGTCGCACAGGCCATGCCCGGACCACTCTTCACTTTCTCAGCGTTTTTGGGTGGTGTCGAGAGTGGGTGGACCGGTGCCGCCGTGGCTGTGGTCGCTGTTTTCCTGCCGGGAACCCTGCTGGTATTTGCCGGTCTACCCCTGTGGTCGTATATTCGTAGCCATTCAGTTGCACGGGCGGCCCTGGCTGGGGTGAATGCCGGTGTTGTCGGACTTCTGCTGGCGGCGCTGTATGATCCGGTGTGGACCTCTGCCGTACACGATGCAGTGGGAATTGCGTTTGTCCTGCTGGCATGGGTTTCCCTGGCGATATGGAAGGTGCCGGTCTGGATACTGGCACCCGGCAGCGCGCTGGTGGGCTTGCTGGTTTTCTGATGCCCCAAAGTGGGGGTAGCTAAAACCGGTCAGGAAGGCCACACTTGGACATTGGAAAACTAAACGAACGGTAATGATTCAGAAGCAGAGGTTGATTATGTCCACATCCTGCACAATTCCGGGCTTGAATGTACCGAAAAGCCGCTTTCCGGAGCCTGAAAGTGATTTGCCAACCGGCGATAACCGCGAGCAAAGGGTCGTGCTTGGCGGTGGCTGTTTCTGGTGTGTGGAAGCCGTTTTCCTGGCGGTGAACGGCGTTAGCCGGGTGGAATCCGGCTATGCCGGGGGCAGAGCGGATACCGCCAACTATGAAGCAGTGTGCAGCGGCCAGACCGGCCACGCGGAAGTGGTGGATGTTCATTACGACCCGCAGACCGTCAGCTTCGGGGAAATCCTGAAGGTATTTTTCTCAGTGGCCCACGACCCAACCCAGCTTAACCGGCAGGGAAACGACCGTGGCACCCAGTATCGGTCCGCCGTTTTTTACGAGAATGACGAACAGAAACAGGTGGCAGAAGCCTACATTCGCCAACTGAACTCGGCGGGCGTTTATGATAATCCTCTGGTGACGACCCTGGAGCCGCTGGATGCCTTTTATCCGGCGGAAGACTATCACCAGAATTTTGCCGCACGGAATCCACACCAGCCCTACATCATGGCTGTTGCGGCACCAAAGATGGAAAAGCTTGTGGACACTTTCGGTGACCAGCTCAAGCCTGGTTACACCGACAACAATATTGCCTGAGGAGGCTGCTATGAGCGTTTCTGCTGCAGGCTATGACCTGACCCCGCTAACGCCACAAAAAGTGGACGAAAAGGCCGCAGGCCTGACGGACGAGGAGCGCCGCGTGTTGCTCGATCATGGCACCGAGCGGCCATTTTGCGGCACCTTGTTGGACAACAAGAACGCAGGCGTATACTACTGCCGATTGTGTGAGTTGCCGCTGTTCAGTTCCGAGTCCAAATTCGATTCCGGTACTGGCTGGCCGAGTTTTTTCCAGCCCTTCGACACCGACCACATCCGTTACATTGAAGACAACAGCATGGGCATGGCTCGAACGGAAATCCGTTGTCCGCGTTGTGATAGCCATCTGGGGCATGTGTTTCCAGATGGCCCGCCGCCAACCGGTCAGCGCTACTGCTTGAACTCGGTGGCGATGGTGTTCAGGGAGAACCAGGCCTGATTGGCCTGGTCAGCGGATCACTGTTGACACCAGATAGCTGGTGTAGCAAACGTACACAATCAACAGCAGCACGCCGTCCGGTCGCCCGATGGTCCGGGATTTACCGGTCAGCCCAAAGCTCATCAACAAAAGCCCAACGGTGAGGGCCGTCATCAGGGTCCAGTCGCGGTAAAGCACTTCCATATCCACGGCCAGGGGCTCAATGGTCGCAGCAAGGCCAACCACGGCGAGGGTGTTGAAAATGCCAGACCCCACGATGTTGCCGAGTATCAGGTCGTGCTCGTTTTTCTTGACGGCTGCCAGGGCCGAGGCCAGTTCCGGCAGTGAGGTACCGATGGCAACGATAGTCAGCCCGATGATCAGATCGCTGACGCCCAGGCCCTGGGCAATAAACACCGCCCCCCAGACCAGCATGCGCGAGCTCACCAACAGAAGAACCAGGCCGACAACCAGCCACATCAACGCTATTTTCAATGGCATTGGGTGGGCAACCAGTTCGGAGTCGGTCTCGCCGATCAACGAGTCCCCCTTGCCCTGGATGCCTTGATAGATGGACCAGCCCATGACGGCTGCGAACACACCAAGCAGCACCCAACCGTCGAGTCGGGTCAGGTTGCCATCAATCAACTGGTAGCCGGCGATGGCCGTCAGAACCAGCAGCAGCGGAAGTTCCTTTCGAATCACCTGAGAATGGACCGTAATAGGGGCGATCACTGCAGTAAGGCCGACGATCACTGCGATATTGGTGATGTTAGAGCCATAGGCGTTGCCCAGCGCCAGCCCCGGGTTGCCATCGAGTGCGGCCATGGCTGACACTGCCAACTCAGGCGCAGAGGTGCCGAATCCGATGATCACCATACCAATCAGCAGCGATGGCATACCGAGGTGTTTGGCGGTGGCCGCCGCGCCTTCAATGAAGCGGTCTGCGCTCCAGACAAGTAAAATCAGACCAGCGATGATTGCTGCGATTGCCAAAAGCATAAAGGGTGCCCTGTTGGTGTAAGCCGCACGGTATGAGACTAAAGTGGCGGTGATATCGTTGCGCGCAGACGCGAGAATGTAACAAAGATCGTCCGGCGAGCGCATTTTAAACGTTTGACCTACGCACGGCCACCGTTGGTAAATGAAATCAGCACGTTGGCCCTTGCCACATGCGCCGGCGCACTCAGCTCCAGGCGGGTTCCGGTCGCAAGTCAGTTGTTAATCGCAATTTATTATCCGGTCAAAAAGCGGGATAATCGCGCCGCAACTTCAAAGCCCCTCTACTGATCGTGGGCGGGTAACAGGCTTTAAACTAGCTAGGGTGATAACCAATGGCCGTTAGACAGGCAGATGTAGTGCTGGTCGGCGGGGGCGTCATGAGCGCCACCCTCGGCATGATGCTCAGGCAGCTCGATCCCTCCCTGGACATCGTCATGGTTGAACGTCTTGATCACGTAGCCCATGAAAGCACCGACGGATGGAACAATGCAGGGACCGGACACGCCGGCTACTGCGAACTCAATTACACCCCCGAAACCGAAGATGGCGATGTTGCTATTGAGCGGGCGTTGAAGATCAATGCCTCGTTCGAAGTGTCTTTGCAATTCTGGTCCCATCTGGTTGAGCAGGGCATGCTGCCGGACCCCAAAAGCTTCATTAACCGAACCCCTCACCAGAGCTTTGTATGGGGTGAAGATGGCGTGAAGTTCCTCAAACGCCGCCATGAAAAGCTCAGTGCCCATCACCTGTTCCGCGAAATGGAATACACGGAATCGCCGCGGGATCTGGAAGAGTGGATGCCGCTGGTGGTCAATAACCGGGATCCAATGCAAAAGGTAGCCGCCACTCGAATCAAGCACGGTTCAGACGTGGACTTTGGCTCTCTTACCCGCAGCATGGTGGAGTTCCTGGAAACCACGCCGAATTTTGAGCTGATGCTGAGCAGTCCCGTGCATTACCTGGCCAAGCGTGACAATGGCCGCTGGAAGGTGCGGGTGAAGAACCAGAAGACCGGTGAGCTGACGAAGCTAGAGGCGGGGTTTGTCTTCCTGGGTGCCGGCGGCGGAGCGCTGCCGATGTTGCAAAAGTCCAACATCGATGAATCCAAGGGCTATGGTGGTTTCCCCGTCAGTGGTCAGTGGCTGGTTTGTCAGAAGCCGGAAATCGTTCAGCAACATCACTCCAAGGTGTACGGCAAGGCACCGATCGGGGCGCCGCCGATGTCGGTACCGCATCTGGATACCCGTATCATCAACGGTGAACCGGCGCTTCTCTTCGGCCCCTTTGCCGGCTTCACCACACGCTTCCTCAAGCAGGGCTCGGTATTCGACCTATTCGGCTCGGTCCGCTCAGCGAACCTTCGTCCTATGTTATCGGTGAGCCGTACCAACATGGACCTGACTCGCTATCTGATTGGTGAAGTGTTCCAGTCGCACAGCGACCGCGTGGCTTCCCTGCGCAATTACTTCCCGGACGCCCGCGAAGAAGACTGGCGCCTTCAGGATGCTGGCCAGCGTGTGCAGATTATCAAGAAGTCACTGGAAGGTGGCGGAAAGCTGGAGTTCGGCACCGAAATTGTGGCGGCGCAAGACGGTTCCCTGGCAGCTTTGCTTGGCGCATCACCAGGGGCTTCAACGGCTGTCCAGGCCATGATCGATGTGATCCAGCGCTGCTTCCCGGATCGTATAGAATCCCCGGAGTGGCAGGAACGCATGAAAGTGATGGTGCCTTCCTACGGTCAATCGCTGGTAGACGATGAGCAATTACTTAACAAAGTGCGGGAACGAACGCTCTCAACCCTGAAATTGAGCTGATATTCCCAAACGATCTAATACCTGCGGAAGCGCTGGCAGTCCTGGCTTAAAAGCCGGGGCTGCCGGCGCTTTTCGGTTTTTGGGCGCCGGGCCCGGTTGCGATTTGCGCCTGAAACGTTAGGTTATAAGGAAACACCACCAAGGAGAACGAACATGAGCGAGCAAGAATTCGATCCGAATAAAGGCTATATCGCACTCCTGGGATGGAGCTTGAACGCGGTGGAAGCGGCCGACAAATTTGATCGACGATATGTGGTGGTTGCCCCCGATTGGGCAGAGGCATACTGCAAGGAACATGACATTCCCTACGTGCCATGGAATTTTGAGCGGCTGAACGACCGGTCTGTTGAAATTGCTCAGACACTCAAAGAGATGGGCGTTAATGTGGCTATTCCCTTGTTTGAGGAAACCGTGGAGTGGGCTGGTGCTATCAACTCGGTTCTGATGGATCAGCCAAAGCTGTTTGGCCAGTCCATGTTGTTGCGAGATAAAGCTTTGATGAAGCGCCGCGCCCAGCTGGGCGGTATTCGTGTGGGGATTTTCGAGGAAGCCCACGACCGGGACGACGTTATCCGTTTCCTGAAGCGAGTCAACCAGACCCTTCTGAAGCTGGACGGTGACCCGAATGACCCGATCCACCTCAAAGCATTCGACAAGGCCGGTTGTCTGGGCCACCGGGTGATCCGTACCCCGGATGAAGTGGATACCATTCCCGAGGAAGAATTTCCGGTGCTCATGGAATCCCACCTGGACGGTTGGGAATTTGCCGTCGAGGCCTGGATTCACAACGGCAAGATCGCGTTCCTGAATATCTCGGAGTATGTGACCCTGGGTTACTCGGTGTTTGTACCGGCTACGCCGGACCTGGAGAAATACCGGGAGCAGATTACCCGCGAGATCGAAAAACTGATCAAAACGTTCGATATCGAGTTCGGGTTCATTCACCCAGAGTATTTCGTGACCAGCGACAGCACCATGTACTTCGGTGAGGTGGCGTATCGGCCACCGGGCTTCAAGGTGTTCGAGCTGCTTGAACGTGCATACGGCTTCAATGCCTATCAAGCACTGATCATGACCTTCGACCCGAAAACCACCGCCGAAGAGGTTAAAGCCTTCTTCCCGAAAGAGGTCGTGGATGCCAAAGGTTATGCCGGCTGTTTCGGCGTGTATCCGCGCCGCCGGGTGGTCAGCCAACTGGAAATGCCGGAAGAGACCGAGAACCACGATTACTTCGAATCCCACGAACTCACGCCGCCGCTGGAAGAGACAGTTACCAAGCGTACCGCCTTTGGCACGCATTGGGGCCTAGTTTACTTCTTCGGTGAAGACCCTTATGTCATGCGTGATTTACTGAAACATCAGGAAGAACTGGATTTCTATGTATAATTCCGGAAGGAATTAACAACAACGGGCCTGGTCCAGGCCCTGAGGAAGACAGTTTGAGCAATTCCGACGCTGGAAACCCAGCCCCCGTCGTCAATTTCGACAAGCTGGTGCAGCGACTGGACGACGCGATTGCGGCTCTCGATGAGAGTCGCGCTTTCGCCAAGCCAGGTAAGCTTCCCCGACTGTTTGACACAGTTCGACGGGTTTTGCTTCAGCCTGAGGGTTGCCTTGCGTTGCAGGAGCGATCCGAATGGCTTGAGCGTTCTGGTGTGTTTCTTGGAACCGACTGGGCGGATCCCGCCATCCTGTTGCCGTCATTGACGACCTATTCCCTGCAAAGCCCCCATGCCGATACAGTCATCATCGAAGCGCTCAGTGAATTGCGGCTGCTGGCGGTTGCCCGAGGCGATTATCAGCATGAATCATTCTCCGCGGAACAGGCGCATCACTACCTGACTCAGGTGTTGGCCATCAACCTGAACTTGCTGTTTGGTGAGTCTGGCGAGGCCGAACGGGAACAGGGAAAACTGGCACTTGTCAGCCGCGCGGTGGTGCAGCATATTGCCACTCAGATTGGCTATGAGCATGTCATCGATCAGCTCATCGAAGAGATCTGGCGAATCCTGCAGCAGCGCCCGATCCAGGTCAGCAGCGTGCGGCAGATGATTACCCAGATTGCGCTGTGCCGCATTGATCCCGATGTGGATCTCGGTGGTGCGGGGCAGGGTGCTGAACGTCTGATTTCGAGCCTTTACGGGCCGACACAGGCATGCCGTGAAGACCCTGGCATTTCTGTGTACCAGGAACGGCTGCAGTCCATGGACGCTGTGGCCCTGCAAAGCGAAGCGACCGGTTTTGCCCGTTCCATGCATGACACCGGACTGGTATCTCCCTATCACGCCACCTTTGTCCGCCACATTCTGGAGCGGCAGGATGCGCTGCTGACGGAAGCCCTGGGCCTGTCCAGTACCGGCCGTGATTGCCTGCTTTGCTACAAGGATCTGGTGCACGAGTTGATCAACGAGGGTGTCTATCCGGAAACAGCCCAAGGTCTATATGGCCTTGCGTTAATGCTGGAGCGAGGCATTCTCTATCAGCCGCCGCTTGCGCCCGCGCTATGGCGCCAGGCCAAGCTTTCTATCTGCACGCAAGCCCGTGAGCGCATCCAGTTGGCGTACGGCTATCAGCCACAGCCGAAGGCGTGGCTGTTGCAGGGGGTGCTAAACATGCTGGGCCAGCCCCTTGGCGTGGGGCAGGGAAACAACCCTACCTGCCAGTCAGCCCGGGCGCTGTCCATGTGGGCGTACAACGATCCGGACTATCTGTTGCAGATGGTGGCCTGGGCCGCCCGCGACAACGAAATTATCATGCACTTCGAGGGCGTCCCGGTTTCTTCGTCCAGCAGTCAGGGAGGTGTGGCCTCCGAAGTAACGCTTGACCTGGACCCGGTTTCGCTGGTGGTAGTACCGCACCTTGACCGGATTTACGCAGAAATGGGCCGCCTGTGTATGTACCGTCAGGGCGACCCCCACCAGTGGGTTAACCCCGAATTCCATGGCTGGTCCGCCGGCCGTGGATTCCGCATTAACGTGGACGTTGCAACCGGGGACCTGGAAGAGCTGGAAACGTTCCTGCGGCATTTCTATGCCAGCTACCACCCCTACTACAATGGCAACCAGCCCCTGATCCACCCGCAACCGGCCGGCGTAGCTATTACTGACAGCGCTGCTAGATTCATTGGCTGGCACGCCATCACCATTCTCCGTGTGACCCTGGACCCGGAAGACGTCATGCGAGTGTATTTCTTTAACCCCAATAACGACAGCGGTCAGAATTGGGGTGACGACGTGGTGGTCAGTACCTCCAGGAAAGGTGAACGGTTCGGTGAGGCTTCCTTGCCCTTTGAACAGTTCGCCTCGCGGCTGTACATTTTTCACTTCGACCCCCTCGAACGCGGTGAGCCCGCAGACGTGGGCGAGGAGGAATTGGCGCGGGTGATCAGCCGCATTCACCGCAGCTGGGGCCGGGACCGGTTGCCGGCAGAGACACTGCAGGCAGAGCCCCCGCAGGAAGGATAGATCCAACCAAGACAGAACGGGAGAGATGATGACCGCTGAGGCCAGTAACTGCCGAAACGGCGCCAAGCTGTTTGTTCGCGCCCTGGAAAACGAAGGTGTTCAGTACATCTTCGCGGTGCCGGGTGAAGAAAACCTGGATCTCCTTGAGGCCTTGCGCGAATCCAGCATTGAGCTGGTTCTCAATCGCCACGAACAGGCGGCGGGCTTTATGGCCGCGACCTACGGGCGCCTGACAGGCCGCGTGGGCGTTTGCCTGTCGACCCTGGGCCCCGGTGCCACCAACCTGGTAACAGCCGCCGCCTACGCCCAGCTTGGCGGCATGCCAATGATGATGATTTCCGGGCAGAAGCCCATTAAATCCTCCAAGCAGGGGTTGTTTCAGATTCTGGACGTGGTGGACCTGATGCGGCCGCTTACCAAGTACACCCGCCAGATCAGCAATGCCAACACCATCCCCGCCAAGGTGAGGGAAGCCTTCCGGTTGGCTTCGGAAGAACGCCCGGGTGCGGTCCATCTCGAATTACCCGAAGACATCGCCTCTGAGGTGTCAGAGAGCGATACCCATATCTTCCAGCCCAGTGATGCCCGGCGACCCACTGCCAGTACCAAAAGCCTGGACATTGCCTGTGACATGATCAGCAAAGCCAGATACCCGCTGATCATGATTGGCGCCGGTGCTAACCGAAAACGGGTTTCCCAGGCCCTGATCCATCTGGTCAACGTGACCGGCATTCCCTTCTTCACCACCCAGATGGGCAAGGGCGTAGTGGATGAACGCCACCCCCGCTACCTGGGGAATGCGGCACTCTCGGCCGGTGACTTTGTGCACTGCGCCATTGACCACGCTGACCTGGTGATCAACGTCGGGCACGATGTGGTTGAGAAGCCACCCTTTTTCATGCATCCCGGCGGCAAACAGGTTATCCACGTGAACTTCAGTGCCGCCGATGTGGACCCGGTCTATTTTCCCCAGCACGAAGTGGTGGGCGACATTGCCAACAGCGTCGAATACCTGGCTGAACAATGTGGCCAGTGCTCTTCACACGACTTCCGCCGGTTTATGGAAGTGAAGGCTTCTGTGGACCGCCATATGGCCGACAAAGCAGACGATGGCCGTTTCCCGGTCATTCCCCAGCGCATCGTCAACGACGTACGCCAGGTCATGCCGGATGACGGCATCATCGCGCTCGACAACGGCATGTACAAACTCTGGTTTGCCCGCAACTACCCGGCTTACGACAACAACACCGTACTGCTCGACAATGCCCTGGCCTCCATGGGCGCAGGCCTGCCCAGCGCCATGATGGCGGCCATGCTATACCCGCACCTCAAGGTGATGGCAGTGTGTGGCGATGGTGGCTTCATGATGAATAGCCAGGAGTTGGAAACCGCCGTGCGGCTGAAACTGAACCTGGTGATACTTATCATCAACGACAATGCCTACGGCATGATCAAATGGAAGCAGGCCCAGGAGGGCTTCGAGAACTTCGGGCTGGATTACAACAACCCGGACTTCGTGAAATACGCCGATGCCTACGGTGCCACCGGCCATCGAATCACCCGCACTGAAGACCTGCGGACGACGCTGAAGAACGCACTGGCCTCGGGTGGTGTACACCTGATCGATGTGCCCGTGGATTACAGCGAAAACCGCCGTGTGTTTGATGAAGAATTGGTAAACCTGACCTGTAACCTCTAAGGCCTATAGTATCATTCGCCCAGTATTGAACGTTGATTGAGGATGGGCGAATGAGTTACTCGTGGTTCAGAGTGGTGGCACTAACGCTGGCAGCCGTTGTGGTCACCGGGTGTAGCAAGCCGGAAACGCCCCAGGAAGTGGCTGCCGAATTCTGGCAGGCCATGTCCGAGAAAGATGCGGATACCGTTGCTGACCTATCGACGCTGGCCGCCGCCTCTGCCTTCGATAGCTACGCCCGGGACTGGTCTGACATCGTGCCCGATTTTGGTCGGGTGGTCATTGACGATCGCGAGGCTACGATTGTAACCCGCTTGCCCGCTGAAGACGGCGTCCCCGGCGAGCGCCGGGAAGTAAATACCTACCTTGTGGAGCGGGGCGGCGACTGGCTGGTGGACTACGACCGCACTGGGGAGGCGATAATGAATCCGTCTCCGTTTGCAGGTCTAATCGGAGAAATGAGCCGCTTGGGCGATCGCTTGACGGCCAGCTTCGGACAGTCTTCCGATGACCTTTCTCGCCAGATGGACGCCATTGCCCGCGAATTCGAGGCGTATTCCGACCAGACCCAACGCCGGGCAGAGCAGGCCATGGAAGAGTACGGCCAAGCCCTACGGGGGCTGATGGAAGAGTTGGAAAAATCCATCGAAGAGGCGCTGGAAGACAACCAGCGGGCGCCAGAGAGAGATCGAAGCGCCCTGCAGCGAACCGCGGCGGACCTCAATCGAAGCAGCGGCAGGCTGGATGAGCCGGATTTCGACGCCTTTGTCGACAGTTCTCGCGCGTTAGCCGAGGCCGGAGCGCGCTTCTCGCGCCTGAGTGACGATACCTTCAAAAGCTACAAGCGCACTTGGGACGCCAAACTGGACGAAATCACGGAGCGTACCCGGGCATTTTTTGAAGAACTTCATGGAAGCGGGTGATAACCCTGAGTCATAGAACTGTCATATTGCTCTGGTGTACTGAAGATGTGTTAGTCCCTGAAAGCGACTATAGGAGCACCTGCTCCACTGCATCTTTGGGCCAACGGACGGCTCCTTTTTCCGCCTCTGGCATTACCCTGCCAGCCCGGTAACCACAAACCAGCCGGTCACCAGCGTGAGCGATGTGGCTACAATCGCCAACAACCCGTCCCTCGCTACGATTGCCAGCCCAAAGGCCGTCAACGCAGCGCCGCCGCCATTGGCGCTGAAGGGCACCACCTCCATTGCGGGCATGGCCAGAGCCACCAGCATGCAGATAATGGCCATCATATAGAGCCCTGGCCCATCTGCCAGAAACACCAGGCGCGGCCCCGTCCAACGATCCAGAAAACGAGCCGGTTTTTGCAGCCAGTCCAACCCCTTCAAGAGCTTGTCCTGGGGCACGGAGCGCTGGGAAATCCACGAGGGCATCCAGATGGTGTGTCTGCGGAACAACAGTTGCCCCAGTGTCAGCAGAACCACCAGCCCCAGAATGGTTGGAACCCCGGGAATGTCGCCGATCAACGGCGCCAGGGTGATCAGCCCAGCGACGAGCACCACGGGCCCGAACGAACGTTCCCCTACGCCATTAAGGATATCGTGCACCGACACTCGCCCGGTCCCGGTCGCAGACTCGCGAATCTGCTCCAGTAGCTGTTGCATGTTGGTAGGGTCACCATTATTGCGCATAGATGGGGCTCTTCCTCGAATCAGAGTAACGTCTGCCAAATCGGGCCTTTAAAACCTACCATTCCCAGTAATCGGAAAACAGCAAATGTGGCCGAACAGCGGCGGAAAGGATTGAAGCCTTTGCAGACCAGGACTAATCTCGACCCAGTGATAACAAAAACTTCAGAACCCGGAAATCCCCATGGCAGATTTATTCAACGTTGACTGGATGCTCACCCTCAACAACCTGCTGTTGATGGCCATTGCCTATCTGCTGGCGTTCCCTATTGGTTTTGACCGGGAAGAGCAGGGGCCCAGAATCGGCCTGAGAACCTTCCCCCTGGTCGCCGTGGTGTCATGCGGCTTCATGCTCGTTGGCCGCGCTGTCATCGACTCCCCGGGCGAACAGGGCCGGGTCCTGCAAGGCATCGTCACCGGCATCGGCTTCATTGGTGGCGGCGCGATCCTCAAGGACGACAGTCGTGTTATCGGTGTCAACGCCGGTTTAAAAGTGACCCACTTATTGGCAATATCGCCGGTTGAAAACTGACCCACCCTTGGCGTTTAAGTGTTGGTTAATAGATCCTGGCTGCTGGCTGAGATCGGTGCGATACCCGCCATTTTCTTGT